>CAZJWI010000135.1:0-21550 GCA_964549485.1 uncultured Flavobacteriaceae bacterium
GTCTTTTCAATTTATTATTCAATCCCAAAATAAATGGTATTTCTATCCACCAACGTTCGGTTTTATCACTTTTGTAAAACGTAAGTACCTCATCTTCAACAGGTACCTGATAGGTCAAAAAGTTTCCTTTTTCTATATCCATATTTTCGCCTGCGCGAAAATTTACTCCTTCTATAAAATACCACATCATCTGTGCAACCAGCATAGCAACTGTTTCTTCTTGCACATCGTTTTTGTATTCAAAAATACCAAAAGTACTCACGCGATCACTTATACCCGCATAGCGTGCGATGGCACAAATTTCTTTACCATCAAAACCATTAGGTGTCTTGCTATGTTTATAACTGAGTTCGGCGCTTTTTATTGCACCCATATCAATTGTGACAAGATCTGCGTCTCGCATTACCGGCTCAACGCTGCTCAAATTGGCTGTGACATTACCTAAACGGTAGGCGTCAAAATGCAGCTTTTCCATCAAGTCAATTTCTTCTTGAGGGTTGAAATAGGTTTGGAATCCTACATTGCTGTAATTGAATAAATTATAAGGTTTGTCTACGATGATTTTGCCTACATAAGATTGATTGTGGATCGGTTGAGAAGCATCGCCCATATCAAACCTACTGTCTACATTAACCAGATTGACCATTTGCTCCAATCCGTCATAAGCACGATACATAGGATAGACCAAGTCCTGACTTCCGCCTAAGAAAAGCGGTACTATAGAGGCCTTAACCAAAGCCTCGGTAATCGACTTCACCGCAAAATAGGTATCCTCTACAGACTCGCCTTGGTGAATGTCTCCTAAGTCTGCGATGCTTACATACCAATTGCCAGGAAATAACTGATAAAAAGCACGACGTACTTCTATAAAGGAAAGTGCTTCACCCAAATGATTGCGATCGTTGCGCTGTTCACAAATACCAATAATAGCTACTTGCGTACCGCGTAATTCAGGAAATCCACCTTGTGCGCTATGTACGCGAATTGATTTGCCTAGACTTTGTTGATGTAATAATTGTATATGCGCCAGTGCTACATCGGCTACGGGTTGTAAGACATCATAAGCCATGGGTTATTTCTTTTTAGTCGCTTTTTTCTTAGGCGCTGCCTTTTTACGCGTCTTTTTCTTAGGAGCGTTTTTTTCAATGATATCCTTAATTTCTTCTAAGGTTAGCTTGGCAGCATCTACGGTTTTGGGCAATTCAATCTTTAGTTTCCCCTTAATAATATTAGATCTACCCCAACGGGCTTTCTCTACTCTAATCCCTTCTTCTTCAAAATGATGTATAACCTTTTCAATCTCTTTTCGCTTTTTATCTTCGATCAATTGAACAATATCATCTTCAGAGAGGTTGTCAAAGTCATATTTCTTATTGACATTGATAAACATGCCATTCCATTTAATAAAAGGTCCAAAACGCCCTACTCCTTTTTGAACCGGTAGGTCTTCGTATATGTATATTGGAGCATCCGCTTTCTGTTTTTGTTTGATAAGCTCGACTGCTTCATCAAAATCAACATCTAAAGGATCTCTTCCTTTGGGGAGTGACACAAAAGTCTTCCCAAATTTGACATAGGGACCAAAGCGACCATTGTTTACCTGCACCTCTTCTCCTTCATAAGTACCCAGCTGTTTCGGCAATTTAAACAACTCCATTGCCTGTTCATAGGTAATAGAACTCAATTGCTGATCTGGGCCTAAACTAGAAAATTGTGGTTTTTCATCGTCTTCTACGGTGCCTATTTGTACCATAGGACCAAATTTACCAAGACGCACACTTACGGGTTTACCCGTGGCAGGATCTGTTCCTAAGACGCGCTCCCCTACCTCGCGGTCGGCATTTTTCTCGACGTCTTTGACATGGGGATGAAAGTCTTTATAAAAATCTTTCATCATTTTGGTCCATTCCTGTTTTCCCTCGGCGATATTATCAAAATCCTCTTCTACCTTGGCCGTAAAATTATAATCGAGAATATTCTCAAAATGATTAACCAAGAAGTCATTAACAACCATCCCTACATCTGTTGGTACCAATTTGCCTTTGTCCGACCCAACAGTTTCTGTATGCTGCTTTTCTGACAACTGCCTATCCTTTAGGGTGAGCACGTCGTATTGACGCTCTTTCCCATCTACACTACCCTTTTCAACATACTTTCTATTTTGTATTGTTGTGATAGTAGGTGCATAGGTAGAAGGTCTTCCTATCCCGAGTTCTTCTAGTTTTTTTACCAATGAGGCCTCTGTATATCTATAAGGAGGACGCGTAAAACGCTGGGTTGCTGTGATGTAGTTATTAAGTAGTGTTTCACCTTTACGAAGGGCTGGCAGCAAACCAGTTTCCTCTTCTTCTTCATCATCATGACCTTCGAGATAGACTTTGAGGAAACCTTCAAATTTTAAAACCTCACCATTGGCTGTAAAGTTATCAGTCCCGCTCGAAGAAGCGATTTGCACATTGGTTCGTTCAAGTTCGGCTTCACTCATTTGAGAGGCAATCGCACGTTTCCATATCAATTCATACAATCGCGCCTGATCTCTGTCAATATTGACTCGGTGCTTCGAAAAGTCTGTAGGTCTGATGGCCTCATGAGCCTCTTGAGCCCCTTTTGATTTACCTTTATAATTGCGCTCCTTTGCATAAGATTCGCCATAAGCCGATACAATTTCGGCTTTAGCGGCTTCTTTGGCGTCTTTTGACAGATTCACACTATCGGTTCTCATATAGGTAATCAAACCAGCCTCATACAACCGTTGCGCCATGGTCATGGTTTTACTTACAGAAAAATAGAGCTTTCTACTCGCCTCTTGTTGCAAGGTTGAAGTTGTAAAAGGCGGCGCTGGAGATTTTTTGGCCGGCTTTTTAGTCAAGGCATCTACTGTAAAAGTAGCTTGACTATTTTTGTTTAGAAAAGCCTGAGCTGCTTCTTTAGTACTAATATTTTTGGGAAGCTTGGCGCGAAATGCCTGTCCTTTTTCGTTAGTAAATTCAGCATCAACTCTAAAAGAAGCTTCAGGTGTAAACCCTTGAATCTCTCGTTCGCGTTCTACAATTAAGCGTACCGAAACAGACTGCACACGTCCGGCAGACAAGCCTCCTTTGACCTTACGCCATAAAACAGGAGATAATTCATAGCCCACCAATCGGTCTAGTACACGACGTGCTTGCTGTGCGTTTACGAGATCATAATCTATATCTCTTGGATTCTCTATGGCTTTGAGAATTGCATTTTTAGTAATCTCGTGAAAAACGATACGTTTGGTACGTTCAGGTTTTAGGTCAAGTTCTTGTTCTAAATGCCAGGCAATAGCCTCTCCTTCTCGATCTTCATCACTAGCGAGCCAAACCATTTCGGCTTTCTTTGCTAAGGCTTTAAGGTTTTTAACCACCTTTTTTTTATCCTCAGAAACTTTGTATTTGGGCTGAAAGTCGCCATCTACATCAACCCCCAATTCTTTCGAAGGAAGGTCTGCGATGTGACCAAAGCTACTTTCTACTTTAAAGTCTTTACCGAGAAATTTTTCGATGGTTTTAGCCTTTGCGGGTGACTCCACAATGACGAGATTCTTTGCCATACTTTATTTTTTTTGGATTACAAAAGTAGGTCAAAAATTTAATTTAAAATTTCAAAGCCCACTTTATTACTAAATTTGGAGGTAGATAGACAGTGGCAAACAAGGCCTGTAGCCTAGTAGGTATGCAGCAGTTTTTAGCCAATATCAGCTCTCCTTTTTAGATAGTAAAAGCTATCGTCATCTATGCAAATCCAAATCTTGAGACAGTCGTGAGCGTCGCTACGCTTCGTTTTGTGAAAGGGTGGAATTTTAGGATGGTTATTGGCCTATACTGGCAATAGCATCTTCGACTTCGGTAAATCCAATTACTTGTTTATAAACCTGGTAAATTGGGATCAAACAAGCAGATATGGTAGCCAGGACGCCAAAAAAACAAACAAGAACACCCAGCATCCCAAAGACAAACATACCCGCAAAGACTATAAAACAGATCCCCCAATGCCTTGTACCAAATGAAAAGGCCAAATGGTATAATTGTTTTAGACTCAAGTGTGGGTGAAAGGCAAAAAAGAGTATCACCGCCTGTATAGGTATGATCAAATAAAATAGCGGGATGACAAATAATATGGAAGCTATCGTTATCATAATCAGATTTAACACTCCAATGCCAATGAGCTTGGTCAGATAGGCCTTTTTAAAAAACATCCCATAATTGACACCTTTTTCAGGCCCTAATTTTAAGTCCTTCACCCGCATGATTCTATAAAAGGCAGCGGTAAGTCCTACTTGAAAGATCGCCACTATTACATAAATCAATAGATACAACCCAAGGAGAATGTACTCTAAAACAGAAAGTTCTGTGGTGGCATAGGTAGTGATTTCGTCTGTAACAAAAGCGGTACCCATAATCGGAATATAGGCCAACACCCCTAAACCGTATAATACTAATATGGTCAATACCTGTAGCAAAAGGCCTTGTAACCATACCCCTTGAAAAAGTGAAAATGAATCTTCAAAAAGTCCACCGATAGACATGGATTTTTTGATTTTTATACGCATGCGTAGGCTCTCAAAGGTCATTTAGCAATTTTTGGCTAAAATAACAGAATTTGCTCAGGAGAAAAATGCTTAGTTGTCAATTCTATAAAGAAGCTTTATCCCAGCATTAAAATCAAGCCCTAAAGCATATCCTTCAAAGCGACTCCCCGAAACAAACCACCCATTGTCATCCTCAAACTGTGCCGGTCGTTGGTTGACAATATTGGTATAACCAATCTGACGAATACGAGGCCCCATACCGTAAAAAACATTGAGTTTTAAACGATTTGTGAGATTGGCGATAACTCCAAATGTGATATTAAGACCAAATTTTTCTCGTTTAAAATTGGCGCGATCATAGGCTTGTAAAACCCCACCATTCTCTGGGGTAAACTGACCAGAAAAACGCGTCTCCTGCTGGTTAACATAATAAAGTTCTAAACCATAATAAATGGGTGCATTTCGCTCCGGATTGGTAAAATAATACAAGGCTGGTCTCAATTCAAAAAAGCGGTAGTCTTGCTCGCTGTCACTTAGACTTATACTCTCATTTGAATACCCGATATGCCCGCCTATTTTCCATCGATCTTTAAGATGATGTATGTATCCGATATTATATCTGGAAGTTTCTCCAAGTAGTATAGGCGAAGAAATATCAAAAGAAATAAAAGAATTGGTGTCCCAAGCCAGACTGTCTGACACCGGGGGCTTATTCTCTTGTGCCCAAAGCATCGTACACCATAACATTGCAACAAGAATGAGGTAGTTTTTCATTAGAGTAGGATTTGTAGGTAAGATACCGCTTTCGCGAAAGCGTTGCGTGACACAGTCCAATTTATTCAAAATCGAAACCCAACCGCAAATGAGGTATAATGCCACCGTCCTTCCCGGCGCGTCTCTCTAGTTTGCCAATGATATACGGCTTGATACGTCATACGCCTGGTCCTGTAACGCAACCCACTATCCCATTGCCATACCAAAGGAACTGCCTTTAGGGTAAAGGGAGAATCATCACCAAAGGGATGACCTTCGACCAGCGCATTGTTGATCACATATTTTAAAGATAACCCACTAAATCCATAGAACTCTGACTCCTGGCCTATTCTCCCAAAAGCCGAGGACTCATGAGCAACTGCCCTATTGCCTAAGTATACCCATAAACCTTGTTGTAAAAAGCTCGACCTCGTTCCTAAGGCTACCTTTGAATGCCAGGTCAAATAAGAGAGTAGGTTAGAACGCCTTACTTTAATGTCCTTATAATAGCTAGCCTCAGTGTTTAGGTGAAAACTATTGGCAATTTCACCGGCCCAAACTGGGATAAATTCATTGATTAATTCGTGATATGCCACCTGAAAAGCGCCTGCCTGTGATTGGGGCCCCGCCCATCCCAGCTCGGCACCTAATTGCCAAACCGAAACAGCACTGGCTCTTGAAAGCGTTGCCTTTGTAAAGAGATAACCAGCATAAGGCCTTTCTAGCAAATCAAAATCACTTTCAAATAATTCGCGAGGGGTAAAGGTTTGTTGTCCAATTTGTAAACTTACTTGAAGGGGAGCGTTTGCAGTGGGTTTAAGAATAAATGGATTCTTTAATACATGATCATAAGTGATAAAAGAACCCGTGGTATAATACCTATCAATAGCAAACACAAAATCATTATCGTGTTGCACACTAATTTGATGTCTAAATAGATTCTCTTGCGCTACTACGAGTAACGGTATTTGCCAAAAAAGCAACCACAACCAAACTCTGTTAAGCGCGGCTCCTTGAGGTGCAATGTAGCTGTGGCCAAAATTGGATAAAAACATAAGACGAATTAGTCCTTCATTGCATCAGAAACTTTCAACACACTATCGATTGCTTTAAACTGGTACTGCAATGGTGACTGTGGCGATTTTGAAAATTCAAGAACTGTATTTCCATCTTTGGGAAACCATACCCCATTACCGAGATAGGTAATACCATTGGCGTCTTTATGTTCATAACTCGATCTCTGATAGCCTAAATCTCCTCCTACAACTATCACTTGTTTTCCTTGCTGTACAAGAGCTTCGAGGGCAGGAACGATGTCGGTCTGAAAATTATTGGGATTATGACAGTGATAACAATCGCCTCTACGTCCATTACAAACTGTTTCTATCTTGGCATCCATGGTGGGATGACCATTCATAAATATTAATTTATGAGTCATCAACAAGACACTGGATGTAGACAAAGTGTCTAAGGTGCGCATTAATAACTCCTTTTGTGCTCCTACTATTGAGCTTAGACTATCCTGAGAATCTAAAGTGATAAAAGTAACATCATGTGCCGAGTAGCTATGGGTTTTGTTTTTGTTTGTCGTTTTTAAGAATCGCGCATCGCTGGTCTTGTCGTGATTGCCAATACTCCATAAGGTCGTTTTGGCTTTAAGGTCAAAAACGCTATCAAGATGTTGTATGATGGCTGTATCTGCAAAAGAATTTGCTGCTAGATCGCCACCTAGAAGCAACATTTGATAGTCATTAAGATCAATGTCGTATATCTTATCATAGATACCAGAGTTGTCATTAAGCCGTGTGTGGGCAAGGTACAAAAAGCGAGCAGGCTCTTCCTGCTGGGCCGTGGTAGACGTATCTGAACAAGATAACAAACAACAACTTCCAAAGAGAAAAAAGATAGTTACGATGGCCAAGGATTGTAATTTCATAAAAGAAGAAGCTAACTATAGATTATAAGCCAGACAAATTACTATTAAATCACAGGAAAACAAAACTGCCACTTTGTCACAATTGCTAAATAGATGTATCTTTGCACGAAGATTGACAACAGTATTTCTACAAAACAACCGATGGAAAAAATTATTGATGAGAGCAAGCAAGGAGAGGCGCTAACCTTAGAAACTTCGCAGGCAAATACTAAAAAACTTTTTATTGAAAGTTACGGTTGCCAGATGAATTTTTCTGATAGCGAAGTAGTGGCCTCTATTCTTGCAAATGAAGGTTATAATACAACGACCAATCTTGAAGATGCTGACTTGGTATTGGTCAACACCTGTTCTATACGCGAAAAGGCAGAGCTTACAGTGCGTAAGCGTTTAGAAAAATACCAAGCCGTAAAGCGCAAAAAGAACCCTATGATGAAGGTGGGTGTTTTGGGCTGTATGGCAGAGCGTCTAAAGAGCAAGTTTCTTGAAGAAGAAAAAATTGTGGATTTGGTCGTGGGTCCAGATGCCTACAAAGATATCCCCAATTTGTTAAGCGAGGTAGAAGAAGGTCGCGAGGCTATCAATGTCATTTTATCAAAAGAAGAAACCTATGGCGATATTTCGCCAGTGCGACTTCAATCTAATGGAGTGACTGCCTTTGTATCTATTACCCGAGGTTGTGACAATATGTGCACCTTTTGTGTAGTGCCTTTTACCAGAGGTAGAGAACGCAGTCGCGATCCACAATCTATATTGGAAGAGGTCAGCGCTCTCAATCAAAAAGGGTTTAAAGAGATTACACTCTTAGGTCAGAATGTAGACTCCTACTTATGGTATGGAGGTGGGCTTAAGAAAGATTTCGCGAAAGCGAGCCCTATGCAACAAGCAACGGCTGTCAATTTTGCCCAGCTAATGGATATGGTAGCCACGGCAAATCCTAAAATGAGAATCAGGTTCTCGACCTCCAATCCTCAAGATATGACGCTTGATGTTATCGAGGTAATGGCCAAACACAAAAACATTTGTAACTATATTCATTTACCAGTTCAAAGTGGTAGTGACCGCATTCTCAAATTGATGAATCGCCAACACACTGCGGCCCAGTACAAAACACTTATTGACAATATCAAAGCCATAATTCCGGATATTGGTATTAGCCAGGATATGATTACAGGTTTTCCAACAGAGACCGAGGCCGATCACCAAGACACCCTAGAGCTCATGCGCTATGTTGCCTACGATTATGGATTCATGTTCTATTATTCGGAACGACCTGGTACGCTTGCCGAGCGCAAAATGGAAGACGATATTCCACTTGAGGTCAAAAAGAGAAGACTGGCAGAAGTGATTGCTTTGCAAAAAGAGCTTTCGCGAAATAACCTACAGCAGTATAAGGGGAAGGTTGTCGAGATTTTGATAGAAAAAGAATCAAAAAAGGATCCTAATGAATGGAGTGGTCGTAACGATCAAAATATAGTAGCGGTATTTCCGAAAGAGCAGTATAAGGTAGGAGATTATGTCGAGGTACTAATTGAAGAATGTACCACGGGCACGCTTATCGGAAAGGCGCAGGGTTATGCACCCTATTGGAAGGCCTAAAAGGCCTAGCGCGCCAGTAGTTTTTACAAAAGGCGCCCTAATTAATACAGAAACATGGAAGGAATACAAACAGTAAAACAACGATTTGGTATTATTGGGGATGACCCCAAACTCAATCGTGCCATCGAGAAAGCTATTCAGGTAGCCCCTACCGATATATCAGTACTAGTCACTGGTGAAAGTGGCGTCGGAAAAGAAAGTATCCCTCGTATCATTCACTCTTTATCCCACCGCAAACACAATAAATACATAGCTGTGAACTGTGGCGCCATACCCGAAGGCACTATAGACAGTGAGCTCTTTGGTCATGAAAAAGGTGCATTTACCGGTGCCACCACCACGAGAAGCGGTTATTTTGAAGAGGCCGATGGCGGCACCATTTTTCTAGACGAAGTAGGTGAATTGCCACTGCCTACTCAGGTGCGTTTATTGCGTGTTCTTGAAAACGGTGAGTTTTTAAAAGTTGGTTCTTCAAAGACACAAAAGACAGATGTACGTATCGTGGCAGCGACCAATGTCGCTATGTTTGAAGCCATCAAAAATGGAAAATTTAGAGAAGACTTATACTATCGTCTAAGCACGGTAGATATCAACCTCCCACCTTTACGAGATCGCAAGGGAGATATTCATTTGCTCTTTCGCAAATTTGCTTCAGACTTTGCGATGAAGTATAAAATGCCTACGATTAGACTAGATGAGGATGCGACCCAAATGCTCATACAATATCGCTGGAGTGGTAATATTCGACAACTGCGCAATGTTGCCGAGCAAATCTCTGTGCTAGAACAAAATAGAACGATTACCGCAGCTACCTTACGCAACTACTTACCAGATAGTGGCTCTAGACTACCAGCTGTGGTCAAAGAAAGTAATCAGAGTGATTTTTCAAACGAACGTGAAATTTTGTATAAAATTCTCTTTGACATGAAATCAGATCTCAACGATCTTAAAAAGCTTACCCTAGAGTTGATGAAGCACGGTGATGTCAAAGATGTACGCGAAGAAAATGAATCATTGATCAAGAAAATTTATAGCGAAGACGACACTTACGAGACCGCCGAGGAGGTCATGGATGTGCTTCAGATTTCGGAAGAAGCTGTGCCAGATAACCCACCTCCTCCTCCAGCAGATCCCTACCATTTTGCCGAAGAAATCGAAGAAGAAGAAACACTTTCGCTACACGACAAAGAATTGGAGCTGATCAAAAAATCGCTAGAACGTCACAAGGGTAAGCGCAAAGCCGCGGCAGATGAGCTTGGGATAAGTGAACGTACTTTGTACAGAAAAATCAAACAATTTGATTTGTAGCAAAACCTTATCTTGCTTAACTAATAATTAATACAATACTTGCGTTTGCTGGCTATGAGAAAATTTAAATTACTGTTACTCACCTTAGGTTTATCTCTAGTTTGCCAATCTTGTGGTTTTTACTCATTTAATGGTATTTCTATAGATTCTAATATAGAGACCTTTCAGGTTAACTTTTTTCAAAATGAAGCCGCTATTGTAGAACCTGGTATTGACCGCCAATTTACTTTTGCCTTACAAGATCTGATCCAGGATCAAACCAATTTGAGTCTGGTCAACAATGGTGGTGAATTATTATACGAAGGTGAAATTGTTGAGTATTATATAGCACCCCAGGCTGCTACCTCACAAAATACAGCAGCACAAAACAGGTTGACCATTGCTGTGAATGTTCGCTATTTTAACAATACCAGAGATGATGGCGAAGACGACTTTGAAAGACGTTTTTCTTTTTTTGCAGACGTGCCCGCAACAGCACAACTCACAGGTAGCGTGCTCGATACCGCTCTGGAAGAAATATTTGAACGCATCACTCAAGATATAGTTAATGCTTCTTTAGCTCAATGGTAATGAATACCAAAACGCTGACATATCTGCTGGAACATCCAGAACATATCACAACGGCTCAGACCAGCCAGTTGCGGAGTATTATTGACCAGTTTCCGTATTTTCAAAGTGCCTATGCACTCTATCTCAAAGGCCTAAAAAATCAAGAGAGCTTTAGTTACAATAAGGAGTTAAAACGCGTGGCTGCAGCCACCGCCGATCGCTCGGTACTTTTTGATTTTATTACCTCAGCTGTTTTTAATCAAAATGATATTAGCGAGCAAATCAAAAGTCAGGAACAACGCTTGCGTGGTATGACCATTGAAGACATATACGATGTTTCTGAGCAACTCAAAACCGAAGAACTAGCCAAAGCCGATCAGATTTTAGACCCAACCCTGTTTGTGGCCAAAGAAAATTCTGAAATGACGGCCACTACCCCAGAGGAGACCCTAAAAATGGGTAGCCCTCTTACCTTCAATGCCCAAGAAACACATTCGTTTAGCGAGTGGTTGCGATTTGCTTCTTTTAAACCCATAGATCGTTCTGAATTACCAGCTCACGATCAAGCGGTTACAACTAAGGAAGATGAGCCCACACAAGAGGAGACACCAAGCACGCTTTCGCGAAAGCAAAAACAGCAAATCATAGATTCATTTATTGAAACCAATCCAAAAATTAACGTTTCTCCAAGTGCATCTACCCCCAAAAAAAATATTGCAAAAGAACGTCTTATCCCGTCTGATGCATTGATGACAGAGACTTTAGCCCGTGTTTACATCGAGCAAAAAAACTTTAAAAAAGCAAAGCAAGCCTTCCGTATTTTAAGTTTGAAATATCCAGAAAAAAGTGGTTTCTTTGCAGACCAAATTCGGGCAATAGAACAATTAGAAGAAAATTAAAGCATTATGAGTACTACATTTATTATATTTTTGGTTTTGATCGCTATCGTAGCGTTCTTACTTGTAGTCGTTATTATGGTACAAAATCCTAAAGGTGGAGGTTTATCTTCTTCTTTTGGCGGTGGTGGAACCCAACAATTAGGTGGTGTTCAGAAAACTACAGACTTTTTAGATAAAGCAACTTGGGGCTTGGCTACCTTATTATTGGTCTTGATTCTTTTGAGTAATATTGCCATCCCAGCCTATGACAATCAGAGTAGCGATGCTACCGTGGCAGATCCAAGTGTGACAACTCCTGTACAAAACGACGATTTACTCGCTCCAGATGACAGTACTCAAGGTAGTGATCAGTCTCCTGAGTAAACACAGTCAACAAACTACAAAAAGCCGATTCAGAAATGAGTCGGCTTTTTTGTTATGCAATTTTGTCAGTCCTATTAAGATGGCACAATTTCTGACTTTTAGGCACTCGTAACTTTAATATTCTTTAACCTAAAATACAAATCAAAAAATGGCTTTAAACATTAAACCACTTGCAGATCGTGTAGTGATCGAACCACTACCGGCAGAGACTAAAACTGCTTCTGGATTATACATCCCAGATTCTGCTCAGGAAAAACAACAAAAAGGAAAAGTGGTCGCTGTTGGAACAGGTAAAAAAGATCACGAAATGACCGTTAAAACTGGAGACACTGTCATCTATGGAAAATACGGTGGCACAGAACTACGAATTGACGGTGCAGATTATATGATAATGCGTGAAGATGATATTCTGGCTATCGTATAATTGACACTTCAACTTTTCTCAATTAAATACTAAACCAAAAGCGCTACGACTATCTAGTAGGTAGAACGTAGGGCTTAGCAAAAAAATAAAAAATGGCAAAAGACATAAAATTTGATATAGAAGCACGCGACGGAATTAAACGCGGTGTTGACGCATTAGCTAATGCAGTAAAAGTAACACTAGGACCAAAAGGTCGTAATGTGATTATCAGTAAATCTTTTGGAGCACCACAGGTGACCAAAGATGGGGTAACCGTTGCAAAAGAAATCGAACTTGAAGACGCTCTTGAAAATATGGGTGCTCAGATGGTAAAAGAAGTAGCTTCCAAAACAAATGATCTAGCTGGAGATGGTACTACAACCGCTACCGTCCTTGCACAAGCTATTGTCAAAGAAGGATTGAAAAATGTAGCCGCTGGCGCCAACCCTATGGATTTAAAACGAGGGATTGACAAAGCTGTTGAAGAGATCACCAAAGATTTGGAAAAACAATCGGCTAAGGTGGGTAACTCTTCTGATAAAATAAAGCAGGTTGCCGCTATTTCTGCAAACAATGATGAAGTTATTGGTGAGTTGATCGCTGAGGCTTTTGAAAAAGTGGGTAAAGAAGGCGTTATTACTGTAGAAGAGGCCAAAGGAACAGAGACCTATGTTGACGTTGTAGAAGGTATGCAGTTTGACCGTGGTTACCTATCGCCTTACTTTGTTACAAACAGTGAAAAAATGAATGCCGAATTGGATAGTCCTTATATCCTTCTTTATGACAAGAAAATTTCGGCCATGAAAGATCTACTTCCTGTATTAGAGCCTGTCGCTCAAACTGGAAAGCCCTTGTTAATTATTGCAGAAGATGTAGATGGTGAGGCATTGGCTACTTTGGTGGTAAACAAATTGCGCGGTTCTCTTAAAATTGCTGCGGTAAAAGCACCAGGGTTTGGAGATCGTCGTAAAGCAATGCTTGAAGATATCGCTATACTTACAGGTGGTACTGTGATATCTGAAGAGCGTGGATTTACCTTAGAAAACGCAACTATTGATATGCTAGGTACGGCAGAGACAGTAACTATTGACAAAGACAACACTACTGTTGTGAACGGCTCTGGTGATACTGAGAATATCAAAGCACGTGTAGGTCAAATCAAATCTCAGATTGAGACTACCACTAGTGATTACGATAAAGAAAAACTTCAGGAGCGTTTGGCTAAACTAGCTGGAGGAGTAGCGGTATTATATGTAGGTGCTGCCTCTGAGGTAGAGATGAAAGAGAAGAAAGATCGTGTTGATGACGCGCTTCACGCCACGCGCGCTGCTGTAGAAGAAGGTATAGTTGCTGGTGGTGGTGTTGCCTTAGTACGCGCCAAAAAAGTATTAGACAAAATAGATACTATTAATGCTGATGAGGCTACAGGGGTACAAATCGTAAACCGAGCTATCGAGTCTCCATTGCGTACTATCGTATCTAATGCAGGCGGTGAAGGCTCTGTTGTTATTGCAAAAGTAATCGAAGGTAAAAAAGACTTTGGTTATAATGCTAAAAACGGAGAATACACCGATATGCTAAAAGCTGGAATTATCGATCCTAAAAAAGTAACTCGTGTTGCTTTAGAGAATGCAGCTTCTGTTTCGGGTATGATCTTAACAACAGAGTGTGCTTTGACCGATATTAAAGAAGACACACCTCCAATGCCTCCAATGGCCGGTGGTGGTATGCCAGGTATGATGTAATAACTGGCTTAAACACAAAGAAAAACCTCTGCGATTGCAGAGGTTTTTTTGTTTATGGCATTAAGTTTAACTGTGACTTATTCTAGCTTCTTACTATTTTGGCGCCACTGATATAGCGAGACTGCTATCAGCGTTGCTAGTAGCGGCACAATCACAAATAGATCAACTCTAGAAATATCTGTTTTATCTGGATTGGCCGCAAACCACTGCTGCATGTTTTTTTCCCAAACAATAGCGAGAACAATCATCACCAGGGTCAATATTTGAACAAATGTAATTTTTTTACGAGCAGCCATAGTCCTTACTTATTTAAGTTCTTTTTCTACGGTTCCGCACTTGAGCATCTTATCTCCAAAATAGGGGTTTCTCACTTCTTTAGAGTCAGAAAGCCAATAGGCTCCTTCTCCTTGAAACGCCATTGGGCAGTATTGCTTGTAGATGGTTCCGGAGGTAATTGTTTGCAGGGCAATTTCGGCCTCTACAAGAGTAGATACATCCTCAAAAAGGGCCCTTTGGGCAGCTACATCATTAGATTGGGCTATCGCCATTAAGGCCTTTTCCAATTCCTGATTGGATACGGCAGCTTTTTGAGCCTCATTTAGCCTTAAAGCAACAGCACTGGCCTCACTGGCATTGGTATTGACAAAAGCAGCTTTGAGCGCGAGATATTGTTGGTATACCCTTGCAAATGCACGATCTTCAAAACTCACCTCATTACTAGTCTGTGTTTGATTTAAATCTTTGGCATCGGCATCCGTTTCTTTGGCGTCATCTGTCAAAGGTGTGGTATGTGATGGGGCTAGTTGAACCTCTGGCTCTGTATTTTTATCGTTTTTACATCCGATAAAGGCTAGAGCAATACCAAATATGATTAATTTTTTCATCCTGTTTGTTTTAGACCGTAAAAATACAAACTGCTTATGACTTCACCTTGCGGTAATAGTAAAAAGCAGGCAATAGTACAAATATGAAGATGGGCTGGATCAAAAATCGTCTTACTGCAAAAAGAGCAAAGTAATTACCTATCTCGCTTATATGCCACAAACCTATAAAAAGTGGCAATAAGATAAGTAGTACTAATCCGTACAAGATCGCAGCCAATCGTAAAATGCTTGACGTTCTAAAAATTAACCACAGTATGAATAAACTAAGTGTGGTATTTACCGCAAATCGCAGTATCAAATTAAGTACGTATGTGAGCCAATTTACCTCGGGCAATTCCAGGTACTGATAATCACCATGAAAAAATGAAATTAGTGGGTCGTAGAAGAGCGCGCTTTCGCGAAAGCGGATAATAGCCAACATCACAAAGGCTAAAAAGACCAAACCGTATCGACGCCATTTATGCATTGGGGACAGCTTTTTCAAATCGAGATACCCACCAGAACCACAATAAAAATACGGTTCCGTAAATTATGGCAGGAAATACAGTACCGTGTAAGAGATTAGCATAAGAGGGATACTCATAAATTCCAACTGTAAGAATAGCAATGCGAAAAATATTGATACAATATATAAGCACTGCGCCTGCAAACATAAAAAGTAGCGTCCGTTTGAGCCCGCCCCAAAAAGCGATTAGAAAAGATATAAAGAGTAAAATGACACTAATGGCGTTACAACCTTCGATAATTCTCGCTAATTGTACTCCGTTAATCTCTAGATTCATCGCCGCTTCTACCCTACTTGGCGTAACCCGACCCTCATAACCAAAAGCCTGAATAAGAAGCTCGCTTTGTCGAGCTACCATATGGGTGATATAATCTGGAAAATAGCGCTGGCTACCACCCCATTTTAAATAGCCCTGATAGAGGACTAAAAACCCTAAATAACTTCCGAGAAACGTAAGGATAAAAAGAAGTACCGACTTATATTTGCGTAATAATGCGACCAACCGTGAGCTTTTAAGCAACTAAAATACACTAAAAATGTCTTTCGAAAATCTCAAACCAAAAGCAAGTGAAATTCTCTCTAATTTGAACCTTACACCTATGGCGCGTTTGGAAGCAGTTTGTGAGTTGTTGCGCAGCCAAATAAACTATTATGACTGGGTTGGGTATTATTTTGCCAATCACCAGACTAAGACGTTGCACCTCAAAGCATATGCTGGAGATCCTACAGATCATACAGAGATACCATTTGGAAAAGGTATATGTGGTCAGGTGGCAGAGTCTAATGAGAATTTTGTCGTTCCCGATGTTAAAGGGCAGGACAATTATATCGCTTGTAGTATATATGTGAAGAGTGAAATTGTAATTCCATTATTTAAAGATGGCGTCAATATTGGTCAGATTGATATAGATTCTCATATGGTAGACCCATTTACCTCAGAAGATGAAGCCTTTTTGACCTGGCTCAATACGCAAGTCTCGGCTATTTTATAAGCAAAGGGTTATAGCCCTAAAGTGAAGTTTGGAGGGGTATAACAGCTATGGCTATTGCGAGCTTGTATGTAATTTATGAGTAGAGTATAGTTTATGCATCACCATTCATTGACGCGATTCCCATCTAGTTTTACAAAAATAAAGAGCAGTATTGTAAAGCCCCATAAACCTGACCCTCCATAGCTAAAAAATGGTAACGGAATCCCAACAGTAGGCAATAAACCAATCACCATTCCGATATTTACTGCAAAATGGACAAAGAGAATACCTGCTACGCTATAACCATAAATTCGGCTAAATTCATTTTTCTGTTTTTCTGACTGTTGAATCACTCTTAGAATAAGAGCTATAAATAAGATCACCACGAGGGTACTTCCCAAAAAGCCCCATTCTTCTCCAACCGCACTAAATATATAGTCGGTATCTTGTTCTGGCACAAACTTTCCTTGAGTCTGAGTTCCTTCCAAAAATCCTCTACCTAACCATCCGCCGTTTCCAATTGCTATTTCGCTTTGAGCGGTATTATACCCTATACTCTTTGCATCAACTTCTTTTCCCAAAACAATGTTGAATCTATCGCGGTGACGCTGTTCAAACACATTTTCAAAAATATAATTTACAGAGAAGGCAAAAAGGGCACAGCCCAATACCACACCTATATATAGTCTCTTGCTTGGCTTACGCTTTCTGTTGCGGTAAAATAAGAGAAGGGCGAGTCCAAAAATAATTAAAGCTACATACACAGGACCAATGACCAATGTAGCGACAAAGAGCAGCACTATAGCAAATCCGAATATCAAATAGACAGCAGCCAGCCCCTCTCGATACAAGGGAAAAAAGAAGGCAGCATAAACCAAAGCCGATCCAGGGTCAGGTTGCGGAATGATCAATAATGCGGGTAGCGCAATGATAACAAAGGCTCTAACCTGATCTTTGAGCGATTTAATATTGGTCTGAATATCACTTAGGTATTTGGCCAGAGCCAGGGCCGTGGCTACTTTGGCAAATTCACTGGGCTGCAACGTCATTGAACCTATTTTATACCAACTTGTAGCTCCCGATATGGTATTCCCAAAGGGAAATAAAAGCAAGAGCGACAAAAGGGCAATGATGTAGATGATACTTGAAAACCGCTCAAAAAATTTGGCGTCTAGAAAAAGAATAAAAATAATTAATAGCAGCCCAAGACCAATCCATATAAGCTGTTTGACAAACAGATTATCCATGGTGAATTGCATCGCGATATCTGCGTCATAAGATGCCGAATAAATATTGACCCAGCCTATGGCTACCAATGCCAAATACAGCACGATTAGCACCCAATCAAAATTGCCTACACTTGGCCGTGATGTGCTCATACTATTGGTTGATTAAAAAGGGTTCTCCACTATACGGTTTGGCATACTCCTCTTCTAAGCTATGGGTTAAGACCCAATTCTCTAAATCCTTGCGCGTCACTTTTCCTTTTAAGTATTTCTCAATCATCACAGAGGCAATACGACCACCATATCTCGAGCCCCAATAGCCGTTTTCGACAAAAACGGCAATGGCGATTTTCGGATTATCCTTTGGGGCAAATGCCACAAAGGTCGAATGATCTGTCAATTTCATTCGCTTTCCGTTAACCTTAGTATAATTTTCGGCAGTTCCGGTTTTTCCACAAATTTCTATATCTGGAACTCTTAAGGTATAGGCCGTTCCGTGAGGGTTATTGTATACCGCATTCATACCCTCGATGACGGGTTCAAAATGTTTGGGATCAATAGTAGTATACTGCTTCTTTTTGTAGATGCTAGGGATGCTGTCAACTCCTTTGATATTCTTTAAAATATGGGGCTTAACATACCAACCCTTATTAGCTATCGCGGCTGTAAAATTGACCATTTGCATTGGAGTCATGAGCACATCTCCTTGTCCTATAGCGTTGGAGATGGTTGCCGTGGTACCCCAACGATACTTTGGGTAATTGTAACTGGCGTTATACATTTCTTTGGTAGGTACTAACCCCTTATTCCCAACGGGTAGGTCATAACCCAAATATTGCCCCAACCCAAAACTCTTGAGATGATTTCCCCAGCGCTCAATTCCTTCTTGTGGTGTGTCGTACTTGTCTATGGTTCTTCTATACACTGTCGCGAAATAACTATTACAAGAATAGGCTATACCATTGACCATAGCCAGCGGGCTTCTATGCTGGTGACATCCCATAGGTTTTTTACCGCCGTAGTAGTAGGCACCACGACATGAAATTCGTTCTTGGGTATCAATTACACCTTCTTGCAGCCCTATCAAGGAGGTCAATGCTTTAAATGGGGAGCCTGGAGGATACTGTCCTTTTAATACCCGGTCAAATAACGGTTTGGCGATACTGTCCTGATCCAATAGCGTATAATTTTTGGATCGTTCTCGTCCTACGAGTAAGGCAGGATCAAAATTTGGAGCTGCTACCAGCGCTAAGATTTCACCCGTTGAAGGATCGATGGCAACTATACCACCACGTTTATTAACCATTAGCGATTCTCCATACTTTTGAAGTTCGGCGTCTATGGTAAGCTGTATATCTCTTCCGGGTACTGGTAGGGTGTCTAAGGCTCCATTTTTGAAAGAGCCTATTTCTCTATTAAAACGATCCTTTTGATAGCGTTTTACTCCTTTAACACCGCGTAAAACTTTTTCGTATTGCTGTTCTACACCTTGACGCCCTATTAAATCTCCCGATTTGTAATAGGGGTCCTTGGCAATCATGCTTTGGTTTACTTGTTGGATATACCCCAGGAAGTTGGCCCCAAAATCAATTTGATAATCCCGAAGCGATCGCTTTTGAATGTAAAACCCTTCAAACTTTCGCATTTGTTCGCCTAAAAAGGCATATTCCTCCTTGGACATAGTGGGCACTATAGGTGAAGGCAGTCTAGGAGAAAAATTACGCGCCCGGGCTAAGGCTTTTACTAATTCTTCCTTCTCGATCTGAAGCAAGCCACAAAGGGCTATGGTATCAAAGGGTTTGATTTCTCTAGGGATAGCCATAAGATCGTAGGATGGCTGGTTGGATACCAAAAGCTTGTCATTGCGATCGTAAATATGACCGCGTTGCGGATAATCGTATACCACTTTTATCGCATTATTTTCAGACTGTATAGCGGCCGAGGTATCGTATATCTGTAGATAGAACAAACGCCCCACGAAAACCATTCCTGTAAAGAGGACGATAAAAAGAAGAAGTAATTTTCTCATTCCCGTTTTGAACTAAATAAAATATTGAACAACAAACAAAATACAATAGTAGCTATACTTGTAAGCAACGTCTTTTTAAGGATGTAAAGTATGCTTGATATGTTAAATACTTCAAGACTAAAAAAGATGAGATGATGCAATAGCACTAAGATAGAAATAAAGACAAATCGTTCATAAAAAGTACCCTTTGACAACTTGACCGCATTGTATTCATAACTCACCCCATAAGTAAATCGCAATACCACAGGCCTGACATATGCCAGCACCAAACAAGCTGCAGCATGCACCCCACCACTATTGCCAAACATATCAAATGTCAGACCCGTAAAAAAAGCTACTGTTAGAAATAACGAGCGATTGGCGGTAAATGGAAAAACCAATAAGAAGAGCACATAAGGCAGCGGGTTGATATACCCAAGAATATTTACATTATTGAACACAAAAATCTGAGCGATCAAAAGCGCCAAAAAACGCACGCTATTTAAAACCACTTTATTCTTCACTTGTACTCGTTTGTTCTAATTGTTCAATTTCGGGTTTGTCTCGATTTTGTATAATATAAACATGACCGATATTGGTCATATCATTAAGCAGTGCTACCTCTATGATGTAAAAATTTTTGCTTTCATCCAAGTCAAATGAAGTAATCGTACCAATGGGGATTCCTTTGGGAAAAATGGCAGATCTACCACTGGTTTCTATGGTATCGCCTACAGCGATCTTTGCCTGTTGCTGAACATCCAATAATTGCACCTTATTTGGATCTCTACCGCCCCATTTTAGCGTCCCAAAATGTTCGGCATTTTTTAATTTGGCATTGGTAATAAAGCTGGTATTTAATAGCGATAAGACCGTACTGTAATTTGTAGAAACATGATCAATAACCCCTACTATCCCTTTACTGGTTATAACACCCATTTCTCGTTGTACGCTATCTCTTACACCCGCTTTCACCGTTATAAAATTATCGGTTTTGGCGTAGCTATTATTCAAAACTTTGGCGGGTATAAAATGAAATTGATTTCCCGAAAGTGCTATGGTAGATCGCAAGGCCGTCAGGGTGTCAAACTCTGCCGCAGCAAGTTCTATTACAGAAGGAGATTGATCGCGCAACATTTCGCGTAAGCGGGCATTTTCTTCTAAAAGTTCTTGGTTGTAGGTCCTTAGATTGAAATATTGCTCAATACCCGATACCGACTCGTAAATACCGCCACTTAGAAAGTTTGCCGAGTTTATAAATTTACTCTTGTGATACGAATGAGATTGAATGGTAAAAAGTAAGGAAAGCAGTAGCAGAAACACAAACAACAAAAAGTGTTTGTATCGTATCAGAAAATTGATAATCTGCTGCATTAGGGGCTGCTGTTTTTAGGCTGCTATTTAATCAAAACACTTTTGAATTTGGCAATACCTTTTAATGTAATCCCTGTACCACGTACTACGGCTCGCAGAGGATCTTCGGCTATGTAAACGGGTAAATCAGTCTTTTGAGACAATCGCTTATCAAGACCTCTAAGCATAGATCCACCTCCAGCGAGGTAGATTCCGGTATTGTAAATATCGGCAGCTAGTTCTGGTGGCGTTTGAGAAAGAGTTTCCATCACCGCGTCCTCGATTCTCAGAATCGATTTATCAAGCGCTTTGGCAATCTCGCGATATGAGATTTGCACTTGTTTAGGTTTACCTGTAAGCAAATCACGTCCCTGGACACTCATTTCTTCGGGTGGCACTTCCAAATCTTCGGTGGCCGCTCCAATTTGAATCTTTATTTTCTCGGCAGATCGTTCTCCAACATATAGATTATGTTGGGTACGCATATAATAAATGATAT
>CAZJWI010000136.1:0-7176 GCA_964549485.1 uncultured Flavobacteriaceae bacterium
ACATCCGTTACGCTCGTAATACGGTGTCTACCTCTGGACACCAATCCAATCAGAGTATGGCCGTACAATCAAGTTATGGCAAGCGTTCTGGTACTGCTACTATAGACGAGTTTGATGATGCCTCTTTGGAAAAAGTGGTTAAGCGTTCAGAAGAACTGGCAAAACTCGCACCTGAGAATCCAGAATTTATGGAGCCTTTGGGACCTCAAACCTATGACGCTTCAAAAACATATGTAGAGGCAACTGCCAATGTTACTCCAGAATACAGAGCCAATGTAGCCAATAGTAGTATTACACCCGCAGCAGCTCAAGATGTAACGGCTGCAGGTTTTCTTGATGACAGTGCTGGTTTTAGCGCGCTAATGACCTCTAACGGTTTGTTTGCCTATAACAAATCGACTAATGTTGACTTTACTGTAACCATGCGTACCAATGATGGTACAGGTTCGGGTTGGGTCACTCGCGATTACAATGACATTCGAAAATTTGATGCTGCTGAAGCTTCAAAAATAGCTATAGATAAGGCTGTCATGTCAAGAGAAGCCAAGGCTATAGAGCCTGGTAAGTATACCGTTATCTTAGAACCATCGGCTGGTCTGGGATTACTTCAAGGATTGGGAGGATCTATCAACGCCCGATCGGCAGACGAGGGTCGTAGCTTTATGTCCAAAGAAGGCGGTACCAAATTAGGAGACAAAATTGTCGATGAGCGCGTAACGCTTTGGTCTGATCCTTTAAACGACGAGGTGCCATCGGCAACTTGGAATGGAGAAGGGCAACCACTTAAAAAAATGATGTGGATAGAAGACGGTGTTGTCAAAAATCTGGCATACAGTCGTTTTTGGGCTAAGAAAAAAGGCGTAGATCCAGTGCCATTTCCTAGCAATTTTATCATGGCCGGTGGCGATGCGACACGCGAAGAGTTAATCAAGAGTACCAAAAAAGGTATTTTAGTGACCAGACTCTGGTATATCAGATCTGTAGATCCTCAAACACTCTTGTATACTGGATTGACAAGAGACGGAACTTTTTATATCGAAAACGGAAAGATCAAACATCCTGTAAAGAATTTCCGTTTTAATGAGAGTCCGATCATTATGCTTAATAATTTAGAAACCCTCGGTCAGCAAGAACGAGTAAATGGCAGTCTAATACCTTATATGAAGGTGAGAGATTTTACATTTACTAGTTTATCTGATGCGGTATAATAGGTAAGCCTATCTAAAAGCTGGTTGTTACATCCCTATGTGGCGACCAGTTTTTTATATATACGCTTTCGCGAAAGCTATCGAAGGATAGAACGACATGGCAAACGAATTCTTTTTCACACGTTTACAATACGAATCTGGAGATTGGGATGTAGATCAACGCATGCCCTCTAATTTGCTCAATTCTCTGGTTGAATACACGACATTGGCAGTTGATACTACCGAAAATATTATCTCATTGGCCAGCGATGATATCTTTTCCTGTCCTTTTTGTTATCTCTCAGGACACAAATTGGTGCAATTTTCAAAAAGAGAAAAAGAACATTTTAAAAAATATGTCGAAAATGGCGGTTTTGTCTTTGTCGATGACTGTAATCACGACATAGATGGATTATTTGCCAAATCCTTTGAACGTCAAATGGCAGAACTTTTTGGCCAGGACGCGCTTCAAAAAATACCTAATGATCACGATATATATTCGAGCTTCTTCGAATTTGAAGACGGGCCACCCACCACTTCTCAGGAGCTCAATGGTTGGGGTGATGATTTGGTTCATGAATACCTAAAGGCTATTGTGATAAATGGGCGTATTGGAGTGCTATACAGCAATAAAGATTACGGCTGTGAATGGGATTACGATTTTAGAAACAAACGCTGGTATAAAATAGATAACACAAAATTTGGAGTAAACATTATTATGTATGCGCTTACTTCTTAAAACAGTAGATATAAATGGATAAAGATTTGGTCAAGGTTGAGCAAGAAGTGACACAACTGGTCACTAAACTGGGGTTACTCAAAACAGAAATTGCCAAAATCATAGTGGGACAAGAGCAAACCATAGATCAATTATTGATTAGTTTTCTCGCAGGTGGTCACGCCTTACTTGAAGGTGTTCCTGGTCTGGCCAAAACCCTAATGATTAGAACGCTATCGCAAGCTATAGATTTGCGATTTAAACGCATTCAATTTACGCCAGACCTAATGCCATCAGATATCATAGGTACCGAAATTCTTGAAGAAGATCACAGCAGTGGCAAAAAGTTTTTTGAATTTCATAAAGGGCCCATTTTTGCAAACATCGTCCTAGCAGACGAGATCAATAGAACACCGCCCAAGACGCAAGCAGCATTGCTAGAGGCGATGCAAGAATTTGAGGTGACCTATTCTGGAAAAACCTATGCATTAGATCGTCCATTTTTTATTTTGGCGACCCAAAATCCTATAGAACAATCAGGAACTTTTCCGCTACCTGAAGCCCAACAGGATCGTTTTTTATTATACATAAAAATTGGATACCCCACCGCTTCGGAGGAGACGGCAATTTTAAAAAGTACTACAGGGACAAAAAAGACGGCTGTAAATAAGATCATAAGCGGTGATGATATTATACGATTGCAAAGTCTGGTGCGTGAAGTACCCATAAGCGATGCCCTAATAGACTATGCGAGTGCTCTTGTGCGCGCTACACGACCTGATACAACTACAAATGACTATGTCAAAAAATGGGTAAGTTGGGGCGCAGGCCCCAGAGCGGGACAAGCCTTAATCTTAACCGCCAAAGCCCGTGCTTTGATGAAGGGACGCTGGGCGGTTACCTTAGACGATTTGCGTCATGTAGCCTTAGCTGTGCTACGACATAGGGTAATAGTCAATTTTAAAGCCGAAGCAGAGGGCATCACATCTGATGAGGTGACTACGCATTTGTTGAACGAAATAAAGACGAGGTAGATTTAAAGTGAACCCAGACTATCGCGACATATTAAAACCAGAAATTATCAATAGCGTCAAGGGTCTAGGACTTATTTCGCGTGTGATTGTTGATGGGTATCTCTCGGGCCTTAACAAAAGTAGAGCGGTGGGTACCGGGATGGAGTTTAGCCAATATCGAGCTTATGAACCTGGCGACGATTTGCGCTTGCTAGACTGGAAGATGCTGGCTAGATCGGGGAGGTATTATATCAAACAATCTGAGGTTGATGCACAAATTACCTTAAAATGTATTCTAGATGCCAGCGGCTCAATGTCACATCAAGAAAATGGACTGTCCAAAATGCAACTGGCCAAAGTGTTGTTGGCCTGTTTGTCAAAAATCGCTTTTGACCAAGGGGATGCTGTAGGTTTACACCTCATTAATAACAAAGCTGTGGGTACCTTACATGCGGCGATGCACAAACAGCATTATCAGCGTTTTTTACACACCCTTGTTCAAACGCAACCTACAGGCAAATGGCCTGACAATATTTTGCCCCATCACCTGCACAATCCCAAAGAAAAGGAATTGATTGTGGTGGTTTCTGATTTTTATGAAAATGCCGAGGAAATAAGTCATTTAATCAAAAAGCTCAAAACAGCGCGCAATGAGGTTGTGGTCATACATCTAATGGGGGCCAAAGAGCTTGCCTTTGATTATACGGGTCAGGTTATTTTTGAAGATTGGGAAAGCGGTCAAAAAGTAAAAGTGAATACCAAACAGGCCAGAGCACCTTATGTGGCGTCTATCACAAACGCAATGCAGACCATAAAAGATGACTTATTATCTCAAGGTGTAGATTATGAACTTTTTCAAATGGATACTCCTTTAGAACAGGCTTTGCAGTTATTTTTGAGAAGAAGAAAAAACCTGCTCTAATATGACTTTTTTGCAACCAACATATTTATGGGGTTTATTGGGATTATTAGTCCCAGTACTCATTCATTTATGGAGTCGCAAACAGGTACAGACCATTAAAATTGGGAGCATACAACACCTTTCTGAGACCAAGTCTAAAAAGAGTAGTGCTATTTATCTCGAAGAGCGATGGTTGCTGGTTTTACGGCTGCTGCTTTTGACGCTACTTGTGGGTATATTGGCCCAACCTCGTTTTAAAACGACTTCCCAACATGAACAAATAAGCTATGTTTTTGACCCCATACTGCTACAATCTGAGGCACAACGCCAGCGATTTCAATCTCTTGATCTCGATTCCAAACGATTGTTAGTGCCAGGTCTTCCTCTATGGGATGAAGAACAGCAAAATATAAGCGATACCATAGTGCCTAACTACTGGCAGTATACTAAGGCATTGGAGCAATTGGCCTCAGATAGTGTTGTGGTTTTTAGCAGTGGGCGTATTAGGGGTCTAAATGGAAAGAGACCTCAAAGTCATTCGCACATTCGTTGGATTACTATAGATCCTGAGGTAGAGGTATCAAAACTTATCTGGGCACGGCAGCTGCAAGATAGTATCAAAACTTGGCAGGTCAATTCAAATAGTCAGATGTTCGCTTTCGCGAAAGCGAATACAGCCATAACAGCCGCCAACACTAAAACAGTATCTGATCAGCTTTTTCTTAAAAGCAATGATGACACTCAAGATTCTTGGATTCCCGTCCAGCCAGACATTCCTATAAAAATCGTGATCGTATATGCTGAAAACTATCGGGCACAGCAAAGGCTTGTGAGTGCAGCCCTAGAATCGATCGAGGCATATACCCAGCGCAGCCTGTTAATTGAGACCATAGTCGATACAACCGCTCTCGATATTACTTCAGATACTAGATTGATTTGGCTAAGTTCTCGTGATTTGCCAGAGTTGGAAAATAGGAGATTGGTGTTGCGTCCGGATCCTTTGGCCTTAAAAATGATCACCCCAGGCCTACTAGCCAATGAATATTTGATTACAAGACGCCTTAGCCCTAATACGATTGTTGAAGGTTCTTTTATGACACAATTGATGCATTGGCTGGCCTTAGAAGAGCAACTTTTTGAGCGTAGCGATAGATATGATTACCGAACCGTGACAGCCTCACAATTACAGACTGGTCAAAGAGCCACCAATACTATAGATACCGCTTCCAGGCTCGAAAGTCTGGATGTGTATTTGTGGATCCTATTATTTGGACTTTTACTACTTGAGCGCATCATCTCAGCACTAAGAAAACAATGAACAAAGGAAATTTGCTCATATCACAATTTGTAAAGCGCTGGCAACGCCTCTCATACGTTGAGGCCTTGTGCTATGCCTTTGGCATAGCCTTTCTCGTAGGCTTGGCTCTGTCTAATGCACTTATTGGTTGCTTGGTGTTTTTTGGGGCATTTGCTATCGCAGTCTTAGTACTGCGACCTTGGCAAATTACACCCTCTAGTGTAAGCCGCTTTATAGATGATCAATTGGTTACTGCCGAAAACAGCAGCACACTCTTATTGACCAGCTCTCAAGACTTAAGTGTTATAGCCAGACTGCAACAACAGAAAATCGCCAAACAACTCCAAACCGATCTCAATGGCTTACGCCCAAAGACACATCTCAAAACAGCGGTCATTACGGCAATGGTAGGTACTGTTTTAGGTGTTGTATTATGGCAGTGGGGTCCAATAAGCAAACCATTATCTCAACCAGAGCAACCTGCTGCTGTGGTCCAATTTTATCCTGCAGATTCTCTTGCATCTACCACCACACCGCCACGCATAACATCTCAGCGTGTCTTGCTTAGCCCTCCTCGCTATACAGGTCTAGCGACTCGATCTAGCAATGAGATGAATCTAGAAATACTTGAAGGCACTCGATTGAGCTACGAAGTCTTTTTTGACAGGCCAATTGCGAACATGAGCATAGAAGGGTTTGACGGGCCATCAAAATTTACTCCAATTGTCGCTAATAAATCAAGCAAGCCTAACGGATACCGATTTGGAACCGTGCCAGAGCGTTCGGGTTATTATAATTTTCGATTTACCGACCAAAGCGGTAAAGAATACCTTTCAGAATTATACGCTATCGAAGTGCTAAAAGATCAGCCGCCTTTAATTACGGTTTCTGGTTTAGCGCCTTTTGCGACTTTCGAATTTGATCAAGACAAACAGTTGCCCTTTACCACTCAATTAAATGATGATTATGGTCTGAAGGATGCTTTTATTATCGCAACGGTAAGTAAAGGTTCTGGAGAATCTGTCAAATTTAGGGAAGAACGAATTGAATTTGAGCAAGCGATAAGAGCTGGGTCAAAAAGTGTACTACAACCTAAGACGATAGATTTAGATCAATTGGGTATGGACCCTGGAGACGAGCTTTACTTTTACATAGAGGCTAAAGATCAAAAAACACCCACGCCCAATATTGCCAGAAGCGAAACTTTTTTTGCAGTAATTAAGGATACGGTCACAGATGGATTTGCCGTTGCCGGTACTTTGGGAGCCGATTTGATGCCTGACTATTTTAGAAGCCAGCGACAACTTATTATCGACACCGAAAAACTTATTTCTCAAAGGGGTAAGCTCTCAAAAAAAGAATTTGAATCTACCTCTAATGCACTGGGCTTTGATCAAAAAGCACTGAGATTAAAATATGGCCAGTTTATGGGTGATGAGGCCGATTCTGGAATTGCAGTCAATCTAGAAATTCCTGATACGGCTCTAGATCCGGATGATCCAACGGCGGGGTACACTCATGATCACGATAACGAGAATGAGCACAATCTAGTAGATCACGACCACGACCATGATCACCAAGAAGGCCTTTCTCAAGAGGAGGAAGAATCACCGCTAGAAAATTACCTACACAATCATGATGATCCTGAAGAGTCCACCTTGTTTACCCAGTCGTTAAAGAGCAAATTGCAACAGGCAATGGCCCAGATGTGGGATGCCGAATTATACCTGAGATTGTACACGCCCGAAGAGTCGCTGCCCTATCAATACAAGGCGCTAAAATTGATACAGGAAATTAAAAACAGCGCGCGTATCTATGTGCATCGTATAGGTTTTGACCCGCCACCTATAAAAGAAGATAAACGCCTAACGGGAGATTTAGAAGAAATTGAGAATGTATTTGTCAAGGAAGATTTTGAAGTAGATGAGCCCTATCAATTTATTAGGCAAAGTATTGCGGTACTAGAGCAAAGACTACAAGAGAATCAAACACTTAGTGCCGCCGATAAGCAAATTTTCGCGAAAGCGGGAGAAGAGCTTGCGGTATTAGCCATAGATCAG
>CAZJWI010000137.1:0-4090 GCA_964549485.1 uncultured Flavobacteriaceae bacterium
CCGCCATCATTTAAAGTAGCCGTACCATTTATAGCATCGCCATTGACTGTGATCGTTCCAGAACTAGGACCGTCTCCACGAAAATCATCATTATCTAGCACATCGATATTTACCGTGTCATCCTCATCTACACTTACCGTATCATCGGTAGCCGTTGGTGTGTCATTAACAGGTGTAATGGTAACAATCACCGATGCCGTTTCGGTATCGGTGGATCCGTCTGGGTTGGTAATGATTACCGTATAATCAAAAGTGTCTGTACCGTTATAATCAAGATCGGGTGTATAAGTTACCGTACCATCAGGTTCTATGGTTACCGTACCATTTGCAGGATCTGTAAGCTCGCTAATTACAAAATCTGTCCCGTAAGTACCTTGCAGGGTATCATTAGCTAAGACATCTATATTGATAGGTGTATCTTCAGTTGTGGTATCAGTATCATCTACCAGTGTTAAACAAGCATCGTTGTCTGTATCGTCTGTTACGGCAGTAGTTGTAGACTGAGGTGTTCCTCCAAGTGAAGACGGTAAGCCCATACCATCTGAAGTACCACTTATTTGCCCTGTACCACTATCCAAATCTCCGATAGTCTGTGATCCGGCAGCTTCTATAGCATCAAAACACCCATCGTTATCACTATCGGTATCCAGATAATCAGGCTCATCTATACCATCTGTATTCACCACAGCACAATATCTGAGGTTAAATAAGCCTAAAGTAACATTGCCATTATTCAATGATCCGCTTGCAGGGTCTTTGGCTGCTCTTATTGTTACTGTTGTAACTGGTCCTGAAGTCAATACACGTACCGCATTGGCTGGTGCATTACCTGTAGTATCTTCACTATAAACTGTATTTCCAGAAATAAATGAACCTGCCGCATCTAAAGCATCAATATTTTCAATGATTAAGGGGGCGTCTGCGCTAAAGTCGGTACGATCTCCATTATCCAATCCTCCCCAAGAAAATTCGAGGTTATAGACTGGCTCGCTAAAAGTAAGGGTATACAAGGCCGTCCTCCCATCATCAAAATCTGAATCATCCAGGCGGGATTGTAGCACTGTACCTCCAGAAGCATCAGACAAACCACCGCCTCCAGTAGGCCAGTTAGGCCCTACACCGCCATTCACATTGGCATCGGTGGTATTTTCTAAAACACCAGTGAAGGATGCCGTAATTGGAGCTAAAGGACCAGCCCCATCAGGATCAAATGTATAAAGATCATTGACCGTGATTGACTCTGTACTATTGTCATTAAAGGTCTGACCCAAGGCCACAGGATCGGGAGCACAGTTTAATTCGTCTGTGTCTAGTATACCGTCGTTATCATCATCGATATCTACATAATCTAAAATACCGTCTCCATCACTATCGGTAGCAACTATAATTTCAAATCTCGCTGTATTAGATAAGGCAAACCTATCATCGTTTACTTCAAAGTTGATACTCGCATCACCAACAAATCCTGTGACTGGCGTAAACTCAACAAATCCTGCTCCATCCAGAATATAGGTACCAACGCCTGGAATGACCAAATCTTGGCCTAAGAATCCAATATTTGTATTGTCATTAGGATCTCTTAATACTACTGTAGAGGGGTCTATATTATTTTCTGGGTCGGTAGCGCCGGTCAATAGTCCGTAGGGACCATTGTTTGTAGAATTTTGCAGCACAACATTTCCCAAATTATCTAGAACTACTGGTGGATTGTTGACAGACGTTGTCACTGGATTTACAAAGTTAACCTCTCCCAAAAACCCAATGGAATTTTGTCTGGGATTTCCGGCCACTACAGTAGATCTACCATTTCTAAATCGAATAGTACTTACATTATTGTATTGTAAGGTAACGACATACTCTGTGCGTTCGGCACGTATCGCCTGAGCAAAATCGGATCCACTTTGAAACTTCGTATACAAACCAGAAGTAGATACAGTTAGCGCTGTGGGACAACCCAAAGTGTTATCTAGGGCAGTACTCGCTTGAGGACATCCCGTTGGTGTAGGCGAAACACCACCTTCCAAAGTATAGCTTTGCGGTACAATGGCTTCAAAATACTCATTTCCATCCACGTCAATAGCTTCGAGCACATAAGAATCAAGTGCAATGGGCACCCCATCACTAGTTGCCGTTGCCGTTCCGTCTACGACGAAAATCATTTCCCATTCCACATAACCATCGGCCACGGTGGTCTCAGTGGTTGGTTCAAAGCGATCATCTACACCTAAGGTTGAATCTATCGGTGATTGAACTGAACTATCGTTGATCTCTACAATAGTTACCAAACAATCTGCATTTTGTGTAGTGCCATTCACATTGAGGGCGACATCTTCATACAAATAACGTGCACCCTGAGTAGCATCAGTCCCTGATAATAAGGTAGGACCTTCGTTAAAGCCAAAAACAGGCGTGGCCTGGCCATAAGTACTTGTTGAAACTAGGGTGAATAAAACGAGCAGTAACACCAGGAAAGACCCTGGTGCCGGGGGAGTAGTTTTTTTCATATACGAAAGTCTAAGGCTAAAAGATTTAACCTTTTAGGATTTGATGGTTTAATATGATCAATTTTTTAATCTTGAATGCGTAAACTATAATATCAAAAGTAAATCGATTATCTTAAAATTAAGTTAATCAGGCTGAGAATCAGTACATTTTCGACAAAATGACTAATTTCATCGATATAATACACAATTCTACTCGCTGTGCGTTTTATTTTCACTTTCCTATAATTTTTTGGATTTACCTATGAGACTTACGTAATAAGTTTGCTCGTGGTTTTACACCTGTCAACAAAGAAGGACATTTAACTTATCCAAGTTGTTTTCTCGGTGATCGAACCTCTTGTAGCATCAATAGGCTCATGGGTGGATGGATAACCAATATAAAAGAACCCTAAACAACGTTCTCCTTGCTCAAAATCGAAAAATCTGTCCATATGCACAATAAGTTTTGGTGAGCTCCAGTAACTCCCTAATCCCAAATTGTGGGCCATCAACCACATATTTTGTACCGCCATGGCTGTAGCGGCAATTTCTTCCCATTCTGGCACCCGTTCTTTAGGATCTCGCTGCATACAAATGGCAATAACAGCCCCAGCTAGTGTAGGATTTTTCCGTATTTTGTTTTCTTTAAATGTTGAATATTTATTCTCTGGTGTAATTTGAACATAAACCTCAGCCAAAAATTCACCCAGACGTACCAAGGCTTCACCCTGTATCACTTTAAATCGCCAGGGTTCTGTTTTTCTGTGTGAGGGTGCCCAGTTTGCAGCTTCTAAAATTTTTGTCAATTCGGTCTTTGCTATTGCAGTACCGTTATATTGAGCTGGAAATACCGCCCGACGTGTCTTTATCAATTCTAACAAATCCATACCTGAGTCTTTCGTATAAAATTAATGGTTTTATCAGCAATAGAAAAGCCGATTTCTACTGATAGAAATCGGCCTTAATAATTAAGAAAATTTGTTCTAAAGCTCACTTATTTGAAGTTAAAAACCTCGCTGCGCTCGGTTTCGCAAAAGCGGTATAATCTTACAAATGCTTTGTTAATTGCCTTTGATCAAATTCCAAATATCGTTGCCAAAAATGATGACCATGAGACCCATGACAATTACAAATCCAATAATTTGACCTCGCTCCAAGGTTTTTTCACTTGGTTTTCTACCACTGATCATTTCGTATAACAAAAACATGACGTGACCTCCATCTAAGGCCGGGATAGGTAGTATATTCACAAAGGCCAACCAAACCGAAAACATAGCTACAAAATTCCAAAAGGGTTCCCACTCCCAGGTGGGTTTCATCATTGATACAATCCCGATAGGACCCTTTACCTGTTTGTACGCCCCCGTCTTTGTATTAAAGACAACCTTGAACTGCATGATCTTATCCGTCAATACCTGAATGGTCCTTGAAAAACCGGCAGGGATAGACGCCAGGAAATCGTAGTTATCAGTGACCAACAAATCTTCGGAGTACGGGCGAACCCCAACAATACCCTCTTTGGGGACCTTCAGGTAGATTTCCTTGGTAGGCCCGTTGCGGTTGACCTTTAATTTAAGGGCTTCTCCTCTTGAGGACTCGACTACCTT
>CAZJWI010000138.1:0-3552 GCA_964549485.1 uncultured Flavobacteriaceae bacterium
TCGGCCATTTTAGGATACCATTGCGTCATAGAAAGTGCTACACCTTCTTTGTTGTTACGACCACTACGACGTATTTGCACAGGGACCTGCCCTTTAAAATCCATATCAAAAACCACAGATTGACCAGGGGCAATAGGTTTGTTTAGGTTTACTTCAAGCACAGTTCCAGCTACTACGTAGGTAATTGGGGTACCGTCTTGCGTCAAAGAGTTTACTTTGATAAATCCTATTTCGTCTGGACCTAATTTGCTTATGCGATCGCCCACACGACGGTCGGGATCTGCAATTGATCTAGAGCGTACATCCATTTCGCTTCCCGGTTGAAAGGCGTTAAAATACAAATGGTAGTAGACACGATCTAAGGTGTCTGGTGAATTATTGGTGTAGGTCAACTTTTGAATACCATCGTACTGATAGTTATTCACATTCATATCGATGTCCATTTTATAATCGACATGTTGTTGCCAGTAGGAGGTACTTTGACCTTGCGCTTTCGCGAAAGCAAAAACACAAAGAAGCACTACTAGTTTATTGAGGTATTTCATAAATTTTATTTTTGGAGTGCCGCTAATTTAAAGGCGTTGTACATATTAACCATTTCTCCAGATTTTGATAACTCACTAAATTTGGCTTGATTTTCTGGATCGCCACCTACAACTACTGCTGTACCTGTTTTTAAACCACTATTTAAAATGATTTGTTTGATTTGACTAGCACTTAGATCTGGATAGTAACTGCGCAACATTGCAGCTACCCCAGCAGCATTAGGTGAGGCCATAGAAGTACCTTGCAAAAATTCATAAGAATTGTTAGGCGTGGTAGCCCAAATACGAACTCCAGGTGCAAAAATATCTACGTTAGATTTTCCGTAGTTTGAAAAATTAGCTACAAGCTCACCTCCGTACTTATAGTTTAAGGCGCCAATGGTCAAAAAGGTATCAGACATTTCGGTTTCATTGTCCAATTGATCGTTAGGGTAAACGGTATTTGCAGGGTCATCAAGACTGAGTCCCTCATTTCCGGCTGCATTAACGATAAGTACGTCTTTTTTGGCCGCGTATTTTATAGCGTCATAAACCCACTCTGGGTTTTGTGCATAATACTTACCAAAAGAGGTGTTGATTACTTTGGCACCGTTATCTACAGCATATCTGATCGCAAGGGCAATATCCTTGTCATACTCATCACCATCTGGGACGGCTCTAAGCACCATAATTTCGATATTGTCATTTGCAACGCCATTCATTCCAATGCCATTGTCGCGCTCTGCAGCAATAATTCCGGCTACGTGTGTACCGTGACGTGCCCCTTCTGGATCTGGTCCAATAACATTATTGTTGCCGTAAACAGCATCCTTAATATCATAAGGATCATCACCTAAAACAGCTCTAAAATTGGCATCTAGCTTTAAGTTGGCGTTTAATTGCCCGTCAAAATAATCCAAACCACCTTGAATGTTTTCCATAAACTCAGGAATGGTATCGGCATATTGTGACATCTGAGTGAGGAAGTTGATGTGATTCTTCATCTCCTCGCTCGGGTTTTCTATACTGGCCATATCGGCGGCGGTATAATCTTCTTTACCCAACTTGGCCGAAACAGCGGCATGAGAGGTTTTGAGTTGGGTCATTATCTGGGTATAACGCTGTTTGTTTTGCGTCATCTCTGCCATTTTTTCTTCGTGCTCTTTTTTAGCCTTTTGATAGGTCATAAAAAGCGCTTTGTCTGCGGCAGGGATATCTGCCAAGGATTTGCCCTCAAACCGATCTTCATATCGGTTGATAATACGTACAAATTCTAATTGCTCACCAGTGATATCACCTAAGAAATTCCAGCCGTGTATGTCATCGATATAACCGTTTTTGTCGTCGTCTATCCCATTGCCAGGAATTTCACCAGAATTGGTCCAGATCTTGTTTTTTAAATCTTCGTGTTCTATATCTACACCACTATCAATGACAGCAACAATTGTTTTGGTGCCAGTTTTTCCGGGCAATAATTCATTATAGGTTTTTTCTACACTCATCCCTGGGATAGTGTCTGCGTATAAATCTTTACCGCTCCATGATTTTAATTCGGCATCGGTGAGGTTGCCTATTTTTAAAGGATTGGTGTCAACGTTTTCTACAGGAACTGTAATAAGTGGTGCTGGTGTATCACAAGCTGTAAAAAGTACAGCTGTGGCAGCAGAGAGTAAAAGGGTTTTTGCAGTATGTATTCTCATGATATTAATTAAATAGTTCGTTAAAGGTGTAAGTGTCTTTAAGTCGCACGCCTTTTTCGGTTTGTGCGACGGTTATTAATTGGTTGTGAGTATCGTGTTCGAGCCAAAGGTAATAGTCATTTTTTGCGGCCGTATCCAAAAATAAGGCTTTCTCATCAAGTGTAAGTAGCGGGCGCGTATCATAACCCATTACAAAGGGCAAGGGTAGATGCCCAGCCGTAGGGAGCAAATCGGCCATGAAAACGATGGTTTTCCCTTTGTACTTGATATGAGGTATCATTTGCTTTTCGGTGTGACCATCGGCAAAAAATATGCCGAAATCCAATTCGCTATTTTCCTGAAATTGAGAACCATCTCTTTGAACAAAACGCAGTTGTCCGCTTTCTTGCATGGGCAATAAATTTTCTTTCAAAAAAGAAGCTTTCTCACGACGATTGGGTTTTATAGCCCATTGCCAATGATTTTCATTGGTCCAAAAGGTCGCATTTTTAAAAGCGGGCTCATAGCCTGTTCGGTCTTTGTTCCAAACCACAGAGCCACCACAGTGATCAAAATGTAGATGCGTCATAAATACATCTGTGATATCATCGCGATGAAAACCGTGTTTTGCCAGAGAGCCATCTAAGCTGTGATCTCCCCAAAGATGGTAATAGCCAAAAAATTTATCCGATTGTTTATCACCCATCCCCGTGTCAATTAGGATCAATCGATTTCCATCTTCAATTAGTAAACACCTGGCAGCGATATCGATCATATTATTGGCATCGGCTGGGTTGGTGCGTGACCATAAGCTTTTAGGTACTACACCAAACATGGCGCCTCCGTCTAATTTAAAATTACCAGCTTCGATAGGGTATAGGGTCATATGTAGGCGTTACTTGCGATTTATAGTTAGGGCGCTTCAGGCGAAATCGTATTCGTAATTTTTCGCGAAAGCGGAAAAACAAGCTTTAAGCCTTGCAAAATAAGGAAAATGCACTTTTTAAAAGGGTGGATTAATAGGTTTTTAACAAAGAATTGTATCTTGACTTTTGCATGATCGGAGTATCTTCGTGTTTTGCCTTAAAAAAACCATCAAAAATGATCGAATTAGCAGGAATAATTATTTTAGGTATTATCGCACAGTGGGCCGCCTGGCGCCTCAAATTGCCAGCTATTTTACCCCTGTTGCTCATCGGTCTTTTTGTAGGTCCTGTTTCTACGATGATCTCTGAAGATGGCACTAAGTGGATCGAACCTATCTGGAACGGAGAAAAGGGACTCTTTCCTGGAGAAAGTCTGTATTATTTTACTTCTTTAGCCATTGCTATTATTTTATTTGAAGGCGG
>CAZJWI010000139.1:0-22016 GCA_964549485.1 uncultured Flavobacteriaceae bacterium
GCAAGCACCGGCTAAGGCCCAACCGAGTCCAAAAATGCTCCCGCCGATAATATATCGTTTATACCCGCGGTCTTTTAGTGGCACTCTTATGGGGTTTCCATACATATTTTTAAAATGCAGTTGTTTGGTCAATAGTAAAAGAATTACACCTGTAATCACCGCCGTACCAATAATCCCATACATGTGAAAACTCTGGAATTTGAACATTTCAAAAATGCGATACCAGGATACCGCTTCAGATTTCACCAGCACAATACCGAAGAATATACCCACCAGAAAAAATTTAACGTATCTGCCCATAATTAAAATAGAATTGGATAAATGAAGTGTATCATGATTAAACCGCCAATAAAAAATCCGATGACGGCAATGAGTGAAGGTAGCTGTAATGAGCTTAAGCCAGTTATGGCATGGCCGGAAGTACAGCCTCCACCATATCGGGTACCAAAACCAACTAGGAAACCAGCTATGGTTAAAATTAGTATGCCTTTAATGCTAAACACGGCTTCCCATGAAAACAACTCTGGAGGAAGCAGGCTCTTGCCTGGATTGTTAAATCCGAGATCGGTGAGGTCTTTTACAGTGGCTTCACTGAGGGCGATATCGGTAGGAACCGATAAGTGAAAATGGGCAATATATCCACCCAGAACAGCACCAAGAACCACTACGAGGTTCCATTTTTGCGACTGCCAGTCAAAATTAAAGAAGGGCACTTTTTTCCCTGCTCCACCAATAGCGCAAAGCGTTCGAAGATTGGAAGACATACCAAAGGTGCGTCCAAAATACAGCAATAAATACATGACTAAGGCAATACAGGGACCTGTAACATACCATGGCCAGGGTTCAAGAATTATATCCATAGCGAAATTTTTGCAAAAATAGTATTGATTTAGCGATCAAAAGTAACAATAGTTACACATATTCCAGAACTGTGATTTTGTTTCTGCCTAAGGTGATTTTTTGAGCGCGTTCTAATTGTTTTAAGAGTCTAGAAATAACAACCCTTGAGGTGTTGAGATCCTCAGCGATGTTTTGATGAGTGATGTTAAGGACGGCATCACCTGTTAGTTTTGCCTGATCCCTGAGGTATTTATAAAGTCGCTCGTCCATTTTTAGGAAGGCCAAGGTATCTATGGTCTCTAACATCTCATTAAACCGCATCTGATAGCTTTGCAGTATAAACATCCTCCAGCTCTCATTAGTATTAAACCAGTTCATCATGGCTTCCACGGGAATCATAATTACTCTGGTATCACTATCGGCAACAGCTCTAATTTTACTTTGGGTTTTGGCCATACAACAGGTTAAAGACATGGCGCAAGTATCACCAGATTCCAGTACGTAAAGCAACATCTCGTTACCCTCTTCATCTTCTCTTAATACCTTAATATTGCCTTCGAGTAGGAGGGGGATGAATTTCAATTCCTGACCCACATCAATGATGATGTCATTTTTTTGGAAATGGGCTAATTGCGCAATTTTACTGATGTCCTCGATAAGGGACTCATCTAGTAAATAACTGAACGATGATAACTCGGTTTGTGGAATCATGCTCAAAAATAAGGAAAAGGTTTTTTGCTCATAAAATATTTGGTTTGGTTTTAAGAAATGTTCTATATTTGCAGCCAATTTTAAAGGCCTTATGCTCCTCTGGAGAAGACCTGTTATCAGGGATTTAAAGGCATACAAATTGAGACTTTAGGCCTCGTGGCGCAACTGAATAGCGCATCTGATTACGGCTCAGAAGGTTACAGGTTTGAATCCTGTCGAGGTCACGAATAAATGGAAAAACCCTAAAATAAATGGAGCTTGCTCAAAATTTATTTTAGGGTTTTTCTATTTTCAAAGCGGAGCTTTGCAGGATGCGCGTGAGCGAATCCTTATTCGTATAACCCCGCTCTTGTCAAGTGATGAAATCTATTTTCAAAGCGGAGCTTTGCAGGATTCGCGAGAGCGAATCGGTATTCGTATAACCCCGCTCTTGATAAGTGTTGCAATATATTTTCAAAGCGGAGCTTTGCAGGATGCGCGAGAGCGAATCGGTATTCGTATGACTTCGTTTTACCTCTCTCAGCGACTATATGCGCATAAGAAGCTATTTCTACTGCACTTTTAAACTACTGTTTTGTAAACCATACACGATCTATCCGTCCATTTTTTACAAATAGTCCCTCTATATAACCTGCTTGGTTTCGCTTGATGGTGATACTATACCCATTCATTCTTAGCATATCCTTAATAATGAGTTGGGCTTGTCGTTCTCGGCCATTTTTGGTGATGGTGTACAAGTCATCGTCAATATATGTAATGCTAATGGTGGTGTTGGTTTCTTTGTTATAAAATGTACCTCCTATATTTTCTTTGTAAGCTTTATTTAGGGTAGCCGAAGGTAATTTTGTGAACATATTTGCAGGTTGTGACGAGAGATACAGGGTCAAATGCATCTTACCATCACTATTTTTGGCGAAAGCCATTTTAAGATCTTTATTGGTTTTGTAATGATAGAGGCTGCCATTTTCATTGATGAGTTCTACTGGATCACGCTGATATATTTTTCGGTATAACCTATTGGCTTGGCTGTATATTTTTATGATGGTTCCATCCTTATTTCTATAATTTCCCTCAAGTCTACTTAGTGGTTGATCGGCTGGTATGGTTTTGGGGCCCGCCGGATAATCTGAAGCTACATTTTCTAGATCTAAAATGTGATCTGCAATACGTTTTGCGAGATAGTGCGTAGGTACATTGGTGTTGTTTGACAAAACAACTATGGCAGTTTGCTTAGTTGGAAATCTTAGAAAAGTAGCATTATAGGCTCCCGTATTGCCGTCGTGGTATATATAATTGAGCCCCTTATAAGTGTCAAACATAAGTCCATAACCATAAGTAGCTGTAGCTGTACCAGGAATCGGTTTTTGACTTTGTTGTAGTATATTTGAGGCTATAGCGCTATCTGGATTGTTTATCAGGGTCATCTCCCATTGCAGTTGATCTTTTAAGGTGGTGAACAAGGCGCCATCACCATGTATTTCTGTTATAGACGGATATTCTTTCCAACCCTCCCAATTGCCATAAGGTCTTGCTTTATGAGGGATTACTTCCATATAATTGCTAAGAAAAGCGGTGTCAGACATATCAAGTTTTTCAAACATTTTGGATGTGTATTCTTTAAATGATTGTCCACTCACAGTTTGGATAAGTGCGGTAAGTAAAATATAGTTAGAATTGCTATAACCATAGGCGCTGCCCGGCTCAAAATTAAATCCCTCTTGCGATTGTAAAAGGGCTAAAGCATCCTTGTTATCAATAAAGAGCTCATACCAGGTTTTTCCCTTTAGGGCCCATAAATCATACACATCTCTTATTCCGCTTGTATGTGTTAGCAGTTGGGCTATGGTTATGGGTTCTATGTATTGTGTAAAGAAGTTTGGAAGATAACTTCTTATGTCATCCTCAAGACTAAGCTGCCCGTTGTTAATCAAGGTGAGTACACTCAAGGCCGTAAATTGTTTGGCATTGGAGGCAATATTAAAACGTGTACGCGCATCTATTTTAACTTGATGCTCTAGATTGGCATAGCCCATGTACCGCTGGTATACTGTTTCTCCGTTTTTGACGATCCCGACAGCGAGTCCAGGAGCCAAACCACTCACATAAGAGTTTAGGAGTGAATCAATGGCAGAGTAAGAATCATTTTGGCCTTTTACAGGCCCTATTGCGATAATGAGAAAGGAGATGAGTAAAACAAATTGTTTTTGCATAAGCATTCTATTTTTGGGTAAAAGAACGCTATACCTTTTTATAATTCGCATCAAATGGTCATTTGACACTCATTTTTTCAATAAATTCTCTAGGCGTTTGCCCCAATTGTTTTTTGAAAGCTCTATTAAAGGTTGATTTCGAATTAAAACCACATTCTAGAGCTATACCCAATAGGGTATTCTTTTGTTGCTGTCCTTCTTTGTAGTTGAGTATTACTTCTTGTAATCTCAACGAATTAATAAAGTCATTAAAATTCATATCAAACTCCTGGTTGATTGCTTTAGATATAACATTGCGATTGGTATTTAAGGCGGTAGCCAGATCGGTAAGGGTTAAACTGGGATTTTTGTACAATTGCTCTGTCTGCATCAGTTCCATAATTTGAGCCTTATAGGATGGTTGTTCTACAATAGTGTGGTCTTGCCTTACTGATTGATACTTTTTTGAGGTTTTATTGGGAACTTTGTTTTTGAAGGCTAGTATAGAAACATCTAGGTCAAAAGGAACTTTAATGGTGTTAAAATAACCGCTTAGCGCGATATAATAAACTAGAATTGAAAAACACATATAATACCAGAACTTACTCCCAAATTGACCCCATTCTGGATTGGAGATAAAAAAGATAACCCGCAAGAGGAGTATGGCAGAAAAGGCGATCAAAAAATTTCTGATCCACCTAAAAAGTACACTCTCTGCAAAACTCACCTCTTGAAAAACCAAGTTTTTATACAAAAAGTATTTTTTTAAACTGAGGTATAGATAAAGCAGCATAGAAATCAGACCACTCATCTGGTACCAAAATGCTAAGTCTTTATCTCGGCCATCGGCATAAAAGTAAAAGCGATCTAAAATAAGTTTGTCAACAATAAAGATAACTAGGGTATATACCAAATAAAGCAGGGCTGGTAGAAAGTGGAGGTAGTCTCTTCTCTTTAATTGAAAAGATTGGTTAAGTAGACTGAGCAAGTAAAAGTAAATAATGGGCCCCAACAAAAACAATTGCTGGAAAGGCACAAAAAAGAGAAATTCTCTATAAGCGCGTTTAGAGTACCAACCTGCATAGCCCAACATAAATGGACAAATGTAGAGTGCGCTTAAAAGGACAAACCATCCCAGCCATTTACTAGGCTGATGTTTTTGGTTGTAATATTTTTTAAAAAGCAAATATGAAAATACCACACCATTAAAAAAGAAAATGAGCAGTAAAGCGCTTTTTTGAGTAAAATCAAAGAACATAAAGTGCTGGAATTGTTTCTAAGGAGGTGATATAGGTTGATTCATTTAAGTCACTAAAAATAGTAATATATCAACACCGTGGGTTATGTATTTTAGCAAAGTGTTGTTTTTAACACCATAGGTTGGTACTCATGAAGGCGGTAGTCTAGTGAATTAGACTTAGCACAATAGTATTTGTAAAATTTTTCTAAGCCTAGGCTAGGGGTATAAATACCTAATTAGTATACTTGCTATCTCGCCCTATAGTGTCCAAAAGATGATAAATGCCATAGTAAATGATCGCGATATACACACTTTATGCCAATGTGCTATCATAAATAATATACATAGCCTATACGGGCCTCCGCCTTCGATAAAGCGTCCCGAGGGTTTTGAGACCCTGGTCAAAATAATTTTGGAGCAGCAGCTTAGTTTAGCTTCCGCGAAAGCGCACTTTGACAAATTAAAAGCTCACCTAAAGACGGTAACGCCAGAGTCCATACTTGAATTAAGTCTAGACGAGCTTAGAGCCTGCCAGCTAAGCAGACAAAAAGCGAGCTATGTTACTGCCTTAGCCAAGGCTATAGTCAATCAAGAATTAAACCTGGATAGCTTGTCTACGGCCACAGAAAAAGAAGTACGAGCTCAACTTACTGCAATAAAAGGCATAGGCAACTGGACGGCAGAGGTTTATTTGATGTTTAGTCTACAGGCCAAGGACATATTTCCTTTGGGAGACATTGCCATTATGAATACGATGAAAGAATTGACCTTGGTCACCTCAAAGGAGGCAGCATTCGACAGGGCAGAGGATTGGCGTCCTTTAAGATCATTGGCGTCTTACTATCTGTGGCATTATTACTTAAAAAAAAGAAATCGGGAATGGGTAAGTGGCTAAGTGCGTAAGTTGTTTTTTTGCGTCACCCTATGTCTGATATAAGTAGTAATTTTGAAAAATCATTAACGAGCCTCAAGCTGTAAAATAGTATATACCACATGGAATGGATTTATAACCCCGATATATGGACTGCCTTTCTCACCCTTTGTGCCCTTGAAATAGTATTGGGAATTGACAACCTCATTTTTATTTCAATTTTGGCAAACAAATTACCTGTGCACCAGCAGGCCAAGGCACGCTTTGTAGGATTGAGTTTGGCCTTGGTTTCCAGAATTGCATTACTGTTTTCGATCTCATGGATTATGGGGCTTACCAAGGATCTCTTTACCGTAGCAAATATTGGGATCTCCGGACGTGATCTCATCTTGTTTTTAGGAGGGCTCTTTTTGATGTATAAAAGTGTCAACGAAATTCACGAAAAGATGGAGCATAGTGAGGGAGAACCAACCCTTGCCACCAAAAAGGTGACCTTTGGTAATATTGTGTTACAGATTCTAATTATAGATATTGTATTTTCTCTGGATTCTGTCATAACAGCAGTAGGTATGACTGATTACATAGGCGTGATGATAGCTGCTGTGGTTATTTCTATTATCATCATGATGCTTACAGCAACTTCACTAAGTAACTTTGTCAATAGATTTCCTGCCGTAAAAGTGCTAGCACTTTCTTTCTTACTTATGATAGGTGTTGCGCTTATCGCTGAAAGCCTCGATTTTCATATCCCTAAGGGATATATTTACTTTTCGATGGCCTTTGCTATTTTGGTGGAGTTTATCAATATTAGAACAGGATCAAGGAAGAAAAAAACACAGTAACTCCTGTAACATTATAAAGCGGGCTTCCATCTTTATTGGTCTTCGCTTTGTTTTTCTTCGCCTGCTTTTTGGATACCGTCTAGAATAAAAGGCATTAATTCCGAAATGGTGGGATGAACCAAAACCACTTTGCGGTAATTTCTACAGGCTATGCCACTGTGCATTATAGCCGCAAACATATTGATAACTTCATCGCCGTGAATACCAAAAATAGAGGCGCCTAATATCATATCAGTGTCGCCGTCTACTAAAAGCTTTGCCATTCCACGAGTTTCAGACATTTCTTTGGCACGACCAATCTTAGAAAAGGGACGGGTCGCTTTGAGCACATTACTACACGATTTTAGGGCTTCTTTTTCACTCATACCCACGCGACCCAGTGGTGGGTCAGTAAAAAGACTATAAATAGGAATGCGCTGTGATATGCTACGACTACCTTCATATAAATGGTCAAGCACAATCTCTGCATCATTAACCGAAGTATGTGTAAAGGCCCCTTCGCCATTAACGTCACCTAGTGCAAATACCCCATCTTGTCCTGTTCTACAATAATCATCTACTTGAATATAACCTTTATCATCAGTCTTGATATTGGTGTGGTTTAATCCAATACTGTTACTATTTGGAATGCGTCCTACAGCTAGTAATAAATGGGATCCCTGAATCTGCTTCTCATTTCCATCTTGGTCTAACAACAATACAATTCCGTCACTAGAGGGGCTCACCTTGGTTGCCTTTGCGTTGTAGTGAATTGTTACTCCTTCATCTGTTAGTAATTCATGTATGCCTGAGGCAATTTCTTCGTCTTCTCGAGGCATGAGCTGTGCGTTACTTTGGATAAGTGTCACCCTGGCTCCAAAGCGTCGGTAAATCTGTGCGTATTCTACCCCAATATATCCACCGCCAACGATAAGCAAATGCTCGGGTAGCTCATTTAAGTCTAATAACCTACCACTATCGAGCCAATCAATCTGATCAATTCCTTCAATCTCAGGGATTCTAGGTCGTGTTCCCGTATTGATATAAATGTGCTTCCCTTTAAGCTGTTTACCGTTTACTTCAAGTGTATTCCCATCTACAAATCGACCTTTGTTGGTATATAGGTCTATAGTATCAGTTTGCTCTATCCAATTTTTTAAACCTTCTCTACTTTTCTCACGTATCTTGTTCATACGTTTTGTGATAGCCGAATAGGCAACGGTTATTTTTTCGGTTTTAAAACCAAATTCATCACCCCGTCTTGCCATATGGATAGCACGAGCACTAGCCACCAAAGCTTTGGTTGGGGTACAGCCATAATTGACACAACTGCCACCTATTTTACTTTCCTCGATTACAGCAATGCTATCGCCTGTTTCTACTAGTTTTTCCAAAAGGGTGCCAGCTGCCTGTCCGGTACCCAATATGATATGGTCGTATGTTTTCATAATCTTGACTTAAATCTAAAAGATACAAATTATGACGACCATAATCGGTTCATTGGCGCATCTCAAAACCAAATAGGATCAAAAAAAATGAGATAGCACACAAAAGGCTGCCCAAGGGCAGCCTTTTGTGTTTATACAATCTCTATTAGATCTTTTTTTGGACAAGTCCGCCTTTGGCACTATCGACAGTAATTGTCATAGAATTTCCTCCTTTGACTATCCATCGTACCATGACAGAATCATTGCCTGGTATATTGGCTACGCTCAATGTTTCGGGTGTATAGGTTTGTTCTTTGGTCACATTAAAATCGGCATCCTCCACAATCATTCCTGCAACAACTTTTGCCCCTGTAAGACTAATTAAATCTGGTCGTTCGATATGATACTTTAAGTCTTGACTGGCATGTGTTGGCATTAAGCGGTCATTTACTATAGTGGCAGTAACCTCTTTTAACCCACCGCCCAAGGATTTTACTTCTACATCACCTATAGACAAATGCGGCATATGAAAGGCGTGGTAAAATACAAAGACCATATTGCGATGTGCTTCTTCTTCTAGCATAAATCCTGGCGTAGCTCTACCTACATTTTTCTTAAATCCTCCTATTTCGACATCTCCATAGGTAGGGTGATTGTAAGGGGTGTATGGTGTAAATCCATCGCCAAGCATCAAGTCTTTGGCTGCGTCATAGATTTGGTCTCGACCTCGCTTGCTATCTTTATAATAGGCAAAACCTGTAAAAATTTCGTTGGTAAAAGTATAAATACCACGTCCACCATAGAACCAGTCCAACTCACCTCCAAAGACCGAATACAGATCTTTATACACGGTAAGATAGTCATAGCCTGGCAGTAGCTCTTCACCTTTTTTGCCTATGGCATCATAAATCGCAACATCGGCTCTATTATACGTGGCTTTATCTTCTTCGGCACCGGGGCCGCGTAAAATCATACCTCCGCTATTGTGAAAACTCTGTGCGCCTGCAATATTGGGATGTGCCTTGACAAAATCGGCTACTGCTCTTGTTTCTGGAGCAGAGAAGGGATATTTGTAAGCACCTCTTTGCACATAGTCTGGTTGCCATTTCCAACCCCAATCTCGATTGGGGTCATAGTACCCAGGCGTATCTTCATTAATACGCCCATCACCATCATTATCGATGCCTTCTCTTCCCAAGCGCTCATACCGCTGTGCAGTTACCACATCATCAGGACCTATACGGATCATCTTTCGAGGGTCTTTAGGATCTATAATGTAATTGCCAGTGGGGCTCTTTCTGCGCATTTCGGTGATAGAACCATCTCCATCCAAATCGGCATAACCATCTTCATCAAAAAGCCCATCACTATCATCGTCCAGGGCTATCATTCCTGCTCGTGGGCTACTGCCTGTATTGGGCTCTTTCATATAGTTATTCCGAGCATCGGGATTGATGGTCGCTACGATATAAAAGATGCGATCTTTAAGCATTTGAGTGACGTAGGGTATTTTTCCAAAACTTTCGGTGAGATACCAAGCCGTATAGGTGCTTATTTCGCCTCCTTGTATTTCGTTAGAATGAATATTTCCATCGAGATAAAAGCCGGGTTTTCTTTCTGGATTACCCGTCTTATAATCTGTGATGGCAAGTAGCCAAATATCTCGTCCTTGAGTAGATTTACCAATAGACATGCGCTTGACCAAATTGGGATGCGCCTCGGCAATTTTCTTACCCAGGGTAGCTAGTCCCTCGGCAGTATAATATTGATTAAAGGCAATTTTAACCTTGGGATTTGAAGGGGTTCCTGCTGCCTGAAAAATGTCGTCTGCAGTCTGAGCTTTTACCGGAGAAACTCCCAAGGTTATAAGCACCCCAAAAATCAATAAACATAGATGTATTTGTATCGTTTTCTTCATGGTATTTTACAATTTGAGAGTTAAAGTATCGGTTCCTGCCTGCGGAAGCGTGGCTTCTAAGCTTATAGATCCAGATCCTTGCACCAACCAGCTAAAGGCTACACTACCATCGGCAGCAATCTTCTCGATGACAGTTCTGGGTTTACCCGATAGCAATTCTTGATTGTTTTTTAATTTGAGATAAACGTTTATTTTACGCAGCCATCTCGATTTGTCTCCCATCTCGGTGTGTGTGGGTAATTGACCACTATTGTGCAGTTCTGCAGTAATACGCGTAAGATTAGCGGCTACTTTTTCCTGTTTTACATTGACCCACTTCAATTTGGGTTGCATTTTTGCGAGTTCGGTGATAAATTTGGTGTGGGTCTCAGCAATAGCATCTACCTCGCTGTAGGCAGGCTGTTTCATGGCGAAGGGATGAAGACCACCTACTTCTACCTTTTTGTCTGGAAAGTCTGGGTGCGTAATAGTTTGCCAATCAACAAAGACATCATTTCTGTTCTGAGTCTCGGCCTGTGCCAGAAAATTAGCTATTTTATTTTTTGGAGCCTCGTTAAGGGAGTCTCCTTCAAATTTTTTGGGCCACCATCCTGGCGTACTAAGAGCCAATCGTCCAAAATGAAAATAAGACCACTCAAAGGCTGACCCACCTTCAGCTTTTGATTTTGGAGCATCTTTTTGTTTTACGATGTCATTATAGGTTTTGGAGATAAACGCATTTATTTTCTCATCTCCTTTTAATATGCTAGTGATTACGCGCTTTGACGCACCACTCTTTGAATAGGAGAGAGGTGTGGTGAGATTATTGGCAGGTCCAAAAGTCAAAATTGCATAAATATTCCACTGGGTGTAGAGAAAGTCTAATAAAGCTCTGTGTTCCTTTTGAGAAATAGGATGCTCTCCGGCACCCTTAGTAAAGTATTGAAAATCAAAGGTGAAGTTTTTATTAAAGTGAACCCCTCCTATGCCATCTTCATTAAATTTTCCGTCTTTATCATTATCAATTCCTTCAGTGTAGAGGTGGTATGTGCCTCGTTCACCTTTATCGATATCCGCCTTGACCAAAAGGCGCTCATCTTCATCTAACAATTTATAGTTGCCCGTAGGATCAGAAACGCGCATCATCGCAATCAAACCATCCTTGTTTAAATCTTCAAAAGGATCTTCATCCAATCTTCCGTCACGATCATCATCTGTGGGATGCGCATTGCCTTTTCGCGCAAAGCGGACACGCTCAAAATATTGTTGTGACGCATCAGGGCTGAGATTTGGAAAAATATAAAAACTCGTTTGTGTGAGCAGCTCCTTATGATTGGTAAGTAGCTTTTCTGCTATTTCTACGGCTAATTCGGTTCCGAGGATGTGATCGCCTTCGACTCCAGCAAATATTGCGATACCTGGTAAGGTTTCGGGTGCGCCTTGTGATAGGGTTAGCATCCAGATGTCTTTTCCGCCTTGGGTGGTGGTAAGCGACTTGAGTTTTGCGAGCTTACTGTTATTTGCGGCGATAGATTGCAAAGTGGTCGTAATTTCATTTCCATCTCTGTAGTCTGATTGTGACCAACACCAGCTAGAAAGGCTTAGCAATAATAGGCTAAGAAAGTATTTTGTGTGCATAGGTTTGTGTTTAAACCTTGAAAGTACCACAATGCTACAGAAGGCAAAAAAACATTAAGGATTTTTTAAGAAGTACTTTTGTCTTGTTTCGCTTAAAGCGAAAAAATAAACCTCTCAAAGCACGAGTCTATTGAGAGGTTGTCAACTAGCGAGAAAACGCAAGTGCTAGTTGTTTTGCTAGTTACTTTACGTTTCTGCCAGATGGCAGTCGGTCCATCCCCCAATAGATGACTGCACAGTAATTAACCACATCATTGTGGTATGTGTGATTTGAGCGGATGTAGAATCACTAGGCATAAGATACCTAGCGAATGTACCAAGATAGCATAGGGTGTTTTTAGGGATGTTCATAAGTGCTGGGTAGTTATTGAAATGCTAATTATTATCCAAAAATGAGCTCTAGGCCCACTATAATAAGTTGTACCATAATGTAAAAATTGAGATAGCGAGATGAGAATACTACTTCTTTAGTAAAGACTATACCTGCCTTGGTAAGCCTATGAAGCCAACCAAATGTAGTGGGGTATAAGGAGTAAAATTGGAAATGTTGGAATTGGTATACCGTAGCTTTTACTGGCATACCCTATCAAATCGATATCAGATGAATGAAATTTGTTTGAAAGGTGATCATTAGCAGGGATAGGCCTAAATCCCGTTAATGATAGTGTAATGGCTTATCCAAAGATAAGTTCGAGAGCAGTGACAATTATTTGAACCATGAGTGTTATTTTTTGTGATTAATAATACAATTAGTGATTGATGTGTTTCTGGTAACCGATTAAAGTGTAAAGTGCTGTATATATGTTGTTAGTATGTAGCCTACAGAGAGACTAGCAACAAATACGGTGTATATTCCTAAGACTTTGTTTGTTTTAACCGATACTGAGTTTTGCGTTTTCATAATGGTAAATTTTAAAGATTAATATGTTGTTGTTTGTTATTGATGAAGCAAAGAAGTGATCTTGAGAGCAGATGGCAAAAATTTTATTTAATTTTTTATGTATTTGAATACTAATTTGTAAGTAAAAAAATATAATCAGTTATAATATTTTTGATGAGCTCTTTATCAATGTGAATAATATTAATCATATAATATATATATGGTTAATTATTATAACAATTCAAGGGGCTTTTAGAACACTTTTTAGAATCTCTAGGGAGATTTGGTGCAAAAAAGAGCCAAAAAGTGATATTTCATCTTTTTGGTGGGATGGTGGTGATTTAAAATAAAGTATGTAAGCTATCAGAATTAAACCGCTTTGGATAGTACTTCTTTGAGATAGCGAGCTGGATTACTAAACAATGTTCAAAGAGGCCCGCATTTATCTTGTTATAGTAAATAGATATGATATCCAATACAAATTTGATATTGCCTTTAAGAATGGATATATAACAATCTATCCAATATGTGATAATAGGTATGGAGGTATACTAATGGGCTCTCCCATTCGTATCGTATCAGTCTTCTAGTACCAAGAAAGTAATTGGCCTTTTGGTTTTTACAAGTTCTAAACCGTAGGGAGTTAATGTCTCCAATCCTTTTTTTGGGTCTTCGATATACCATTTTACACTAAGATCGTACACTTTGGTATAACCAGTTTCATCGATAACAGGGAGTTCCAAAACATTTTCAAAATAATTTGTTAGATCTGACATGGGTTGTCCTTGCATAGTGATGCCTTGTCCATATCTGGTGATGGCATTGGGATCTGGTGATTGGGTAGAAACTGGCAATTCAGTGGTGGTATCTGGTATCTTTTGTAAGAGGTATACTTCGGTTAGTTTGGTTTCTAGTTTGGCTTTGATACCAGATAAGGCAGCTATTTCGGCTTGCATGAGTTCGAAACGTTTTTCGCGTAAGCGCTCAGGAAAGATCATTTCGTAACAATATTGATTTTCTTTTTTATACTCATATTGGGAAGGAGAAGAAAAGTTTTCTATCACTCTGGTGTAGGGCATATCATAGGCCATTGTCATTAGCGAGGGGAAAGTGAGATTGTAGGCAAAAATACGATTGCCAGAAGCCGCAGTATTAGAAACACTGCTCGCATCTGGATTATAGGGCAATAATGTACTTTGATATGTGACCTCTTGATGGTTACTGCCAAAGGCTTCATTATAGTCAAAAGTCATATTTTCTTTCTTCTCTTTAAATGCAATCTCCTCTGCTGCAAGTATTTTGTCAATATTCTCTTTGGTAATAAAATCAGAATGCACAACAGCTTTTACGACCTTTTGAGCATCAAGAATGACATAATGGGGTATTACTCTATGTTCAAAATAACGATTGACAACTCCCGAGGTATCAATGGCAATAGTAAATTCTTGAGGTCTTGTAGCCAGAAAGCTATTTATACGTTCAGGTGATTCGTCTGTGATGGCCACGACCTTAACGCGATCGGGGTACAGTTGTTGTAAGGCCTCTAATTTGGGAAAGGCGGTCAAGCATGGGCCACACCAAGTAGCCCAAAAATCAAGTATAATGACCTCCTGCTCATAATCATGTAAAGATTTTTGAACCAGTGAATCTGCCTCCAACTCATAGATCTCAAGATTGGGTACACCCATCCCAATAGTGGCCTTTTCTAAAGCTATAGTGCTGTCTTTGGCAGAGAAGCTGCAACTTGATATCATTATAGCACAAACAATCATTAATACAAATAAGCGCATAGGAGTAGTAGTGTTAGCCTTATAGGATAAAGCGAAGTGAAGAATGTTTTTGTTTTAGAGCGAATTTACTCTAGGATGTAACCTAAATGTATGGTTTGAATAGGATTAGAACCATCAAAAGCTACCGAAGCTTTGTCTGTATCTCGTTTTAATTTAAGCCGGATTCCGGTAATATGTCCTTCGGCATTGCGTTTTACAGAACTGTAGTTTAACGAAGCGTCATTTTCTTTAAAAGCTTTCTTAATCAATTCCAACTCACTATCAGAAGTTGTTTTACTGATCCTTTTGATGTATAGACCCTTTTTGATATTACGAGTCGTAATACCTGCCTCGTTGGTTACGATAAAGACACCATCACCTGTAATATCTATAGGCTGTTGATAGGTAAAGCTATTTTGACCATACCCCTGAGATCGTTGTTTTTCTCTGAGCTCTTTTTGACGTTGCTTTAATGAAGTGGCATTTTCTTTCATGCGCTCACGTAGCTCTTTTTGACGTGATTTTAGTATTTCTCTCTGTTCTTGGCGGGCTTGATCAGCCTCTTGCATGCGTTGCTCCCGCCTCTTTTCCATTTCGGATCTTCGAGCTTCACCTCTTGCCTTACGTTCTTCACGTCTCTGCTCTAACAATATGCGTCTTTCTTGCATCCGTTGTTGTGTCTCGGCAAAACTTTTATCATTACCCAAGCCTATAGCGCCATCGGCCTCCATAAAGAAATAAATGTCGGTGATGCCCTCGGTCTGGCTTACATTATAATTATCCGTATTACCAGTAGAGGTTTGGTATTCTAACCGTATAGCTGTGATGTGACGATCGTTATTAAAATCGATATCGCTAAACTTAAAATCAATTTGATGTTTCTCTTTGAGCTCTTTTTGAATAGCCTTTAAATCCTCCATGCTCGTATTTTTTGAAATTTTATAGCGAAAGGCTTGTTGTGTCATTGGCGTTTTTTCTGATTTTGGATTGACGGCAGTTGCTGTTGATGCTTTAATGAGTGCATCGGATGCCATGTGGATACCATCTGGCTTCACCGTCATGACTATTCCTTTGGGCCCTAATTCTTGAATTGTTATTGCTGGACCTTCCTCGGTTTGAGTTGGTGTGATCTGGATGGCTTGAGCAACTGCTTTTGAATCGGGAACTCCCAATGTTTGATTCCAGATCGAATGGTTTGTAAATTTTGTATCAATACGATAGGAGGAAAGCACTCCGTCTGCCAAACGATTAACTTGGCTAAAACGTAAAAGTGCTTCAGGAAAGACATCTCTAAAGTAGGTTTCTATCTGTTCTAATTCTTGATTGGTCGTATTTGAACCTATTATAAAGGAAGCTAAGCTGCTATCTTTTGCATTATCTGCTTTTAGATTAGCCTCTTCTAAGATGAGGTTTTCTGGTTTTAAAACAACAACATGACTTTTGTCCTTATAGACAATATGTACTTCGTGCTCCTTGACCGCGACTATTTCGAAGGGCTTCAAAACCTCATTACTAGGGCGTCTAGAAAAACGGGTTATAAAACGCGGGTCTGCCGCCATCTTCGATTGAAAATCAAAAGAAACTAACTTATTATCTTTAAAATCAGTATTGACAATACGAATGGCTGTACTTTCATAATTCTCTTTAAAATAGGCCTCAAGTTTGGCAAGATCGTCTTTGGTTGACGCTGCCGATATCGTAAACATAGAGTGCTCTTTATACATAGTACCCGCTGTTGGGATATCTAAGGGACTGTTGATTGTCTCTGCAGCAGGTAGGTTTACTTCGACTTCTCTGTAAGTAATCACCTCCTTGACGTGAAAACTGTACATAAATACAGCTAAGAGAGGAAGGACAAATCCTAATTTCCAAAGGTTGCGTTTGTGGGATGCTGGCTTGTTTAACATAACAATTCGTTTTTTGATTAATGAATGATAAAAATTATTGGTAAGTGCTGGTCGTAATGCGGTTGATGAGACCTTAACCAGTGTGTGTTGATATGCTATAGGATTAGCAGCATTACGAGCTGCCTCGTGATCTGCAATAAATTCTAAGTTCTGTTTGAGACTGTCTTTATACAACCAGGCAAATGGATTGGGCCATTGTATGGCTAGCATTAACTGTGTAAAAAGAACGTCTATAGTATGCCATTGCACGGCGTGTACTTTTTCGTGATCGATAATCATTTTTAGTTCCTCACGTGTGTGTAAGTTAGGGTTATAGACAATCTTTCTAAAAAATGAAAATGGAGCAATATCTTCATCTACTGCTATATAGGTATATTGACCATCCTTAATTTGTTGGAATCTATTAAATAATCGCTGGAGCGAAAACAATTGCAAGACTAGGCGGCCTAACATAACACATATACCTATTACGTAAATACTTAGGACAACGAGCCAGCCATCAATTTCAGGCTGTGTTTGTAGGGTGATCAGTGGTTTTGTTGAGGTAGGGGCAGTCACCTCTGGCAAACTAGCTACCGCAGTTACAGGGATGTCCATAACCGTGGTTGTCGAAAAACTCACAAAGGGTAGGAGAAGTGCAGCAAAGATGCCACCTAACAAGAAGTGCCTATTTGCCGTAAAAAATGTGTCTTTACGCAATACTAGGATATAGGTCAAGTAAAAAATGGTGAGTATGGCAATGCTCTTAGCGAGTAATATGATTGATTCCATAGTGATTCTTGCTATTGAAATGTCTAAATAAGGCTACAGTTCTCCTAGGAATTCTGTTTTTGTTCTATAATGGCTAAAATTTCACGTAATTCTTTGGCGCTTATTTTTTCTTCTTTTGCAAAAAAGCTAACCATGTTTTTATAGGAATTATCAAAATAGCGCTGAGTAGCCGTTTGCATAAATTGTTTGCTATACTGCTCTTTACTTACTCTTGGGTAGTATTGATGCGTCTTTCCAAATGCTTGATGCGAAACAAAACCTTTTTCTTCTAAGTTGCGAACGATAGTTGATATGGTATTGTAGTGATTGCTACCAGGCAGCAGTGCCATGATCTCTTTGACAAAGCCGCGCTCTAATTGCCATAAAGCGTGCATGATTTCTTCTTCTTTATTTGTAAGTCTTTCCATAATGAGTACATAGTGTTATATGTTCCAGAAAATTGGAGGAGTAAATATATAACGAATCTTGTAGTTATACAACTAATTTTGTAGTTATATAACGTAATATGTAGTTATATATTGCATAAACGATATATACGAAGTACTGAGATTAGGGCATTTAGTACTGTTGCAATCTCCTGCATCTGATATTAAATTGAGGAGATGTGCCAAAGTCTATGTCACTTTTTAACAATTATGGTCTAAAATTAATCGACAAAATGCTTTGTTTTATCTATGAAATACATATTTTTGAAATCATTTTTCATAAAATGTTGATATCTAAATAATTAACCAAAGACCAATTCTATGCGTTTTTTCGCTTGCCCACTACCGTATCGTCTGCTAGCTGTCGTGCTATTTTTGCTCAGTACAGGCATTCAGGCACAACAATCAGCTCTTGTCCAAAAAGAGCTGCATAAACTAGTTCAAAAAGGAACCCTCAATGCCGAAGACATCAGTGAATATGTCATAACAAGTCAACATACAAGTCGCACTAGCGGGGTACACCATATCTATTATCGTCAACAAATAGACGGAATTCAAATTTATGGAGCCGAGGCGAGTGTTCATACTTCTGCTCAAGGAAAGCTTATCGCTGCTCATAACAAGTTTATTCCAGATGTAAGAACGCGTATGTCGGGTAGTCGTTCGCCCCAACTCAATGTGGTGCAAGCCTTACAGAAAGCTGCCCAACACTTAGGGATGGGAAGTGCTTCTGCTCGAATAATCACGACCAATACCGATACCCAGCGCACTACTACATTAGAAGCGCCAGCCATTGCCCGAAGTGTCATTCCAGCAAAGTTAATGTATCACTTTGATGAAAAAATGGGGGCAAGACTTGCTTGGGATCTATCCATAGAGGCCAAAGCCTCGGTTCATTGGTGGAATGTTAGAATAGATGCAGAAACTGGAGCTCTTCTTGATAAAATAGATTGGACGGTAGAATGTTATAGTGAAGAAGATCACGTTCATGACTTAAGCGCTGCGCCAAAAGTGAGTGCTGCATTGCCCAAAGATACCAGCAACTCTAATGATGCTTTTATTGGTAATTATGAAGTCTATGCCATGCCTTTAGAAAGTCCTGCCCACGGTACGATGAATAGAACTATAGTGGCTAACCCCGATGATGGTTCGGTTCTAGGTTCTCCTTATGGCTGGCATGATACCGATGGAGTGTTGGGTAACGAATTTACCACCACCAGAGGAAATAACGTAAATGCCTATGAAGATGGTGATAACTCAGGCTATGCACCAGATGGCGGCGTCACTCTAGATTTTACAGTTGCCAACCCTTTGGTTGATTTTTCAGTTAATACCACTTATAGTACAACAGATCAATCTGAACCAGCAGCTATCACTAATCTCTTTTACTGGTCTAATATTATTCATGATGTCTTTTATGTTTATGGATTAGACGAGGCAGCAGGAAATTTTCAACAAAACAATTACGGCAACCCAGGAGCAGCTAATGACTTTGTACGGGCCGAAGCACAAGATGGTTCGGGCAGTTGTAATGCCAATATGAGTACGCCTCCAGATGGGTCTCCACCAAGAATGCAAATGTATACTTGTGGAGCTCGCGATGGAGACTTTGATAATGGGGTAGTCGTTCATGAGTACGGTCACGGTATATCTATTCGTCTTACAGGTGGTGCCGGCACCTCTGGTTGTCTCTCAGGCGCCGAACAAATGGGAGAAGGATGGAGTGATTGGTTTGGACTTATCATGACTATAGAGCCTGGAGATACTGGTGAAGATGCACGTGGAATAGGAACATGGCTATTTGGACAAGCTCCAACAGGAGGAGGAATTCGTCCTCAACCGTATAGTACAGACAACACTACTGCCGATGGCGATCCTGCTATAAATACGCAGAGCTATGACAATATCATTACCGCCACACCTCCTCATGGCGTAGGTTCAGTTTGGGCCACAATATTATGGGAAGTAACCTGGGCACTAATAGACGACCACGGTATAGATACCGATTTGTACAACTTTACAGGAGATGTGAATCTAGATGCTGGTAATGTTCAGGCCTTAGCTTTAGTTGTTGAGGGATTAAAATTACAACCCTGTGCACCAGGATTTATCGATGGACGCGATGCGATACTATCGGCCGATGAAGCAATTTATGGAGGAGCCAATTATTGTACACTTTGGGAAGCTTTCGCCAAAAGAGGGTTAGGTATTTATGCAGATCAGGGTAGCTCATCTAGTCAAACTGACAATTCAGAAAATTTTGATCCGCCGGTCTTATCGTTAGAAACAGTGGCCGAAATTTGTGTTGGAGAAGGACAGCAAATGTATGCTGGCGCCTTTCCTGAAGGGGGTGTTTTTAGCGGTCCTGGTGTATTTGATCAAGCAGATGGTATTAATTACTTATTTGATCCTGCAGCAGCAGGAGTGGGTGTTCACACTATCACTTATACCATACCAGCACCATTGTGTAGTGATCCTGCCACCACGGTTACCGCTTCTATAGAAGTGACAGATGGTATTCCTGAAATTATCTGTCAAGATGTTACCATAGATCTTGATAGTAGTGGAGTTGCCAGTATTACGCAAGAGGATGTGGTTTCCAATTTGGAGCCTGCAGATTATGTAGTAGACCAGACGGGTAGCTTTGCACCTATAGATATTACTGCAACTGGATCATCTGTCTTTTTAGGAGATGATCAGGTAAGTGGAGCTCTTAACATTGGATTTCCATTTACCTATTACGGGACTGATTATACCAGTTTCTATATTTCATCAAATGGCTTTATTACTTTTAATCCTGGTGGAGATGACGGTTGTTGCAACGGTGAAGTTATTCCTTCTCCAGGGGGTAATGCCGACAATTATATTGCCCTTGCCTGGGAAGATCTCAATCCATCGGCAGGTGGGGCCATTCGTTTTGAAACTATAGGAACGGCACCCAATAGAAAACTTATTGTAGAGTTTGACAATATTGTGTATTGGAATACCACAAAGGCGGTGAATAGTCAACTGCACTTATTTGAGGATGGTTCTCGTATAGAGATACACAGTAGCTCTATTCCTTCTGACGGGAACACCACCCAAGGTATTGAAAATAATGGTGGTACGGCTGGTCTTGCTACTCCCGGAAGAAATTCTAGTGTATGGAGTGCTACCAATGACTATGTCGCCTTCTATCTAGGAACAGCGGCCTCTGCCGATAATTGCGGTTCACCCACGTCTATTAGTTTGAGTAAAACCGATTTTAGCTGTGCCGATCTTGGTGATAATACGGTCACGGTAACCATCACTGACAGTTTGGGTATTTCTAATACTTGTGATGCTATCGTAACGGTAAATGCAGGATCTGCACCCGTCGCTCCAGTAGCCGCTTGCCAAGATATTACTGTTCAGCTGGATGCCAGTGGGGTGGCTACCATCACGGCCAATGATATCGACGATGGATCTACTTTATGCGGAGGAGGAACTCCCGTGTTGACTACAGATATTACACAATTTGATTGTGACGATATAGGTACTAATACAGTAACCTTAACTGTATCTGATGGGGCAGGTCAAAGTACTAGCTGTACAGCTACGGTCACGGTTCAAGATTTAATAGAACCTACAGTAGTATGTCAGGATATTACCATCGCACTAGACGCAAGTGGTAATGCCTCAATTTCTCCGTCCGATATAGATAATGGATCTAGTGATTTTTGCGGTATATCCACAATGTCATTAGACATAACAAGTTTTGATTGTGCCGCTGTGGGAACAAATGATGTCACACTCACCGTAACAGATGTTAACGGTAATAGTAGTCAATGTGTTGCTGTGGTCACAGTAGTTGATAACAGTTTACCTACTGTAATATGTCAAGACATTACGGTGGCCTTAAATGATACAGGACTAGCGGTAATTACGGCATCAGATATTGACAACGGTTCTACAGATTCATGCGGTATTGCTACTTTAGCTTTAGATATTGACACTTTTGATTGTGATACAGTAGGGACCAATACTGTAACTTTGACCGTGACAGATAATAATGGTAATACAGCGCTTTGTACAGCAACAGTAACCGTAGAAGATACCATTGGTTTAACTGTTAATGGCCCTGGTGATATTTCAGAAGAAACTACCGCTACAGACACGGCTTGTCAAACCATAGTTACTTATGACCCGGTTACGGGAAGTGATAACTGTGGAGAAGATCAAATCGTTGTGGTCCAGACAGCAGGATTAGGAAGCGGGGCAGCATTTCCAGTAGGTACAACCACAGAGACTTACGAATTAACCGATGCTAACGGCGTAATTACGACCTACAGTTTTGACGTAGTCGTAACCGATGCTACCGATCCAGTTATTGCTAATTGTCCTGGTCAGACTATTGAAACCGTTCCTGCAGGTACTTCATTTGTCATACCTGATTATACCTTGCAAATAACTGCGACAGATAATTGTGGTAGCGTGCCCACGGTAACACAGATACCTGCACCAGGTGTAGAATTACTTCCTGGCACTTCTACTTCAATCAGCATAACAGCCGAGGACGATGCGGGTAATACCGCGGTATGTAGCTTTTTACTCGCAGTAGAAGAAACCTTAAGTGTTTCTGAAATAAATCTAAATTCCAATTTATCGATAT
>CAZJWI010000140.1:0-2645 GCA_964549485.1 uncultured Flavobacteriaceae bacterium
TTAAAATCAAAAATTTGACATCGGGATAGGATGGTAGGGATGATCTTGTGTTTTTCTGTGGTTGCGAGTATAAAAATCGCATGCTTAGGCGGCTCTTCGAGCGTTTTTAAAAATGCATTAAACGCCGCGGCCGACAGCATATGAACCTCGTCAATAATATATACCTTATAAGAGCCTACCTGCGGCGGTATGCGTACCTGATCAATTAAGTTTCGAATATCGTCTACCGAATTGTTTGAAGCCGCATCAAGTTCAAAGATATTGAAGGCAAAATCTTCATCGGCAGTAGTATTTTCGTCCTGATTGATGCGTTTGGCCAGAATACGAGCGCAACTGGTTTTACCCACACCACGTGGCCCACAAAAGAGTAGGGCTTGTGCCAAATGATTATTGGCAATGGCATTTTCTAGGGTATTGGTAATCGCTTGCTGCCCCACTACATCCTTAAAGGTTTGCGGGCGAAATTTACGGGCAGAGACGATAAAATGTTCCATAGCACAAATATAAATGGCTACCAGCTTACATCATATGTTTGGGTCTTGCTTTTTTGTCCGATTTATCAACAACCTTTGCCAATTGACAGCTTGGTTATTGTGATGTGTTTAAATAAAAAATCCGGCACTACAGTGCCGGATTTTGCATTGGGTGTTATTGTATTACATAGAATCACCAAAGAAAATGGCGTTCATCAACAACTTATTGGTACCGTACCAAAACGCTCTAAAATTGGTATTGTCGGTAAAGAGGATCACCTCACCTCGCCCAGAGCTTTGGTGTACAAAAGGTCTGGTTTCTGAGATAGCTTTTAAGTTGATCTTAGAAATATATCCCGCCTGTAGTGGAGATTTGGTGTATTGTATTGGATTCTTGTAACTCGTCGAATCTGATTTTACAAAAATTGTCGTGTTTCTAAATAAAGAAATTTTATCATCGCTATATCCAAAATTTACCGGGTGAGAACGATCTTGTCGCGCCTCAAAAATGGCACCACCAATCACCTGAGCTCCATTAAAATCGCCACGCTGTTCAAAACTTACGTTCTTTGCAGGATTTTTTGTTTTGACAAATTCGATATCGAGCATCTTATTGCGCTCTAACCAATACGCAGCATTGCGATAACCGATTAAGGTACCTCCTTTGCGCACCCAGGTTTTTAGTTTTTCGGCAGCGCTATTGTTGACAGCATTGCCAAAAGAATGCGGCAAAATGATATCTGTATAACGGTCCAAATTGGCACGATTCAGATTTTTTACATCCAGCTTGGTTATCTTCATATCGTAACGCGTATCAAATAAGTGCCAGACTTCTCCTGCGTCATAAGAGTTTGTGCCTTCACCCACAATAAGTGCTACTTTTGCGGGCTCTAAAGCTCTAAATTGATTACTCCCCAGATCGATACCTTGGGTGAGACCAGTAGACACAGCAGTTATAGTAACGTGTGCTTGTTGGGATACCTCATTTAAAAATTGAGCGAGCTCATCGCTATCGAGCTTTTGATTTTGAACAGGTATTAGTATGGTTCCGTAATCATAATCATTCCCTTCTAGGCTAAAAGGTTTCATACCCACCTTAGCTCTTAATCCTTTGTTGAGAATTTTATTGAGTGCTTTTGGGGTGTAATATTCATGCCACTCCATCAAATAGGCATAGTTGCTTTTCGCGACAGCGGGTCTATTAGGAAAACGCAGGGATTCAATAGGGTCTCCCGCATTGGCAAGCGGTGCATTATCGGTAAAATCCAGCCCAAAAGCCAGCGGAAAAGACCAGGCAGAAATATCGTAGAACAGACTGTCTGTAAAGCTGGTACGTTTTTCAAACATAGCCTTAATCAAACGCGATTGGCGTTGGTTTTTTGGCACGATATAGCTGTAGCCCTTTTTAAACTCATTTCCGCTTTCGCGAAAATCACTAGCGACCTCATGAACCTTCACTTTATGTCTTTTAAGGACTTCGGCGAGGTGATAAGCGCTAGCGGCATCCTTTTTGCTTCCAAAGGCATAGGCTCCACTTTTAGCTTCTTTGCGCGCATTGTTGAAAAAATCTCTTTGATAAGAAAGCAATTGGCTACGCATCGCCTGTGCTGCTTCTAATGTAGAGAGTATCGCTGTAAATTGATTGCGAATGGTAAATCTGAATTCTAATAATCCGTTATCTGTATTTTGGGCATGACCACGACTACTACCTTGTTCGAAAAGTATACCAATTCCTCCGTTGATATCTGGAAAAGTTGATCCTTTACCATAGTAAAAATCATCAAAACTCTCTTCGGTATAGTAAAAACTACCAATTTTATTTAAGGCCTTGGCGTGGTAATTACCAATTTGTCGGGTTAATTCCTGATTGAGTACTGGTGTAAGCGGGTGGGTTCTTGACTGTATTCCAGGTTGAAAGAAGAAACTAGAATTACTCCCCATCTCATGATGATCGGTCAAAATATTGGGATACCAATTGTGGAAGGTTTCTATACGCGCTCTAGACTCAGGCAGTTGCACTGGTAACCAATCACGATTCATATCAAACCAGTAGTGATTTGTTCGCCCACCTGGCCAAACTTCACTGTATTCTCTGTCATTAGGGTCGGGATTTAGGTTTTGACTTCTATTAGTGTTTGCCCAGTAAGCAAATCGTTGTAAGCCATCTGGGTT
>CAZJWI010000141.1:0-17052 GCA_964549485.1 uncultured Flavobacteriaceae bacterium
GTGTAGTATGCTAGTTAATCCAAAAATAAACATCAAAATAAAGCTTGCTTTATTATGGGCTTCAGTTACTTTCTGCTATTTATATGGGGACTATTTTGAACTCTACACTCCAGGAAAAATTGACAGTTTAGCAACGGGTGATAATGTTTTAGACAATCCAACCAAATTGTTCATAGCGACTATGATTCTGGCAATTTCATCCGTGATGGTAGCACTCTCTGTACTTCTAAACCCAAAGATAAATCGTGTCCTAAACATAGTTTTTGGAACGTTTTTTACCCTAATGATGCTGCTTATTGGTTTTAATTCTAATACTGGGTGGTATGGTTTTTATGTGTTCTTAGCCTTTTTAGAAAGTCTAATTACCGCCTTAATTGTTTGGTACGCATGGACATGGCCCAAAGTGAACCATAACAGTAAAGAAACAGAATCTGAAGCCGTGACCTAAACTGCTTACCCTATAGATTGATTGCAATGTAACGTATCATTAGTAAAATGCTGAACATCGATTTTTGAACATATTGATAATCTTTAGTTATTACTTGCCAATCGATCTATCTAAAAATAAATATCCTGTGCCAATCTAAAGGTATTGGCATGAGCGTCAATGATCACTTTTATCTCTGGCGAATAGCCGCCACCCATACTACATTGAACCGGAATTTGGTGCTCATGGCAGGTTTGTAAGACATAACGATCTCGCTCTTTGCAGCCCGCTAGGCTACAACCTAACTTGCCTAACTTGTCACTGGCCAAAATATCGACCCCACAGAGATAGAATATAAAATCGGGCTGCACTTGCTCAAGGAGTTTTGGAAGCGTCTCTTTAAGATGTTTTAGATAGGTAACATCGTCTGTGTGGGTTGCTAATGCAATGTCCAAATCTGAGGTTTCTTTTTTGAAGGGATAGTTGGCGGCTCCGTGCATAGAGAAGGTAAAAACGCTATCATCTCCAGCAAAAATCTCGGCCGTGCCGTTGCCTTGATGTACATCTAAATCTACAATGAGAATTTTCTGAGCCAGTCCTGCATCTTGTAGGTAGCGCGCGCCTATGGCCTGATCATTGAGCATGCAAAAGGCTTCACCTCTATTAGAGTAGGCGTGGTGTGTCCCACCGGCTATATTCATTGCAATACCATGTTCTAAAGCATAGTGACAGCCTTTTATCGTGCCATCGGCTATGGTGCGCTCGCGCAGTACTAATGCTTCCGATAAGGGGAATCCTATTTTTCTGGCGGCTCTCGCAGGAATTTTTAGGGCCTTTAGATCTTCAAAATAATCCTTGGTATGACAGCGCAAAACCGCCTCGTCTGCAACGACATCTGGCTCAAAAAAATTGGCTGGAGTACAACTGCCTTCGTGTAGCAGTTGCCTCGGTAATAAGTCATATTTGGCCATAGGAAAACGATGGCCGTCTGGAAGGTGATGCTTATAGATAGGATGGTAGGCAATTTTGAGCATAGCGATTTTTATCGGTACTATTGATCTAATTTTAATTGGATACGCTTACGCGAAATATCTACCTCTAGTACTTTGACAATGAGCTGTTGTTGCAAACTAACATGATCTGATACATCGGCCACATAACCGTCGGAGAGATTGGATATATGTATAAGACCACTCTCTTTGATCCCTATAGAAACAAAGGCGCCAAAGGCTGTTATGTTATTGACAATACCCGGAAGGCGTTGTCCGGGTTTGAGATCTTCGATAGAACGTATGTTTTGATCAAAGGTGAAAACTTTGGCTTTTTCACGGATGTCATGGCCTGGCTTTTCTAATTCTTTGATAATATCGGAGAGGGTAGGAAGACCTACAGTTGGCGTTTGATAGCGTTCCAGGTCAATATTTTCTAATAGCGCACTGTTATTCATTAATTGAGGCACTGTTGTGTGCTGATCTTTTGCCATTTGTTCTACCAGGGCGTAGCGTTCTGGATGCACCGACGAATCATCTAGAGGCTGTTTGCCATTTTTGATGCGTAAAAAGCCCGCAGCCTGTTCAAAGGCTTTGGCGCCAAGACGAGGCACTTTTTTGATCTGGGCTCTTGAGGTAAACGATCCCTCGCTTTCGCGAAAGCGCACTATGGCATCTGCCAATTTTGGACCTATCCCTGAGACATATTGTAACAAATGGGTACTCGCAGTATTGATATTGACACCTACGGCATTAACACAATGAGCCACCACCTTGTCTAGACTTTCTTTTAAGGCTAGCTGATCCACATCGTGCTGATACTGGCCTACGCCTATAGATTTAGGATCGATTTTGACCAATTCGGCGAGAGGGTCGGCTAGCCTGCGACCTATCGATACAGCCCCGCGTACGGTTACATCATAATTAGGAAATTCTTCTCTAGCAATCGCACTGGCCGAATAAATAGAGGCTCCGGCCTCGCTTACTACGTACACTTCTATATCCTGTTTAAAGCGAATTCTTTTGATCACCTGTTCTGTTTCGCGAGAAGCGGTCCCATCACCAATAGCGATTGCCTCAATTTTATAGGCATCACATAAGCTACTTATCTTTTTAATCGCTGCCTTGGTATCGTTTTTTGGGGCATGCGGATAGATAGTTTCGTTATGCTTGAGCTGGCCCTGGCTATCCAGACAAACCACTTTACATCCCGTCCTAAATCCCGGATCGATAGCGAGGATGCGTTTTTCTCCCAATGGTGGGCTTAGTAATAATTGTTTGAGGTTTTTGGCAAAAATGGAAATGGCTTTTTGATCGGCTTGATTTTTGGCAGCGCTCAAACGTTCTTTAGAAAGGCTAGGAAATAGTAAACGCTTATAGGCATCTTCTATGGCCTTGACAATGAAAGAGCTGTGTGGATGAGAGGCTCCAATAAATTTGTGTCTAATACGTGCCAGGGCTTTGTCTTCATCTATAGTGAGTTTAAGTCTTACGATGCCTTCTTGCTGCGCTCTAAGTATCGCTAGTAATCTATGCGAAGGACAGCGACTAAGGGGTTCATTATACTCAAAATAATCCCGAAATTTTTGAGCTTTTTCTTCAGATTTCTTACTAGAGATAACCTTGGTTGCTATTATGGCATTTTTGTTGAGTTCAGAGCGTAATTGCGTTCTAATGTCTGTGCGTTCGCTAATCCATTCACAAATGATATTATGGGCTCCTTCTAGCGCCTGGGCCGAGGTGGTAACTTCTGAAGATGTAAATCTAGCGGCAAGCCCTTGCAGATCACCCTGGTGTCTGGCCATAATCATTTTGGCCAGTGGTTCCAATCCTTGCAAACGCGCTTGTTCGGCCTTGGTTTTGCGTTTCTTTTTAAAAGGAAAGTATAAATCTTCCAACAAGGTCAATGAAGTAGCTTCTTGTATCTTTAAGATTAGCTCTTCAGGTACATTATCTTGGGCGCTCAAGGCATGTAAAATACTCGACTTGCGTTTTTCTATGGCTTCAAACTGTGTCTTATAGGATATAATTTGACCTATGGCTACCTCATCAAGATTGCCTGTGGCTTCTTTACGGTAGCGCGCAATAAAGGGAAGGGTGCAATCATTAGCCAGAAGAGTCAAGGTGTTTTCAATACTTTGCTCGGGAAGCTGTGTATGGGTATGGATATATCGTAACAAAAAACAGGTCTAAAATGGAAGATCAAAAATAACCAAAATACACGGGTCACTATGCGATCAGTATCACTTTTGACTGTCCTTACCGCAAACTGTTAATGACTCATCTAGCCAGGTGTCTATTATTGGCGTAATTTGCAATAACAACTCGCCACAAAATCGATGCATTTGGCCACAAGGGTATATTTCATAGGTGTTGACGGGGGTTATAATTTTTATGTTTGTCCAAGTCAAACCACAACAAAAAAATAAAACCATGAAAAAATTAGCCTTTATTTTTCTGATCTTAAGTTTACAATCTTGTCATATTGGTCGTATGATTACCTATTACAAAGCAGATATAGATGACCATAAAATTTTCCCCTATACCGAAGTCAATACCGGTGATGAAACTTTCTATTTTGAGGACGGCCGCGATTCTAAATTAGGAAAGCGACTAGACACCTTAACCTTTAGTGTCAATGGTGTGCGTAAACCCATGTCTACTATATTGGATGATCATACAGAAACAACAGCATTTCTGGTCATCAAAAACGACTCAGTATTGTTTGAGCAATATTATGAAGGTTATAAACGAGATTCGATATCTAACATATTTTCGGTATCAAAATCGGTGACGGCATTGCTCGTTGGTATTGCCATAGACGAAGGATTGATCAAAGATGTCAACGATCCGATAACCCAATATATTCCAGAACTCAATGAGGCACACCCCTATTTTAAGCAATTGACCATAGAACACTTGCTCAATATGCGCTCGGGTTTAAAATTTGATGAGGGATATAGCAGTCCTTTTGATGAGGTGAGCCGATTGTATTACGGCCGCCAACAACTTAAACAAATTGCCAAGTACGACTTTTTGCACGAGCCAGGTACCCATCACGAATATCAAAGTGTAAACACGACTTTGTTAGGGATAGCCATAGAGCGCATGGCCCAGATGGAATTAGGGAAGTATTTGGAAAAAAAGTTATGGATTCCACTCGAGATGGAAAACCCTGCTACCTGGAGTGTTGACGATAACAAAAATAGAAATGCCAAAGCCTTTTGTTGTCTAAACACAACAGCCATAGATCTGGCCAAAATAGCCCGTCTGGTTTTAAATAATGGTCGGTTTAAAGGGAAGCAAATCGTATCAGAGCAGTGGATTTCCAAAATCAGAACCCCAAACAAAGAAAATGATTGTTACCAATACCAATGGTATAGCGCCAATTGCTCAGATAAGTTTATGGCTATTGGTATACTGGGACAAAACATCTACGTAGATCCTTCGCAAGATCTTATAATCATTAGGCTGGGTAAATCCTGGACAAGCGTTGGTGTCTACCTAGGTAGAATTACTGAGGTTGTCCAACAGCCATAATCAAATTAATTAATCGTCATTCCGGATAAAACTCCGTCCTGGTCGGGATTGACAAAAACGAGTTTGCCCGTTTTATCTTCGGTCATAAGGATCATACCCTGACTTTCTACACCGCGCAATGCTCGTGGAGCCAGATTGACTAAGACGGTCACTTTTTTACCCACGATATCATCAGGATTAAAACTTTCAGCGATACCCGACACAATGGTTCGGGTATCGATTCCTGTATCTACCTGAAGTACCAAAAGCTTTTTAGTCTTTGGCATTTTTTCGGCGGCTATGATGGTCCCAACTCTGAGATCTAGTTTGGTAAAATCTTCAAAGCTTATGGTATCCTTTTGAGGTTCTGCAACTGCATTTTCGGCAGCATTAGCCTTCTTACTGGCTTCGAGTTTGTCCAATTGTTTTTGAATTTGATCGTCTTCTATTTTAGCAAATAATAAGGTCGATTTGTTTATGGTATGTCCTGAAGCAAGCAAAACTTGCTTATGGGTGATATCTTCCCAAAGTAGCGGTGTATCCAAATTGAGAATCGATTTTAATTTTTTACTGGTAAAGGGCAAAAAGGGCTCACTCAACACCGCAAGCGCCGAGGCAATCTGCAAGGCAACATACATTACCGTTTGGGTACGTACTGCATCTGTCTTAATGGTCTTCCAAGGTTCTTCGTCTGCCAGGTATTTATTACCAAGTCTAGCGAGATTCATGAATTCTGTTTGGCTTTCGCGAAAGCGGTATTTTTCTATACTACTGCCTATTACTGCAGGGTACGCTCTAAGTGCCTCGAGGGTTTCAAGGTCTACTTGAGTGAAGGACCCTGGTTGTGGTACGATCCCTTCATAATACTTTTGAGTCAGTACAGTCACCCTATTGATAAAGTTCCCAAAAATGGCTACCAGCTCACTATTGTTACGCGTTTGAAAATCCTTCCAGGTAAAATCGTTGTCTTTGGTCTCTGGTGCATTGGCCGTAAGTGTGTACCGCAAAACATCTTGTTGCTCTGGAAAATCTTCCAAATATTCATGCAGCCATACCGCCCAATTCTTGGAGGTCGATAATTTGCGGCCTTCTAAATTTAAAAACTCATTGGCCGGCACATTGTCTGGCAAAATATAGTCACCGTGGCCTTTGAGCATAGCAGGAAAAATTATACAGTGAAAGACGATATTGTCTTTCCCGATAAAGTGAACCAACTTAGTTTGCTCATCTTTCCAGTATGCCTCCCAATCTTTTCCTTCTCTCGCAGCCCATTCTTTGGTAGAAGAGATATATCCAATAGGCGCATCAAACCAAACGTAAAGTACTTTACCCTGGGCACCGTCTACAGGAACGGGTATGCCCCAATCCAGATCTCTAGTAACAGCTCTGGGCCGGAGGCCATCGTCGATCCAGGATTTACATTGACCATAGACATTGGTCTTCCAATCCTTTTTATGCCCTTTTAAAATCCACTCTTTAAAAAAGTCTTCATATTGATCTAGCGGCAAAAACCAGTGTTTGGTTTCTTTGAGCACGGGTTGGGCTCCAGTGATGACGCTTTTTGGATTGATCAGATCTGTAGTGTTATGGGAGGTACCACAGTTTTCGCACTGATCGCCATAGGCCTCTTCATAACCACATTTAGGACAGGTGCCTATGACAAAACGGTCTGCAAGAAACTGATTGGCCTGGGCATCGTATAATTGCTGGTTGGTCTCTTCCAGAAATTTACCTTGATCATACATGGTTTTAAAAAAATCGCTTGCCGTATCGTGATGTACCTTGGCAGAGGTACGCGAATAATTGTCAAAAGTAATCCCGAATTCTTTGAATGACTTTTTTATAATGGCGTGATAACGATCAACCACATCTTGAGGGGTAATACCTTCTTTTTTTGCTTTGATGGTAATAGGAACCCCGTGTTCATCACTACCGCAAATAAAGGCTACGTCTTTACCTTGCATACGCAAGTAACGCGCATAGATATCGGCTGGTACATAGACACCGGCCAAATGACCGATGTGAATAGGACCATTAGTGTATGGCAGGGCTGCGGTGATGGTATATCGTTGTGACATATTTGAATATTAGAAGCCACAAAAATAGGTAAAATGCCCCAAGTAGCGCATAATCTAAAGCCAATTGAGTATGCAGAAGCTAGGGTATATGGGTTTTATATTTTAGTCTATTGCTGTCGTTATGCCCAAAGCTCGCCAGGGTGTATCTAAGCTTTTGGGAAGGCAAGGTACGCGATCGTCTTTGGCATTAATTTCCCTCCCGTATTATAAAATAAGTAAGGACTTACTGTAATATTTACCACTTACAGCAATTCGATAAATATATTGGCCAGTTTGAATCTCTTTTGAGAGCGCACGTTTGACGTCAAACTGATGGGTGCCCGAAAATAGCATTTCGTTTTTGATCGTACCTATTTCTTGTCCTAATAAATTGTACAATTTGACCACCACATGTGCAGTTGTTGGATTTTTAAAGTGAATAAATGTATCCTCATTTTGATAGAAAGCCCCGTGGGTGACACTCATTGCCGCCGAATCAAAATCTGGGGTACTCAAACTCGAACAATTAAAGCCCAAATCAAGCGTAGGATACTCTTGTCCTAACATAATTAGGTTGACCAATCCGCTATCGATACATAACCAATCTGTTAATATAGAAGTGTATATCGAACGATAGTCTACATCAAATTTGAGATTGCCACGGGCATCAACATCACTCAAGTCGGGATGCGTACCAGCAAAACCATTTCCGTCTAGGGCTGGTCCAAACATAAGCATAGTCGAGGCCGCGCCGTGATCGGTACCGTTAGATCCATTCTCATAAGGGCGTCTGCCAAATTCTGAGATCGTCATACCAAGTACTTTGTTGTCCCAGCCTGCCAGTTCTAAGTCTTGATAAAAGGCAGCCATCGTTTGAGAAAGAGTACTCATTAAGTTTTGATGCTTATTGGCTTGATTGCTATGGGTGTCAAAACCGTCTAGAGTGACCATGTATATCTTGGTTCCTAAATCACCTTTGATTAAACGAGCGACCAGACTTAATTGTTGACCCAAACTCGTGCTTCCGTAATCTACCTGATCTGAAGAATTATCATAGGCCTCATTAATGATGCCGGCGTAGTTGTAAGTAGTATTAACAAGGCCGCGCAAAAAGCCTAATTTGTCGCCATGAGTACAATCTGGTAAGTTATTGATATCGTAGACTGTTCCATTCTCGGCTATCGAAAATAAGGTGGCCGGGTTAGAAACAGCAAATGAATAATTTAGGCTATTGCCATCAAAAATTAGATTACCTGCACTTCCAATTTGGATAGCAGGTGGTGATGCTGGCGGGTTAAATAAATAATCGGGATACAGGTCTTCAAAATAACGTCCCATCCAACCAGTCTCTTCTTGGTTACTGGCGTCTGTACTTGCCCAGATATCTGAAGAGGTAAAGTGTGATAAGGACTGATCTTCGTATCCTACACCGTGAACTACTTTCATTTTGCCCTCGCCCCAAAGGGACTCCAATGGGTTCATAAAATTGGGCATGGCAAAGTCTGAGTCTAGGGCAAAGGTGTCCTGCTGATTTATTTTGATCGTTGGTCTAGCCGAGGCGTAAGTGTCATAATCATACATGGGTATGACCGTGTTGAGCCCGTCATTTCCTCCTTTGAGTCTAACAATAACCAAGATGTTTTCATTATCAGATTGGGATAGCGCCATGCCTAAGGGCGAAGGCTTATTAATAGTAAGCGCATTATTGGCAAAAGCAATGGTACCACCTCCTACCAGACCTAATGCTTGTAAGAAGGAGCGTCTATTCCAGGTTTTGTGTTCTTCGTTGTGCTTGGTGTCGGTTTTTGGCCTTGCACTATGTATTTGGCCTTTTTTATGATGATTGCACATACTATTCTATTTTAATTGAAATTCAGGGAGTTTGGTGATGTAACGCAAAAGTCCTTCGACCTGATCTGGCACAGAATCAAAGTAAAGATCCCAAAGCCCATTGTCGTAATAGTTGCCAGGTACTTCGCCTTTAAAAACTTCTATGGCTTCATCATAGTCTGAATCTTGTACGAGGGTTCGTGCCAAAAAGCTATCAACAATCGTCTTTGTTACCAAAATATGATTGTTGGTATTTCCTCCAAGCATGGTAAGAGCGAGATTTCTAAATTGTTCTGTACTATTTTGTTTGAATTTGTCAATAATAAAATCTAGGTAATCCCAACGCAGTACTATAGTGTTGGAGTCAACCCAATTTTCGTCTCCTTGCCATCCCGCCACATCGATAGGGTTGTAGAGTTCCTGGCCCAAATTAGTAGTGTAAACTCGATACAGATTTGTATAGTTGTAGAAGCGATTATAGGTAAGACCGCTAATATTTTCAAACGATAAAAGCAGATCTACAGGACTTTTGATAAGCACTCCCTGGGTAGTTGTATCGTGAAAATGTGCGCTCATAAAGAGCGTTTCTAGCATAGGTTTAATTTCAAAGTTATTGTCTAATAAGATTTGTCCTAAAGCTGTTACTATATCCTCATTAACATCTGGACTCACAAAGTATTTGTATAGTTTTCGAGCTATATAAGGTGCAATCAAATGACCTCTTTCTTCAAATAGAATATCAATAACATCGTCGTATTTCCACCTATCGGTCTGACCAAAAATGGTTTTATAATCGTTATCCCAGGTATCTGTATCAAAATAAATCGGAGACCAAGGAGAAGACCAATGGTTCCAACCGGTCAATGCCTTGGCTGTTTCGGTAATATCAGATTCGGTGTAGCCATTGTTTACCCCTAGTGTGAAAAGTTCATAGAGCTCACGCGCATAGTTTTCGTTGGGTGAATGTTCTCGATTTTGAAACCCGTTAAGGTAAAGTAGCATCGCTCCTGTAAGGCCAATATCATGAACAAAGTCTTTAAAATTGCCTAAAGCGTGTGTTTGTAAGGTACGGTAATACTGAAATTGATAAGAAGGTGAAAAATAACCTCTTAATTCGGTCACGAAGTGGTTTGACCAAAACAAGGTTAACCTTTCGCGTAAGCCATTTTGCAAGAGATCATCAATAGTTTGTTGATACCATTGACGACGATAATAATTGTAATTGTTTGCCGAATTGTCAAACTGCGCTCTGTTCCAATACCCCCAATCTGGTGCTGGTGTTACTGGCAAATTCTCTGCTTCTGTCAAAAGCTCGGAAACGAGTTGTTGTGGTGTTTTAGTGAGCGCCGAGTTCATAATGACTCGATGTTCTCCAAAGCCTAATTTGGCATAGAGACTTTGTACTTTAAATATATCCCAAGGATTTTCGGCCGTGGGAATATAGGGTGCCAAAGTGGCTGTATTACAAGAGGTTTGTGCTTCCATACTCGTCATTTTAAGCTAGGACAATTAGTCATTAATCTCCATTGGCGCTTAGGTATGAACCAAACGCCTAATGTTCTCCAGGTTATATTCAAATAGCGTATAACAGCTATTGATATGTGTTCTTTTTTGAAGTCTTAAAAGCGAGTTCCTGTGTTGTACGGGAAGACGAAACTTTAAGTAATCTATTATAATTTGGGGAAGGTAAAGTATAAAAAAAAGTTGATATACAAAAAATGGCCTGTCCAAAAGACAAGCCAATAGCTACCATTTTACGATAATAGATTATTATTTTATAAGTATCGATTTACTGTAGGCTCGCCCACCATAATTGATCCTATAGATGTATTGCCCTGTAAATAGTCGCTTACCTATGGCTTGTTTTATATCTATCTTATGTGCTCCAGCAAGCATATAATCGTTACTAATAATGCCTACCTTCTGGCCAATAATGTTAAAGAGCTCAATGTGCATCTTGGCAGGTGAGGCTAGGGTAAACTCGAGATAGGTAATTTCATTTTGATAGGTGGCGAGATGCAAAAATCCATCTGGTTTTGAGAAATCATCGGTAGATAAACTTTCACAGTCAAAACCAAGATCTAAGCTGTCATAAGAGACACCTAGCAGTACTTCGTCTACCAAAGCGGCATCTATACATAGCCATTGTTTGAGTACGGTAGCATACAAACTTCTAAAATCGGTATTAAACTGGAGGTTGCCATTGGTGTCAGGTGTTTGTAAATCGGGTTGAGTACCTACAAAACCATTCCCATCTAATTTTGGTCCAAATAGCATCACCGGAGAAGCCGCGCCGTGGTCGGTGCCATTAGATCCATTTTCTTCGATCCGTCTTCCAAACTCAGAAAAGGTCATACCAATAACACGATGATCACGTCCTACCGTAGCCAAATCGTCATAAAAAGCTTTGACCGATGTAGACAAATCGGACATTAAGGCGTTATGATCGTTAACCTGATTGGCGTGGGTGTCAAATCCGTTGAGGGTCACCATATACACCTGTGTTCCTAACCCTCCTTTTATCAATCTGGCAACTATCTTTAATTGCTGCGCAAAACTCGAATCACCATAGGCCACATCATTTGTGGCAGCTTCGTATGCCTGATTTATCACCCCGGCATAAGTAAAAGTTGTGTTGGTCATCCCTCGCATAAAGCCTAATTGATCTCCGTAGGTACACCCTGGGATATTAAGGACATCGTGCAGGACGCCGTTCTCGGCAATATTAGCCAGTTGTTCTGGATTGGAAACAGAAAATGCATAAGTGGTATCCAATCCATCAAAAAGTAGATTGCCTATACTCCCAATTTGAATGGCCGGTGGCTCGGCAGGCGGATTGATGAGATAATCTGGGTAGATATCTTCAAAATACCTCCCAAAAACACCTGTGTTTTCAACATTTACCGCATCGGCAGAGGCCCAAATATCAGAACTTCTAAAATGCGATAAGTTTTGATCTGGATACCCCACGCCATGGACCACTTTCATCTTACCCTCTCCCCAAAGACTTTGCAAGGGTTGCATACTAGAGGGGATTCCAAAATCGGGGGATAGAGAATACAGGTCTGACAGCTCATGTTTGATACTAGGTCTGTTTTGAGCGTAAAAGTCATAATCATACACTGGTACTATTGTATTAAGACCATCATTACCCCCTTTAAGTCGTATGAGTAATAGGATGCGACCATTGTTTTGTGCATTGGCTAAGGCTGCGGTAAGACGCGAAGGTACCGAGGCTGTTAAGTTGGCACCACCTACCATAATGGTACCGCCACCTATCAAACCTAAGGCCTGTAAAAAAGAACGACGATTCCAGGTGGCGTGTTCTTCATTGTGATGGGCATCGGTAATCTTGGCCGATGGTGATTGACTTTTTTTCTGGTTTTTACCAGCGTTTGAAGTAGTATGATGATCGCACATAGCAGATTATTTTAATTGGAATTCGGGCATTTTGAATATGTGATGAATAAGAAGCAGTACCTGATACGCTGCAGAGTCCCAGTCGAGGTTCCATTGACCCGTATCATAATAATTTTGAGGCACTTCCCACTTTAATACATCTGTGGCGTTATCATAGTCTGAGGCAGTATAGAGGGGTTTGGAGATAAAGAAATCAACGATAGTCTGAGTTATAAAAGCCGGATCATTACTATTGTTTGTAAGGTCTTTAGCAAATTGACGAAACTGCTCATTGTCGTAATTCCACATGGGCCAAGTGAGGTATTCCATACTTAGCCATCTTCCAGAAATTGTACTGGTGTTGATCCAATCACGATCTCTTTGCCATCCCGCCACATCAACAGGCTCATAGATATCTTGGCCTAAGGTGTCGTTGAGGTAGATGATAAAGTTGGTATAATCTCCATTGGTATTGTCGTACAAAAAGCCTGTTTCATTGATATAAATAGAAGTCATATCATAGGGACTTTTAATGATCAGTCCATTGGCGTCAGTATCAAAAAAGTGTTGGCTTTTAAACAACTGTCTTAGCATGGGTTCCATGTTAAAATCATTCGCTAGAAGTGTTGCCGCCATAGCATCTACAATAGCAGTATTTACATCGGGGCTCACAAAGAAGCGATAGAGTTTTTCACATATAAACGGAGCAATGAGATCGGCTTTTTGCTCAAAGAGAATATCGATAACATCGTTGTAATCCCAATTGCCTGTCTGTCCAAAAATGGTTTTATCTGAAGCATCAAAGGTGCTACTGTCAAAGGTGATTGCCGCTCCGTAATCGGCCCAGTGATTGTAACCTGTAAGGGCTCTTGAGGTCTCTACAATATCAGTTTGGGTATAGCCATTGTTTTCGCCAAGGGTAAACAACTCAAAGAGTTCACGTGCATAATTTTCGTTTGGATTGGTGTTGGTGTTTTCAAATCCATTGAGATATAAGAGCATTGCAGGGTTGAGCCCTATGCCGCGTACAAAATCTCTGAAGTTCCCCAGAGCGTGAGTTTGTAGATCATCCCAATACTGAAACATATAGGGCGGATGATTATAGGATTCGAGTTCTGTCACAAAGTGATTGAGCCAGAAAAAAGCGAGCTTGCTTTTAAGCCCCTTGGTCAATATGTCATCTGCCGTCTGGCGGTACCAGATACCGCGCTGCTCATTGGACTCGGTATTGTAATCGATCTGGTAATCTTGAAAAGACCAGTATCCCCAATCTGGAGCAGGGGTATTGGGCATAGCAAGCGCCTCGTCCACAAGCGAGTCAATAAGTACACCAGGACTACTGGCAACTGCGATATTAATATTGGCTTCAGAGGTGCCATTGGCCAAACGTCTATAGACGTGTTTGGCTTTTGCCACATCCCAGGGGTTGCCCGACGAAGGCACAAAAGGGTCGATAGAAGCTACATTACAAGAAGTAAGAATTTCCATAGGATTGGTTTATTAAGGGCTGCGAAACAATAGTGATCAGTTAACATTTCATTAACTAAGACTATATATAAACTAAAAAGTTTAATCCATAGTATATGAAGCTGGATGTTTTTACTACGACAGTTAACCGTTTAAGACCATAGACCGCAGTGTTTTAGAGACTTTACAAGCGTGTTGAAGGTGTCATAAGCTACAGTAGCGCCTTCTGTTTTTTAAGCTGTTTTTAGTTTTACTATCAGCAGGGTGAGCCCAATGATGATGGCGGCACCAATAGCATATTTTATAAACACGCGACGACTCTCTTCTTCTTCGGCCGTGCTGGCGGGTTTATGCGTTCCAAAATCTGGCAATCGTACAGGCTTGGCCTTATCTTGGGTTTTTTCGGAAGGCTTTTGCTTGAGTTTTCTATCTTCAAAAGCTTTTGCCTTCTCGGGATGCTCTGCCAGGTACTGGACCAAAGCTTGTTGTTCTGTGCTAGTAAGCGTATCGGCAAAATATTTCTCTATCAAGGCTTCGGGCAACATGGTAGTTCGGGGTTTTTAATCCTTTTAACAAAAGCAAGCTGCAGCCATTGTAAGTAGTGGCTTTGTTGCGCATTAAAAGGGTTTGATAATAGGTGCAATGTATAATATTTTTTGATATAGACCTTTATAGACGCTATTATACAGCATTTATAAAATGAGATTCGATTTTGTGTACTAGAGGGATATTCTGGGTTACTACTATTTTACGTATTTTGAAACCTTAATACATAAGCTATGGTTTCTCCACCTTTTCTAAAACGCGGTGACAAAGTGGGTCTGGTCGCTACCGCCCGAAAAATTAGTCGTCAGGAACTCAGCGAGGGTCTTGACTTGTTACAGCAATGGGGATATAAGGCTGTTATTGGTCAAAGTATAGATGCCGAAAAAGATCAATATGCTGGCACAGATAGTCTAAGAGCTCAAGATTTACAGCGTATGCTTGATGACCCTGAGGTCAAAGCCATTTGGTGTGCTCGTGGGGGCTACGGTACGGTTAGAATCATAGACCAACTCGATTTTTACAAATTTGTCAAATACCCAAAATGGATCGTTGGGTATTCGGATGTGACGGTTTTACACAGTCACCTGCACAAGATTGGTTTTCAAACTTTGCATGCCACTATGCCTGTGAGCGTTACAGATAATTCCGCTTTCGCGAAAGCAACCTTAGCCAAAACCCTTGAGGGAAAAAAACCCGATATCGAATTGGAAACCCTGGCCGCAGAGAACAGAGGTGGTAGGGCCGAAGGACTCTTGGTAGGCGGCAATCTATCGATATTGTATTCATTATGTGGCAGTAGTTCTAGTTTGGATACCGAGGGGAAGATATTATTTATTGAAGATTTGGACGAATACCTGTATCACATTGATAGAATGATGGTCAACCTTAAACGCAACGGGATGTTAGATCATCTGGCAGGTCTTATTGTAGGTGGGATGACCAAAATGCACGACAATCGCATACCCTTTGGAAAAACCGCTAAAGAAATAGTCATAGACGCGGTTGGAGAATGTTCCTATCCTGTGGTCTTCGATTTTCCGGCGGGTCACCTAGATGATAATCGTGCACTAATCATGGGCGCAAAAGTTCATCTTGAAGTAAGCGACGAAAAAGTAGCTTTGCGTTATAGATAAAGAGGATGTATAGTGCTTACGATTGATAAATTTACGGCACTATATTTTGAATATTATCGCTAGGCAGACGACCTTGGGGTATGGATCATATCGCACTAGGACGTTGGGGAGAAGACTTGGCTGTCGCCTTTTTAAAAGAAAAGGGCTATAGCATCCGCGAGCGCAACTGGCGCTATCAAAAATCAGAGCTCGATATTATTTGTCAATGGGGTACAGCTTTCTTGGTAATTGTTGAGGTAAAAACCAGAAATTCTGACTTTTTTGGAGACCCCCAGAGTTTTGTCAATGATCAAAAGATCAAACATACTGTAAAAGCCACCCATCAGTACGTGATACAACACAATCTCGATATGGAGATTCGCTTTGATATTATCGCCATATTAAAAAACAAACACAGCCAGCAGCTCAAGCATTTTAAAAACGCCTTTTACCACTTTTGATTACTGGGCTGCGTCAGATTCTTTTTCTTGGGTTGGCATCAGCGGTGCCAGCATATCGTAGACAGCTTCTATAGTTTCTGCATCATCAAATTTGAGTAGTAAACGCAAGCCTTTGGCCATTTTTTTCTCTTTGAGAGTACACCTAAACGCATTGGTTTGCACAAATTGAAGTACCCTTGAAAAGGCAGGACTCTGATAAAAATCGCTTTCTTGATCGGCGATAAAAAAGCCAGTAAATTTTCCTTTTTTCATCACCACTTTTTCCAATCCGATCTTGGTCGCAATCCATTTGATTCTTACCGAATTAAGCAAATCCTTGGCCTGATCTGGTAAGGGGCCAAAACGATCAATAAGGGTATGTTCAAAAGCAGCCAGCTCCTCTTCTGTTTTGACGGTGTTGAGTTGGGTATACAGGTTAAGACGCTCTGCGATATTGTTGATATAGTCATCTGGAAATAGCAAACTAAAGTCTGTATCTATAACGGTATCCTTGACAAAATCGCGATTCCCAATGGCCGAGCTTTCTACTTCGTACAACTCTTTAAACTCATTTTCTTTGAGTTCTTCTATAGCTTCATTTAGAATTTTTTGATAGGTCTCAAATCCAATTTCATTAATAAATCCGCTTTGTTCGCCTCCCAAAAGATCACCAGCTCCACGTATTTCCAAATCTTTCATCGCAATATTAAAACCACTCCCCAATACCGAGAACTGTTCTAAGGCCGAAATGCGTTTGCGAGCGTCTTCGGTCATGGCAGAGTAAGGCGGTGTTATAAAATAGCAAAATGCCTTTTTATTACTTCTACCTACGCGCCCACGCATCTGGTGCAAATCTGACAGTCCAAAATTATTGGCGTTATTGATAAAGATCGTATTGGCGTTGGGAACATCCAGACCGCTTTCTACAATGGTGGTAGAGACCAGGACATCAAAATCACCATTCATAAAAGACAGCATTAGTCCTTCTAGCTTTTTACCTTCCATCTGGCCATGGCCTACACCTACCTTGGCATCGGGTACCAAACGCTGTACTAAGCCCGCTACTTCTTTTATATTTTCTATTCTGTTATGAATAAAGAAGGCTTGTCCGCCACGCTGTATTTCATAGGTTATGGCATCTCGTATGGCTTCTTCAGAAAAACGAATTACATGAGAGTCTATTGGGTAACGATTAGGTGGAGGTGTGTTAATGGTGCTTAAGTCTCTAGCTGCCATTAACGAAAACTGTAATGTTCTTGGTATTGG
>CAZJWI010000142.1:0-5693 GCA_964549485.1 uncultured Flavobacteriaceae bacterium
GAGGTACCAGTACCTATGACGGGATATCTATTGCCTGGGCTATAAGTGAGTATTTACACGAGCATCCGGGACGCCCCAAAACGCTATTTGCCACCCACTATCACGAGCTCAATGAAATGTGCGAAACCTTTGAGCGCATCAAAAACTTTAATGTTTCTGTAAAGGAGTTAAAGGATAGGGTGTTGTTTTTAAGAAAATTGGTTCCTGGGGGTAGTGCGCATAGTTTTGGTATACACGTGGCCAAAATGGCTGGTATGCCACAGCAGGTGCTAAGACGGGCTACCAAAATGATGGAAAAGTTAGAAAAATCTCATGGCAGTCAAGAGTTAACTGGAGTAGTAAAAGCAGCAGCCGAGGACGAAATGCAACTCAGTTTTTTTAATCTGGACGATCCTTTACTTGAAGAAATAAAAGAGGAAATTCTTCATACTGACATAGATACACTCACGCCTGTAGAAGCCTTGATGAAATTGAACGAAATCAAACGAATGCTGGTAAAGAAAAAAGGAAGCGCAGCATCCTAATCGCTAAAATTTTTTTTCAAAAAACCCTTTGCCAAGACGAGAAAAGCATTAAATTTGCACCCGCTGAAACACTCAGCGATGTTCTTTTAAAATTATAAAAGTAAATGCGAAAGTAGCTCAGGGGTAGAGCATCACCTTGCCAAGGTGAGGGTCGCGGGTTCAAATCCCGTCTTTCGCTCTAGTATAGAAAACGCTGTAAAGCGTAGCAGTACCAATTCGTTTCTGTGCAGACAGAAAGGATGCTCGAGTGGTGGAATTGGTAGACACGTTGGACTTAAAATCCAATGTCCATTAGGACGTACGGGTTCAAGTCCCGTCTCGAGTACTAAAACCCTTGTTAATCGATTGATTTTCAAGGGTTTTTTATTTTTGCTAGTTAACCATTAGATAACGAATTCTTATCTTCATTGGATTCTTGTAGTTTTCGCTAAACTTAAAAGAATGTATTTTCGCTCAAAGGAATAATTATTCTAATTCATTCTATTAATTGTATCCGATTCACCATTAAATTTAGTCTTATGAGAAATACTATAACATTAATAATTACAATTTCTTTGCTTTGTATTTCATGTTATACCTTAAAAAGCACTATTGTAGATCTTCCAGATACAGTAAGAATCGTTGAGGTAAATGAATCTAAGAATGATTTGTTTGTGAAGGCGAATAATTGGATGGTAGAAGCTTTTGCCGACGCTAAAAGCGTTATACAATTTAGTGACAAAGAAAACGGTATAGTTACTGGCAAATATTTAATGAATCCCCAATATGTCACTTTGAATGGAATGAATGCTACTTCTATTCCAGATATTTATGCAATCATAAAAATACAGGTCAAAGATGGAGCTTCAAAAATTACAATTAACCCATCTCAATTTGAGCAATACGATACTCAAAATAAGACATTAAGAGAATCCTATTTTTCAAAGGATAAAGCTCAACAAAAAATTAATGAACTCATAAATAGTTTTACAACTTTTATGAAGCAAAAAAGAGATGATTTTTAATTTTAAAAGGGTGAAATATTTCTCAATTGAGGAAAGACTTTTGCCATTTACTATTTCAATTCTTTTTAAAAGCTTTGAGTATCTCCTAGTATGTTTGCTTTTGCATGTTCTTTATAGCAATTTTAAATATTTCATATGGCTTGTGAACGACAATTTGATTTCTCCACCTTCGTAAGATGTGAGTCCTCTAACAATTCCGAAAAAGCAGACCAAGGTACCAAGATGTACTGATCGGTTTCTCTGGGATCTTTTCTTCTAAATCCTTGATCATAGACAAAATAAAAAGTTTTTTGATTGGCATCCTGACAGCAATGAGTATAAAACAATGGGTTAAAACCTTGATCACTTAATAATTGAGCCGAAATGGTCACTGTGCCCGCCTTGTTGAAGGTTTTTAGAATCTTGCGATTTTTTTTGAGCACACGATCTACCTTATCATAAAAATTTGCCGCTTCAGATTTTGACTTTTCATATTGAAAAGCACTGCGACAGTGCACATCGCAAAATTTTTTATCGGAACGACCTTGAAGGATTTGTTGACAATAATGACAGTGACGGGTGGTATGCATAATCAATAACTTTGAAGGTGACTACTTGTATTTCCCTTCTAAAGTAGTTGCTCCAAAGATTGATTTCCTAATGATGTATTTGAAAATTGATAAACTTTCTCATCTTTGGGTGCTGTCACTTTCACCAGAATCGAGGCATCAATATCCCGATGTATTGCCAGATTAAGTCGTAGAAGGTGTAATTCTTTGAGGTGTAAGTGTTGATTGCTGTTGTAGTGGTTGCTTGGTCGCGATGTACTTTGAAGCGGTAAAAATTAAGAGATCAAGTAGGCCTTGAATATCCTTATTGCGCTCTGAAGTACTTTCATATATTGCAATTTTGGGACTAGGATTATGCCTATTGGGAGAGTCGGTTTTTAGGTATTCCCAACGCTGCTGCATCAATTCTTCTACAAGTGGTAGGCTTCCCGCCGAAATTAAAAAGACCAATTTGTCTACTGTGGTGTGATCAAAGAGGTAATCTACCTCATAACCGCAGCCTTGCCGCTCTTTAGAGTAGCCACGTAAATCCATCAATATCACATCCGAATAGGCGACATAATTGGCAACGGCCATTTTCCAGGTATCGTCATAACACATGGTAGGCAAATGTTTGAAGGTATTGTTGGGCGTGCGAGGGTTGGCCTTGAGCTGTGCTATCTTTTGATCGAGATGAGCCTGGTCTCGGGTAAATTTGGTATCAACAGCTTTGAGACTTCTCTGTATATACCAAATAGCTGCAACCACTATAAGCGGCAGTACTATCCCATAGTGAAGTATGTCTTTTGAGAACTGATAATCTTCGGCAATGAGCTCTGCAAAGATGATGACAAAAAAGCTGGTAGCCACCAAGGGGAGTATTTGGTTTTTACGGCGCACCACGCTTTTTAGGTAGGAGGGATCTACCACGGTAAAAAAGGAGCCAAAGTGTTCCCAATATTTGAGCAATCCTTCAAAAGTAAAGGCAGCCGCCTCGTTGATACCAAATACACGCAATAAGAGCAATTTGAGATTATGCGTTTTTTTTAATTTTTGGTTGGTGCGTTTGAGTAAGATGAGGTGAAATAAAATAGCCGCCAAATAGCCCAGGTTGCTATAGTCGTACTTCCAATCGAGAAAGGAGGTCAAAAACGCCAAAAAAGATGCTGCCATTGCGATAAGCGCAAGGTGAAAAGCGTACTCTGGTTTTACGATTTCGAGAAAGGAATTTTTTAGTGGTTTCAGAAAACCCGCTAGTCCTTTGTGATGTGGTCTAAATTGATCTTTGAATGTCAAATATCGCATAGTCGATAAAAATGCAAATGGCACTCCAATAAAAAAACCATTGCCTTGCGTAAAAACGATATAACCCAAAGCAGCGAGCAACTGCATCCCAAAAACATATCTAAAATTGCGAAGTGCCTTTTTATTGACAGCCGTACGCGCCGCTACCATTTCTTCTGTGATATGGGCATGGGTGTAGGTGTCAAAAGATAGCTCATATGCCGCTTTGACTTCCTGTTGTGGAGCTATATCGGTATTCTCTTTTAAAAAGGGTGAAGGAACCATCATAAGACGGGTCACTTTTTTCCGTACTAAAATTCTTGAAGTAACAATAGCAGTAATGATTACTGCTGCGATAATAAAAAAGGCTGTCATAATATTTGAATGGTTGGTTCTTCAAGATAGGGTATTTGTCTGACTTACTGAAAATCAGAGTGTTATTTTGATTGGACTTGATTTGTTTTGCTTTCGCGAAAGCGTGGTCTTAATAGTATAATGACTGTAAATCTTTATTCGGTTAGTATACGCTTGTAGTGCTCTGATGCATACCGCTGCCACTATATTATGGCATTATAGTGCCTAGTCATCACTCTAACTGTAGCCGAATAATACAAAACGTATTAAAAAAGCGATTAGAGTGAAGCTTTATCTAACTCTAATACCTATGGTATGGCCGTCAAAGAAGTTATTTTTAAAAAAGTCTCTTTAGTGGGAGAGGAGTTGTTGGTTTTTTATGGGGCCAATGGTGAATTAAAACAAGAATATCTCGTTGATATCCATCAGTTGCGCTGGCATCGATTGCTTGAGCAATATTGTATTCCTTATTCTAGGAAACATGTCAATTATTTGTTCATGTATTTTAGAGCGCGCAAATTTTTTGTGGATTATACAGCTATAAAAACACAAAAGAGCCAAGCCACCTCTACAGGGATTACCAAGATCATATACAAAAAGACACCACATCCTGATTTTTTAAAAGAGTTGCGTATGTTTATAAATTGGATGAAACAACAGCGATATGCACAAAGCACTATTGAGACCTATGAAGGTTTGTTGCTTGTTTTTTTTGGTGTTTATGATCAGAAAACGATGATGGATATTAGCAAGCAGGATGTAGAAGATTTCAATAATTTTTACATTTTGGCAAGAGGGTATTCGTTTACATATCAAAATCAAGTAATAAGTGCATTAAAGCTTCTGTTTTCATACAATCAACAGGACCATCCCTTACCTCAAGATCTTCAGCGGCCAAGAAAGCAGCGTAAATTACCTCAGGTACTTAGTGTAGATGAGGTACAACAGCTGTTGGGCTGTTTGGTCAATTTGAAACATAAGACCTTGTTGAGTCTTTTGTATGCTTGTGGTTTGCGTATAGGTGAAAGTCTGTCTATTCGCATAAAAGATGTAGATCTAGATCGATCTTATGTGCATATTAGATCAGGAAAGGGTAATAAGGATCGTTTTGTACCTATTCCTAAACAGATGCGAGTGCTTCTGGTACGTTATCTCAAGGCGTATACACCTAAATATTATGTGTTTGAAGGTAGAGACGGCAAGCCCTATTCTGCAGTAAGTGCGCGTGCTGTGTTACAAAGAGCACTTTTTAAATGTGGTTTTAAAAAGTCTATAACGCTGCACACCTTGCGACATAGTCATGCTACCCATTTACTAGAAAACGGTACCGATTTGAGACTAATTCAAGAATTATTGGGACACCACAGCCCCAAAACCACGATGATATACACTCACGTAAGCAGCTCGAGTTTAGAAAAAATTAAAAACCCATTTGATGATTTTGACCTCTAACATAAAAACACATCAAACTACGCCTATCACCCCCCAAATTTCCCCATAAAGTCGTATTTTACATTGCTATAAACAAGTTGTGTGCAATTAAAAAATGAAGCATAAAGTTCAAATATTAGCGGTCGACTTAATGAACAAGTGTGAAGGAACTGTTCAATTTGAAATTAATGGGAATGACTACATAGCATTTTTCTACGGTGAAGAATACGAACCAGGACAAAATGTTGAAGTTGAAATTGACCATTTAGAATCTCCGCTTGAATGGGATGCGATTTTTACCGAGAACAAGGAACACGAACTAAAAATTGAAAAATCTAAAAGCAAAGAATGGAGTTACTACGGATACGGTAAAATAAAATCAATTGATCCGGTAACTGCCGATTTTGGAGACATTAAACTCGTACTTGGAGATTGGACAAATGACCCAAAAGTAATAGGAGAATATATTTTTTGGACAATTGATCGATTGGATATAAGCAAATTACAATAATAAAAAACTGCACACAACAATGGCTATAAATAATTGCGGTTCAGGGTATTATTCGATA
>CAZJWI010000143.1:0-4734 GCA_964549485.1 uncultured Flavobacteriaceae bacterium
GACATTATCATGGCTTTTGATGAATGCACACCTTATCCTTGTGAGTACAAATACGCCAAGCGATCGATGCACATGACGCATCGCTGGTTGGATCGTTGTATCAATCACTTTGCAAAGACCCCGGCCTTATACGGTTACGAGCAAGCCCTCTTTCCTATTATTCAAGGAAGTGTGTATAAGGATTTGAGAAAGCAGTCTGCAGAATATATTGCGCAATCTGACGCTTTTGGAAATGCTATTGGAGGACTCTCTGTAGGAGAGCCTGCCGAAGAAATGTACGCCATGACTGAGGTAGTTACAGCCGTGTTACCTCAAGAAAAGCCGAGGTATCTCATGGGTGTAGGGACACCGATCAATATTTTAGAGAATATCGCCTTAGGTATCGATATGTTTGACTGCGTCATGCCCACTCGTAATGCGAGAAATGGTATGCTCTTTACGGCTCACGGTACCATAAATATTAAGAATTTAAAATGGGCAGAAGACTTTTCGGCCATTGATGAGATGGGTATTACCTGGGTAGATACCGAATACAGTAAAGCCTATTTGCGACATTTGTTTAAATGCCACGAACTTCTAGGGATGCAAATAGCCACCATTCACAATCTAGGTTTTTATATGTGGCTGGTACGAGAAGCTAGAAAACATATTTTAGAAGGAGACTTTTTGGACTGGAAAAATAAAATGGTCAAGCAAATGGACCAGCGCCTCTAATGAAAATACTTGATTGGTACATATTAAAACGTTATTTGGGCACTTTTATCATGATGTTGGTGCTTTTTATTCCCATCATGATTATTGTTAATCTTGCCGAGAAAATCGATAAGATGCTTGCTAATGAGGTCCCGTTTTTGGAGATCCTGAGCTATTATGGCGATTTTACCATCTATTTTCTCAATATCTTATTTCCTTTCTTTTTGTTCCTTTCTGTTATTTGGTTTACCTCAAAACTGGCCAATAACACAGAGGTCATCGCCTTTTTGAGTAGTGGCGTGTCTTTTACTCGGTTTTTACGTCCGTATCTGATAGGGGCAACCTTGGTGTGTGCAGCGGCTTATGTTTTAGGAACTTATATTGGACCATCGGCTAGTAGAGATTTTAAAGCTTTTGAGTATGAATATCTCAAAAAGAAAAAGGACAGAGAAACACAAAATGTTTATCGGCTTATCAATGATAACGATCTGATTTATGTAAGTAGTTTTAGCGCCAAGTCCAAAACAGGCAGAAACTTTACCTTAGAGCATATAGTTGGTAATGAGCTCAAATATAAATTGTCTGCTTCTCGCATTCGGTTTAACCCCAAAGACACCACATATACCTTAAACGGTTATAAGAAAAAAGTAATCACCCCAGAGGGTGATATACTCTATAGCCAACGCAAACTCGATACTACTTTTAGTTTTGATATCGACGATTTGACTCCTGTTGAGTATATAGCCGAAACCTTGACAACCCCAGAATTGCGCAGTTTTATCGCCAAAGAAAAAGCGAGAGGTTCTTCCAATATTAGCGCCTATGAGGTGACGCTTTACAAACGATTTGGTTTGCCAGTGGCGGCCTATATACTCACAATAATCGCTGTGGCTGTTTCTTCAATGAAGCGAAGAGGAGGGATGGGCGTCAATTTACTTGTTGGGATTATTATTGCGTGTTCCTTTCTGTTTTTTGATCGAGTATTTAGCACTATGGCCAACCAGTCCGATTTCTCACCTCTAGTGGCAGTATGGCTACCCAATGTCGTTTTTGCTATATTGGCGGCCTATTTATTATACAATGCCAAACGCTAGAATTAAGAGCTATCTTCATTTTCATCTCATTGTATTTATTTGGGGTTTTACCGCTGTCTTAGGAGCTCTTATAAGTATAGGAGCTGTGCCCTTAGTATGGTTTAGAATGGGATTGGCATCTATTTTTATAGGGCTATATATCAAATGGCGCGGAATTAACCTTACGCTTACGCCAAAATCTGCGCTCATGTTTTCTTTGGCAGGAATAGTCATCGCTTTGCACTGGCTCACCTTTTTTGGCGCCATAAAAGTGTCTAATGTGTCTGTTACCTTAGCTATGATGAGTACGGGGGCCTTTTTTACAGCCCTACTCGAGCCTTTATTTTACCGAAGAAAAATGATTTGGTACGAAGTCGTTTTTGGTCTTATCGTAATTGCTGCTTTGTATTTTATTTTCGAGGTCGAGATTCAGTACCGAATGGGAATAGCGCTGGCGCTCTTATCGGCTTTATTATCGGCGATATTTACCTTGCTTAATGGGACTTTTGTGCACAAACATAATGCGACCAAAATTTCTTTTTATGAATTGATGATCGGGACCTTGTTTATCACTATTTATCTAAGCCTGCAGCCTACTTTTGATAAAGGAGTAGATGCGGTTTTTATATTTGATCCTGCCTTTTTTGCACTAGCTGCGAGTGATTGGATCTATCTCTTTATTTTGGCTTCAGTATGTACGGCTTATGCCTTTATAGCTTCAGTTCATGTTATGAATCACTTGAGTCCTTATACCATTATGCTCACCATTAATTTAGAGCCCGTTTACGGTATAGTGTTGGCTTTTTTGGTTTTGGGAGATACAGAAAAGATGAGTTCAAACTTTTATTATGGAGCAATGGTAATTCTTGCTGTTGTCATAGTAAATGGGATCTTGAAAAATCGAAAGTATTTTGAAAGAAAAAAGACGCTTAAATCCTAAACTAAAACCCTTATATTTGTAGGCTAAATCCTAACTAAAGCCCCGGTATTTAAAACCAAGGAAACGATACAAAATGGAATATTTAGACTTTGAATTACCCATTAAAGAATTGGAAGAACAGCTGGAAAAGTGTGCCATCATAGGCGAAGAGAGTGATGTTGATGTTACCCAGACCTGTAAGCAAATCGAGAAAAAACTCGTAGAAACCAAGAAAGAAATTTATAAAAATTTGACGGCTTGGCAACGCGTACAGTTGTCAAGACATCCTAACCGTCCTTATACCCTAGATTATATCAATGCTTTATGCGGTGATACATTTTTAGAGCTGCATGGAGATCGCAATGTCAAGGACGATAAGGCGATGATTGGTGGTTTGGGTAAGATTGGTGACCAGAGCTATATGTTTATAGGTCAGCAAAAAGGATATAATACGAAAACCCGTCAATACCGCAATTTTGGAATGGCTAACCCCGAAGGCTATCGCAAGGCGCTCCGATTGATGAAAAGTGCAGAGAAGTTTAATCTGCCTGTAGTGACTATTATTGATACCCCAGGTGCCTATCCAGGTTTGGAAGCCGAAGAACGTGGTCAGGGAGAAGCCATTGCGCGCAATATATTTGAAATGACTCGTCTTAAAGTGCCCATTATCGTTGTGATCATAGGTGAGGGTGCCAGTGGAGGTGCTTTAGGTATAGGTGTAGGAGATAAGGTATTGATGTTAGAAAATACCTGGTATTCTGTTATTTCACCAGAATCTTGTTCATCTATCTTATGGAGAAGTTGGGAGTTTAAAGAACAGGCTGCCGAGGCGCTTAAGCTTACTGCAAAAGACATGAAAAAGCAAAAGCTTATCGATGCTATCGTTAAAGAGCCCTTAGGAGGTGCACATGCCAATAGAGAACAAACTTTTATCACTGTCAAAAAAGCTATAGAATCGGCTTATGACGAATTTAAAAACTTATCCCCAAAAGAATTAGTTGAAAAACGAATGGACAAATATTCTGAAATGGGAGTCTTCAAAGGATAGCAAGTGAAAAATCACTTGATTTCAAAATCCGAAGTTTTACGCTTCGGATTTTTTTACGGCTATCAACAATAAAGTAAAGTTATAAACAGTTCGATTGTTAATGAATGGTTGGTAAAGCAATTTTGTAAAAACCACTTTTTCAAACAACAATTATTTACATTCGCTCCTCGATGGAAGTACAGAAACCAACACCAGCATACAATATCTCTAAAGGGCAGGTTATCCCTCTGGAGAAAGGAAAGATACCACCACAAGCCCTTGATTTAGAGGTGGTTGTGCTTGGCGCCTTAATGATTGATAAAAAGGGTGTAGATGAGGTGATTGATATTTTGTCACCAGATGTCTTCTATAAGGATAGCCACAAATTTATCTTTGAGGCTATTCGTATTTTGTTTGAAGAAGGCCAGCCTGTAGACTTATTAACGGTTTCTGAGCAACTCAAGAAGATGGCCAAACTCGAAATGGCTGGCGGTGATTACTATTTGATACAGCTCACTCAAAAAGTTGCCTCTTCGGCTCATATTGAGTATCATGCCCGTATCATTCTGCAAAAGTACATTCAGCGTTCACTTATTAAAATTTCGAACGAAATCATCGAAGATGCTTATGATGATACCACAGATGTTTTTGATCTTTTAGATACTGCCGAATCAAAATTATATGAAGTAACTCAGGGCAATGTTAAACGTAGTTCTGAAAGTGCTCAAAGTCTAGTGATTCAGGCCAAAAAGAAAATTGAAGAGATCTCCAATAAAGAGGGGCTTTCTGGGATTCCTACAGGTTTTCATAAAGTTGATGCTCTCACTTCTGGATGGCAGCCTAGTGATTTGATCATTGTGGCCGCACGTCCTGGTATGGGAAAAACGGCTATGACTTTGACCATGGCTAGAAATATGGCTGTAGATCAAAATGTCCCTGTTGCCTTTTTCTCTCTAGAGATGTCCTCGGTACAGCTCATCACACGTTTAATTTCTTCTGAAACTGGATTGTCTTCAGAAAAG
>CAZJWI010000144.1:0-6145 GCA_964549485.1 uncultured Flavobacteriaceae bacterium
GCTTTCGCGAAAGCGAAATGAAATTCTAAAGCAACATCTTTTAACGAATATGTATCTTTGTGGCTATGATAAAATCGATGACTGGTTTTGGGAAAAGTGTAATACAACTTCCCGGTAAGAAAATTACAATTGAAATTAAATCGCTCAACAGTAAGAATCTAGATCTAAATGCTAGAATTCCATCTGCTTACAGAGAGAAGGAACTCGATATGCGTAACCTTGTAGCCAGGTCTCTGGTACGCGGCAAAATCGATCTTGGCTTATACCTTGAAAGTACTGGAGAAGAGACAAATACCAAAGTAAATACCGAGGTAGTAACGGCTTATATGCAACAGCTCAATGCGCTTACTACAGAGAACACCCCAGATTCCGAATTGCTTAGAATGGCTGTTAGATTGCCTGATGCTTTAAAAACAGAACGAGAAGAACTTGATGAGAATGAGTATCAAAGTATACTCGAAAACTTAAAAGCCGCTTTAAAAGAAATTAATACCTATCGCGCAGATGAGGGCGCCTCGCTCAAAACCGAGTTTGAATTGCGTATTACCAATCTCGATAGCTTATTACAAGAAGTTGTGACTTTAGATAAAGATCGGCTTGCAGATGTGAAGCAGCGTTTGGAAAAGGCAGTTGCAGATCTCAAGGTACAACTAGATGAAAATCGCTTTGAACAAGAGCTCGTGTATTATCTTGAAAAATACGACATTACCGAAGAAAAAGTGCGTTTAAAGAATCATCTCGATTATTTCACTGAGGCCTTGGACTCTGAGGATTCTAATGGAAAAAAATTAGGTTTTATCGCTCAAGAAATTGGAAGAGAAATCAACACCATTGGGTCCAAATCAAATTATGCGCCTATGCAGCAACTAGTGGTTCAAATGAAGGATGAGTTAGAGAAGGTAAAAGAACAAGTCTTAAACGTGCTCTAATGGCAGATACAAAAGAATTAAATCACCATGGCAAACTCATTGTTTTTTCGGCTCCATCTGGAAGTGGTAAAACGACTATAGTAAGACATCTATTAAGTCAAGAGCAATTTAATTTAGAGTTTAGTATCTCTGCGACTAGCCGAGCCCCCAGAGGCGATGAAGAAAATGGTAAGGACTATTATTTTATAAGTCTTGATACCTTCAAACAGCACATTAAGAACGAAGACTTTTTAGAATGGGAAGAAGTTTATAGAGACAACTTTTATGGCACTTTGAAAGAAGAAGTACACCGTATTTGGGCTATGGGTAAGCACGTAATTTTTGATATAGATGTTGTTGGAGGCTTGCGCATCAAGAAAAAATTCCCAGAACGTACGCTGGCCGTATTTGTGAAGCCTCCAAGTGTAGACGAATTAAAAATTAGGCTAAAAAAGAGAAAGACAGAAAGTAAAGAGAAAATTAATATGAGAATTGCCAAAGCCTCTGTAGAGCTTGCAACTGCTCCTCAGTTTGATCATATTATACTCAATGATGATTTGTCTAAAGCATTGGCCGAGGCAGACAGCTTGGTTTCTGATTTTTTAAAAAAACCGCTGTCACAAGGCCAAGAAGAATAGTCAACATCACAAGCCAATAGCTATATATGAAAATCGGATTGTACTTCGGAACTTTCAACCCCATTCACATAGGACACCTCATTATTGCTAATCACATGGCCGAGCACAGTGACCTAGATAAAATTTGGATGGTCATAACTCCACACAACCCCTTTAAAAAGAAAAAGAGCTTACTCGATAATCATCACAGATATCAAATAGTACAGCGGGCACTGGAAGATTACGACAAAATTGAGCCTAGCACTATAGAATTTGATTTGCCGCAACCCAATTACACGGTAAATACTTTGGCACATCTAACAGAAAAATACCCTGCACATGAGTTCTGTCTTATTATGGGTGAAGACAATCTCAAAAGTTTGCATCGCTGGAAGAATTACGAGACCATACTAGAATACCATCAGATCTATGTCTACCCTCGTATTTCTGAAGGTACGACAGAGCCCCAATTTAATGAGCATGCGTCTATTCACATAGTGGACGCTCCAATTATCGAGATTTCGGCTACTGCTATAAGAAAGGGAATCGCTTTAGGAAAAAATGTACGTCCCTTATTACCCGAAAATGTATTTGAATACATAGACGAAATGAATTTCTACCGTTAAATGCGTGATTATCGTCAGGACCTACCGTATACGAGACAATTAGGTTATTTGGCCTTATTATGCCTGTTGCTTTGGCTTGTGGAGCGGCTTCTACAATGGTTAAGCAAACATACCCATCATCACATATCTAAGCTTTTACTGTATGCCTCTTTTGGGGCTGCTTCAATTTTTACTACTGTTCTGGTTGTATATGCCTTCAAGGCCAAGTCAGAAAAAGCAGTTAAGAAAAGAATGATAGGGTGGGTGTTGACAGTGGTTGTTGTGCTACTCGGGCTATGGAGCTTAGGAAGCAAATTGATATAAAAAAAGCCCTTGCTTTGCAAGGGCTCTTAGTAGTTTTGTATTAACGACCTGTGTCCTGATCGCCTGGATCATCTGTCGACCCATCGTCATCGCCTGGACAGTCACTCAGGTTACTACTTACATACATCGCCCAGCTATTACCTGGAAAGTCTAGACCCTCGGCCCAAGCGGTTTCATTACTTGAGGCAGAAGAAACTTCGGCATGAGCAGCAAAACAGTAATTGTCGTCAAAATCTGAAGCGTCTATAATATAAGTTACCTCATGCGTTCCATCAGGGTGTGTATCGCTATATTCGAATTGACCAATTTGAGGATTGCCACCACCATTGGTAGGAATAGGGTCATCGGCACAACTACCAATACTCAAATGGGTAACACCAATAGTCCATTCTGGAGTAGTACTATAGGTGATACTCAAATAGGTCCCATCAAATGTCACATCAACAGTACCTGCTGTCATATTTTGCCCAGCAATAAGCGCTGTAGAAACACAGCTTTGGTCTGAGCTAGCGCTGCGCTGAAAGGTGGTCAATTTACTTGAAGTGTTTGATTTGACTTCAATCAATTGATTTTCGGCATCTAATGTTGTAGCTGCTTCGTCCACAGTACAACTGCCCAATAGTAGGCAAACCGAGGCAATAGTAGAAGTAATGACTTTTTTCATAATCTTAGTATTTGGGAGTTAGGGCGCCTAAGATAGAAAAATTCGATAAAAGGATATATATTATCGATGAAATGCGTTAAATTTTAACTTTTACTGCTTAAATCTTACATTTCATCGATAATTATTGTGTTTATTCGTCTATGTGCGGTATGCGCAGCACTTGACCAGGATATATTTTGTCTGGATCTTTTAGCATCGGTTTGTTGGCCTCAAAAATCACAGGGTACTTCATGGCATCTCCATACATTTTTTTGGCAATCTTAGAAAGATAATCACCTTTTTCTACGGTATAGAAGCGTGCTTCAGGCTCTTTATTTTCTACATCCATCTTATCGTCAACACTTGCAATACCAGCGGTATTACCAACAACCAAAATGACTTTTTCTTTGGTCGCTTGATTTAACGCTTTACCCGTTATAGTCGCTACATCTCCACTAATGCTAATGTGCAAATTGTCGACCTCTAGACCGAGATCATCAATGGTCTCCGATAAATTAGCCGCGGCTGCCTTGTTGGCGGCTTCAATTTCTGCTTTGCGTTCTGCGGCTGCTTCTGCCGCCTCTTCCTCATCGGTTTTGCCTATTCCAAAAACTTTGGCACCGGCGTTTTTAATAAATGAAAATAATCCCATAATGTTTTAAAATTTGTTAGTGTTAATTCTGAAATAGAAAGTTACAAAAATCTGGCTGCAATCTAAATGTAAATACAAAAAGAAACCGCCCATACTAATTAACACTAGATGAGCGGTTTCCAACTAAATAACCAACCAAAAAATCTTTAGGGCGACAACCTTGGTTGCAGTTGTCTTCATATTAGTTTAGAGCTTTGAGCTTTTTCGCTTTAAGCGCCTTAATTTTTGCTTTTGTAACACTGGTTTTCTCTCTCAATTTTGGCAGTACACTTTTGCCGTCTTCATTAGTTCTATACTGTATGTATCCTTTACCTCTAAAGAGATAGGTCGTACCCGTACTCACCTGAAAGAGTTCAATGGTGTTATCATCAATAACGGTCAATTCAAAGAATTCATTGTCTGGAAAATTGTAATCTAATGTTAAAGTTTTTAGGTAAAATTCTCCAGGGACATCATCGATATCATAAATCCCATCATAATCCCAAAATATATTATCAATTGGTGTGCCATTTACATCTTCAGAACTTCTAAAATTACCCGATAGTCCGGCAGGTAAGAACTGTAGAAAGTTTTCATTGTCAAAGGGATTTATATCTCCTTCATCACTAGTGGCAATTTTTTCCCAAGCCACAAATTCTTGCAGAAAGTAATGGATATTATCATAGAATACGAGATCGTAATCAAATGTACTTCTTTGATATCCCACCAATATATAGCTCGAACGCGTAGGGGGGTGGTATAATTCAATCTCGTTTGCAGAGAGTGTACGCACATCAAAACTATAATTACCATCAATATCATGGCTTACATCAAGTTCATAGTTAAAAGTGTCGTAAAAGCCAATATCTATTCCAAAACCACCACCATTTTGTCCAATACCAGAAAGGTTATTGTTTGCAAAAACATTTCCATTTCTAAAGGAGAGCGTAAAGGCTTTTTGAACAAATGGCACGATGGTATTGCCAGTAGAGCGATTGATATCTACATACCATATTTCATAGTCGGTTAATACTTCATTAAGAGTAATAACTGGTACATCAATAACATCGTCTTCAACAATAACTTCTGTGTAGCACGATGTAAAAAGGCTAGCTATTACTACTACTAGGGTAAGGTTTTTTAGCGTCTTCATAATCGTCCGTTTTTTGATTCGACTATATCTATTCAAAGGGCGTGCCAAAAATAAAAAATACTGATAGTCAGTGTTTTATAGCTTTCGCGAAAATTCAATTACCTTTGATTGATTGGAAAAACAAGAAATATGAAGCAACCAACATTTGGAGTTATAGGAGGGGGTAGCTGGGCAACGGCCATAGTCAAAATGCTGAGTGAAAATGTTGATAAAATAGGCTGGTATATGCGCAGTGTATATGCCGTAGAACATCTTAAACGTGAACATCACAACCCCAGTTATCTCAGTGCTGTCGAATTTAATACTGACCAATTAAAATTGAGCAATGACATCAATGAAATAGTAGCTTATGCCGATATTATTATTTTTGCGGTACCCTCAGCTTTTGTAGGTGGAGAGTTGGAACAAATGACGGCCTCTGTTAAGGGTAAAGTGATATTTTCTGCCATAAAGGGTATTATGCCAGAAAGTGGCAAGTTAGTAGGGCATCACTTTCACGACGTCTACAAAATCCCATTTAAAAATATTGGTGTTATTTCAGGGCCCTGTCATGCCGAAGAGGTGGCCCTAGAGCGTCTTTCATACCTTACTATTGCTTGTGCCAATGAAGATATTGCAGATCTCGTGGCTCAACACCTCTCTAGTGATTACATCATGTGTACCACCAGTGACGATGTTATTGGAATAGAATATGCGGCCACTCTAAAGAATATATATGCTATAGCTGCTGGTATTGCTCATGGCTTAGGCTATGGGGACAATTTTCAAAGTGTTTTGATGAGTAATGCCATTAGAGAGATTAAACGCTATGTCAAAAGAGCTCATAAAATGAAACGTGACATTAATGGTTCTGCCTATCTAGGAGATCTTTTGGTAACGGGATATTCTGTATTTAGTAGAAACCGCATGTTTGGCAATATGATTGGTAAGGGATACACAGTTAAAAGTGCGCAAATGGAAATGTCAATGGTAGCCGAGGGATACTATGCGGCTAAGAGTGCCTTAGATTTGAATAACACCAGAGATAAAAAGGCACGGATTCCTATCATCGAAGCTGTGCATGAGATTTTATACAAGGGGAAGAATCCTAAAAAAGTTTTCAAAAAATTAGCCGAAAAACTGGACTGAGCACCTCTTAAGACTACTGGGCCAGAACACCTTCTTTGTGCATTACCGCAAGGGCAGAAGTATTGTCATCTGTAATAGAATAGGCGGGAAATTTCCATTGTTTCTCAAACATTTTTCCGTCTTGAAAATAAGTCAC
>CAZJWI010000145.1:0-16547 GCA_964549485.1 uncultured Flavobacteriaceae bacterium
GCTTTTGTTTAATCCGAAAAATAATCGCTAATTTACACGCTACGAGCCATTTCCAAGACCGTTGGCAGCAATATAAAAATGACCATAGACGATAATATTATCATTAGGTACTTTGACATTACAATCAAAGAATTGGAGGATGCTACATTTTTCAGCGTCAATAATATATTGATAGACAATGGTCATCTGAAAACAGAAAGTCTAACGGAAAGAGATTACTTTTTTGAAGTAACAGAAAAAGTCCGAAACTTCGGAATATCAAGAGGTTTCTTCCAAAAGAATGGGGATCAAGGATGGTTAAAATTGACTGAAAAAGGTGTTAGTTTAAAAGATTCTAAAAAAGGATTTAACAAGTATCTGAAAGCTTCAAATACACAATCTGAATCTACTTACGACAAGATTATTTTTTGGTTCAAAAACAATAAGATTACAGCGACAATTCTCTTTGTACTATTACTTATATGGTTAGCTTTTAAAATTTTCAATGATGGTACGAAAGCGAAAGAGAACTTGGAGAAATGGAATTCAAATACCACTGAAATTGATCAAGACATCAACCCGGATGAAGATAGTAAGGCTAAAAAGTCTGTGAACGAAGCAGATTCAAACCCAAAGGTTCTTCGCCAATTTGAAATACCATATTTAGAAAATGTACCAATATTAGATAAAGGACTTTTTCTGAGGTACAATTACAATAATTTACAAATTGGAGGAGCAAATATAGATTCGATAGGTGTTAACGCTCGAGCTCATGATGGAGAAACTTTAGCTTTTAATATTTATGAACGAAAGTTAGAACTACCTATTCACGAGCAACCATACATCGAATTCGAATACAAAGGAACTGCATATTCTATTGAAGTAATTGGTCGAAATTTATCATATAATTGCATTATAACTAAAGATATTCTTCCTACTTTAAATCTGGATCAAACTATCAACGACTTACTGATTGAATAGAAAAATTGAATCTTCCTAAGCCGCAATAGCTATTTTAAATTATACTGCTGCAAACAACGTATATATCTCATATCTAATCAGTTGCTTTAAGGAAGTTAAGGCATATTTGGAAAGTCGCCAAATTTTTAAATTTACTGTAGTTTCTATTTTTTATTTTGGTGGCAGTAGTCCTTCGGTGGACGATTTCCAATAAAAAATAAATAGTAAAATTTAAAAATCTGGCTTGTGCATAACCCGAAAAACAATCGCTAATTTGCATGCTACGAGCTATATACAATACCGTTGTGTAGCATTTAAGCCAAAAAAGGAAAATGAATAAATTTTACGAAATAGAGTTTTTACATTCAAAACCGAAAAAAGGAAAAACAAAGTTTGGTGGCCAACCAGATTGGATAACTGAACCTGAATGGCCTATCAGTAAAGAGACAGGAAATCCAATGCGCTTTATTTGTCAAGTCGACTTGACCGAAATCGGATACGGAAAACAAAATGCAAAATTCGCTTATTTGTTCATGACAGAAGAGGATGAATATGTAGATGGAACTTGGGAAGCTGATGGAGGAGAAAATGCAATTATTCTTCAGCCAGGAAATAATGAAGTAAAAACAGAAAATTTAGAAAAAGGACCAACACTTTACAAAATGGTAAAAAAGCTATTTAAAAAAAGATTGGTGCCTCAAAGTTTTGAATGTGAGGTTGAACTAACCGAAAAGGAAGAAAATATCGACTATGATAATGACGAATTAGACGTAAGAAACAAATTCAACGGAGAACCAGTTTTTATTCAAGGAGAAGAATATCCCTCAAACGATAAATGGAATTTACTATTGCAATTAGATGCCACCAATGTTCCTTTTTATGTGAACTTTGGAGATGCTGGAGTTGGATATGGTTTTATAAACGAAGCCCAAGATAGAGCTAAATTTATTTGGCAATGTATGTAAGCTAAAACGCTAGTCAACATTAGCTAAGAGAATTGCTTGAAGAGTTGTCCTATACTACTGTTAGCTGCAGCAGTTAGCGTTGATGAAGGAGAGATTTGTGGAGAAAAAATTAAAATAGTATGAGCTCATCTGAAATAGCAAATATTTTACGAATTATTTTTATAGTCTTAAGTATAGGTTTGTTAGTTTACATTCTTCTACCCAAGAAGGTGAAAGTTGGTGTTGAAGTTAGTTTACAAATTGTGTTTCTAATTCTAACAGCTATCTTTGGGACAATTGCCTTAATTTCTTTGATATTCCTAGTTTGGGCGAATAAGGAAAGTATTTTAAACAACCCAGTTTATGTCGTAATGAGCACAATCCTAGGTATTTTATTTGGTATTGCCTCAATATTAACAAAGCAATAAAAGCAACATTCATAGGCTTTGAAGAGTATCTATACCAAGATCGAGCCATCTAGCAAATTATTAAATACTATACACCTTGAAGAGCCTCATAAGCCTAAAGCCCATCAAAACACTTTTACTTATTTCCATCCTATATCTAAGTTGCTCACCAAAAAACGACTTTGAAAATACCAAGCGCTACTTGGAATTTGACAAAGAAACCTATCTGGCAAATGACAGTTTTGAATTGACTATACGGATAGTGCCCATCGAAGCAGATCAGACAATTCGATTATTTAAAGACCTTAGAAACATTGAAATTTCATTTGTTTCTGAAGCGCAGCAACTTGAATTTAATCAAAAACTGACCAAAAAATTTATTGAATTTGTCCCACCTCAGAATCAAAGTGAATTGATAGACGAATTTACTATATCAAAGGATAAGCCATTTGAAAAAAAGCTCTTAGGAACCATTACAGCATCCAAAAATAAGATAATCATAGAAATCCCTGAGCTCTCCATAAGCTCCGAAATAGATAAATCAAGCCTAATACAAAACCCTAACGTCAAAGTAAGCGGAAGCTGTCGTTCTATACATGTTATGGAAGCCAAATCCTTTAAACCAAATAAAATTGAAATACTGCTACCCTAATTTTTTAAACCGCTCTTAGCGATTTGAACGCGACCCATAGCTAGGAGCAGCGTTATAGTGCATATTTCAAAAGATGAAGCGAGTTAATTTTGTGCTACCTTGAAGCGCGTCGTGGGTGATGCAAAAAAGAAAATGTTTGAATGTTGTAGCAACTCCTAAGAACCTCACCCTCAAAAAAATAGTTATCTTGATGGCTGTTAAACCATCCATAATGACTATCACAACCAAAACTTGTAAATTTTGCTTGAGTGCGATACCAGAACAGGCAATTAAGTGTTCGCACTGTCTTGAATGGCAAACCACTCGTAAGACCGAGCATAAAATTTATGAAGATCAATACCTGGACCCAGATACTTTTGCTGAAGTTTTTGGTAAGTTAAGGCGGCCATTTCAGTACAAGCTCGTCTCGTTTACCCGATTGCCGTATTACTTTACGATTTTTATCTTGTGTGCTTTTGTGTTTTTTGCAATGCAGGGGCTTTGGATATACCTTCGAGAAGATAAGACCTATTTGCTTTCCTTTTTGTTCTATGCCTTACAGATGATGACCTCCTGGATGAGTGTGATTTGGATTTATACCGTAATTAAACGCGATCATAATTTCTTTATCGAGATTTCAAGAATCAACAAAAAACTGAGTAAAAAGAATTATGCCAAAGGAGTGGTTAAGTATAAAAAGTTTAATAGGAAGATCTTTGATCCCAAGAGAGGTATCCTTTTTGGGTTTTTAACGGGTGCACTTACTGTCATAGCCGAGTTATACATTGGACTGCCTTTTACTACGCTCGCTGCACAGATTGCCTTTTGTACTTTGGCTTTTTTTAATCTATTTTTTGGAGGGGCGGCACTCTATAGTATGTACCAGTTTGGTCGATATACCTATAAGATTAGTAAAAAATATGTTCATCATAAATTTATGACCATAGAGCAAAAGCGAGCGGTCAATCAAATTGGGATCATACATTTGCGATCTGCGGTGCTGGCTATTGTGCCATTGAGCTTAGGAATACTTGCTAAGTCTTATGGTGATTGGGAAGTCAATACCGCCGTGATAGGTTGGTATATTCTTTTTGCCTTACTCATCTTTGTCTATATTTTTTGGCCTATGGAGAATATTCATAACCTACTCAAGAAGGATAGAGATATTCAGATAATTGCTATTCAAATGAAAATTAGAAAAAAGCTCGATGAGGTTAATGTAAATTTGAGTTCAAGTAATCTAGTAAAGATTAGTGAGCTTCGTGAGCTGGAGCGAAAAACAAGCCTGCAACGCACTTGGCCTTTTGACACAAGAGGCGTATGGTTGGTCTTTATCGCCATACTCTTTCCTATAATTTTGATGTTGTTAGACAAATATGTAATTGTGCATTAAAAACTGAATTATGGAACAGCTCGCCGTGATTTTATCGGTAGTAGGAATTCTTTTTATGATCGCCAAAATGGTGCGCTCCAGGAGTTCTGAAAAGAACTTTTCTAAACAATGGGCGATCATTGATACGACTTTTGCAAATTTTATAGAAGATCAGGATCTGGATACTATAGATTTTAATCAAATAAGTAGTGAACTTTATCAAAAACACGGTATTCACAGTATTACAGTGATACGCTATTTTGCTTTCTATATGTCTATCATTAAAGAAAAGCTAATGATAGCTATCTCCCTTCAAGATTCAGAAAATAATTACGAAGAGCTCTTTGCTTATTTTACACATGTTAGCGCCCAAATACGAGTAACAGCCCCAGAAACCCCAAGGGACTTTATGTCTTTCGACGCTTATAAAAATGTATTCTTTTACTCTTATGATATTTGGTTGCACAAAGAAGATCAAAAAGGCAAGTCAAATACGCGAGGCATTTTATTGATCTCATTACATCAGTTGTATTTTATTCCAAGAGGTATTGAACAATCTGACTTTAAAAAGTTGTTTCCAATAGCCTCGACAGTAATAGGTATAGCAGATGACTATGGCGCCTTAAATACAGGCCTCAAAATTTATAGTATGGCCAATGAGCTACACGACAGTGTCAAGTCAAAACCGCAGCTTTTTACTGACGCCTTCAAAAAAGAACTATCCAAAAGATATGATAATGAGGGTGGGTTTCGTATTGCCATTTCGGCAATTGAGGGTATTTCCATTCGTAAACATTTAGGAGTGCCACATATCTACGTAGAGTCAGCTCAGGGTTCTTACAGGCTCGACAGTTACAGATCACCTTTTGAAGATGCCAACGACCATACTCAGCACATAAAATTGCAATTGGAGATGGCAATTAACCTACAAGATAAAACCTTAGTGCCTAATACACTCAAGAAACCAACAAAATGGAAAGTTGTAGAAACGTCAAAGCGGTCTTTTATCAATTACATTAAAAATGCTTCTTTTACGACTTAGTAGACTGCCATTTTCTTTTGCTATTATATTTGTCTAATGGAGCCAATGCGCCTTCGGCAATTGCCATGCTCATTTTTGAGATGAAGGACCCGTATAAAAAATACTGCATAACCCACTACAGTAAAAGACAGCCAGTCAATCGATTAGTTTTTATTTTTCTAAATAACCGCAAAAGCAAGTAGGAAATGGTAGTTCTGAAAGGTTCTATGGTAGTACTAACAATATACTCAATGAAAAAAATAATTGCTTTTATACTGGTTTGTGCTGGGTCATTAAGTGGGCTGCAAGCCCAAGAACCGCAACAATTGCCTCTCGAGCTAAGTGTAGATAAATCGGTATCAGGACTACAAGCTGGCTTTCTAGGCATTTGGTTACACAATGAAACTAGATTATCTGATGCAATTGCCTTGCGTGCCGAGATTGGATTTGATACGGGTATCTGGGGTGGTGACTTCTATGATGACACAATTTTTTTACTAGCACCAGTGCTCACTGCCGAGCCTCGGTGGTATTATAATCTCAAACGAAGAGTCAAAAAATCTAAACGTATAGATAACAACAGTGGTAATTTTATTTCGCTCAAGACTAGTTATCACCCAGATTGGTTTGTGATCTCGAGTCAAACTAATGTTTCCTTGATCAGTGATATATCTGTCATTCCAACATGGGGTATACGACGACATATAGGGGCTCATTTGACCTACGAACTAGGTGCAGGGATTGGATATAGATACATTTTTGCCGAAAGAGCTGGTTTTGGACAGAACGACTCAGAAGTAGCTGGAAATTTACACTTGAGATTGGGATATACCTTCTAAACCAGCCACCCTAGTTTATTTTGGGTATTACTTTCTATTACCAATATATACACCTGATATAATAACAATAGCGGCTATAAATTGCCAGAAGGTGAAGGTTTCTCCATCCAGTAATCCCCAAAATACCGAAATGATGGGCATGATGTAGGTGACTGAGGAGGCAAAGACGGGAGTGCTAATTTGCACCAATTTATTAAACATGATTTTGGCGGCAGCGGTGCCAAAGGCCGATAACAGAAATACATAGCCAAGACTTATTTGTAAAGTGCTATCTGTGGTGAGTGGTAGCTTATGAAAATCGGTCATAAAGAGGATAACCAAGGCCGGAATAATCAGAAAGATAAAATTACCTACAGCAATGCCTAATGCCGAGACGTCTTGGAGGTATTTTTTGATGATATTGACATTAGTTCCATACATAACCGAGGCAAGGATGACCAGAAGGGCATAATAATAATTCTGGTCTGGATTTATTTTGGCACCTATCAATATCAGAGCGGCAGCACCTACCAGACCTACCAATACACCAACAAACTGATTTTTGACAAACTTGGTTCCAAATCCAATAATCCCGATCAAAAAGGCAAGTAGGGGTACAGATGAGTTGAGAATAGAAGCGATAGCGCTGTCAATTTCGGTTTCGGCAAAGGCAAATAGAAAAACAGGTAGGCCTGTCCCCAAAATACCTGAGATAAAGATCCATTTCCACTGCACTTTATTGATATTGCCCAGTTTTTTCCAGCCAATGGCCAAAAGAATTATAGCAGAGAAGGTGATGCGCATGGCACCTAGTTGCATCGGGGTTAACCCAACAAGTCCTTTTTTGATGAGGATAAAAGAACTTCCCCAAATAATGGATAATACAATCAGGTATATCCACTTCAACGTACTATTTGGCATAGAGTGCTGCTTAGAGTTGCAAAGTTGAGAAATAAATGCGTAATGTAGTGACCTATTGCGCTAAAAATGAATGTAAATACTTAGACCCTAAATGGCTCAGGGGTTTACTTGTGGTAATATTGATTTTCGCGAAAGCGGAAAAAAGGTCAGATGGGCCAGACTATCAATTGGTATCATCCTGCCAGCTTATGGTTTCCATCAAGTATCTAATGTCATTTTTAAGGTAGGCAGCGGCGGGGTAGATACTGTCATAATTGGGTTTGACATTAAAATAAATAGATCCAGTGATAAAGTGACGGGTGCTGTCTGTGACATAGAACTGTGATTGAGATGCCGCATTGCCGCGTACATCGTAAAACATGCCATAGACACCTTGCTCGCTATTGATGTATTTTTCTTCTATGATATCATCGGCTTTGACGACATGTTCATAGGTGAGTTTTTGGGCATCGCGCAATAGCGTATTAATATTTCCATCTACCGGGCGATACGTGAGGTAAAGCGCTCCATCCAGTAAAGGATAATTAACCACGGCAGAGCAGTCGTCTTTATAGCGCACCTCTCCTAAGGTGTTTTTTTGAAAAGTATAGGGGCAATCTTGAACGGTTTTGGTGTAAGTGGGCATAGGGTATTCTAAACGCAGAAAGCCTTCTGGTTTGGGTAGCGTATCGCCACCGCAAGATAACAACGACAAGCTCAAAATGGTGACAAATAGGTGAGGTAAGTATCTCAAGGGTGTATAGAAAATTTGATTTGTTTGATGCGTTTTTTGTCTATGGCCTCTACCGTAAACGAGTAATTAAGATAATTTATTACTTCACTCTTTTTAGGAAAACCGCCAGATACTTCTAAAACAAAACCAGCGATGGTTTCGGCTTCGCCTTTTTTATTTTCGAAGATAGACTCGTCTTCGAGCTTGATAATACGGTAAAAGTCTTTTAGAGACGTTTTACCATCAAAAATATAATTATGCTCGTCTAGTTTAGAGTAAATAATATCCTCATCATCAAACTCGTCGCTAATATCGCCTACGATCTCTTCAATAATATCTTCTAAGGTAATCAAGCCACTAGTACCGCCATACTCATCTACAACGATAGCCAAATGGCTTTTTTTCTCTTTAAATTCGGCCAGGAGGTCGTCGAGTTTTTTGTTTTCTGGGACAAAATAAGGTTCTCGTATCAGGCTGTTCCAGTCAAAGTCTTTTTTGTTGAGGTGGGGGAGCAGGTCTTTTGCGTAAAGTATACCACTAATAGTATCTATACTCTCCTCATAAACGGGAATACGACTAAAACCATCTTTGGTAATATCGGCGAGTATCTTGGCAAAACTATCTTCCTTGTTCAGGGCAAAGATATCCATACGCGGTTGCATTACCTGTTTGGTATCGGTATTCCCAAATGATACAATGCCTTGTAATATTTTTTGTTCTTCTTTGGTGGTGTCTTCTTCGCTGGCCAGTTCTAAAGCTTGTGAGAGTTGGTCTATATTAAAGCTACTCTTTTGATCGCCTAAGCGCTTGTGAACAAATAGGGTTATGGCGCGCATGGGGCCGCTTAGAGGTGTAAACAGTATATCTAGCCCGCGCAAAGGATAAGCCATAATAGCTGCAAATTGTTTGCGATTACGGTTTGCATAGATTTTGGGTAATATTTCGCCAAACATCAAGATGAGAAAGGTGACCAGGATGACTTCCACAAAAAAGCGAAATTTGGGAGCGATATCGGTAAAAAACACATCGCCCAAACTCGCAAAAAGCAGCACAATCGCAATATTAATCGCATTGTTGGCTACTAGTATAGTGGCGAGCAATTTTTTAGGTTTTTCGAGTAGTTTGACCACTAGCGCCAGTTGTTTTGAGGCTGTAGTTTCATCTTTATTCTCAAGATCTTGAGGTGTTAGTGCAAAAAAGGCCACTTCGGCGCCGCTCACTAGTGCAGAACACAATAAGAGTACTAGAAGCAATATCACCGAAAAAAACATACCACTCTCTAACAAGAGAAAGGATATCAATAAAGGTTCAGGATCAGGATCCACGTTTGCTTATGGTTTAAAATGGTAAATCGTCTTCTTCCTGCGCTGCATCTGGCTGTGGCGTGGCCGCAGGTGTCTGATAATTAGAAGCTGGCTGCGAGGGTTGAGCCGGTTGTGAGGGTTGTGAGGGTTGTGAGGGTTGTGAATGAGGTGAGTTTATTCCAGATTGCGGCTGGCTCATTTGCCCTGGCTGTTGCGGGCTGGCTCCTTGACCTTCGGCTCTTGGGGTAAGAAAGGTGAATTCGGTGCACTGTATTTCGGTACTGTAACGATCCAGTCCTTTATCATCTTGCCACTTGCGCGTTTTAAGACGACCTTCGATATATACTTTGTCGCCTTTTTTAAGGTATTTCTCACATATCTCGGCGGCCTTGTTGCGCACTACAATATTGTGCCATTCGGTGTTGCTTACACGCTCACCAGTGTTTCTGTTGGTGTATTCTTCATTGGTAGCCAGAGGGACACGACCTATACTATTGCCCCCTTCAAAGTAATGCATCTTCACTTCGTCTCCTGTGTGTCCTATAAGAATCACTTTATTTACTGTACCAGCCATATACTCAAATGTAAGAAATTTTCAAATTAATTGGCGGTAAAGGTATCGATAAAGTTCGCGATAAGTACAGGTACAGCAAACTTTTGCAGTTCGCTTATAGCCATGGCATTTTGTCCTAGTTTGCGCACTTCAACAATCCAAAAAGTCGTGTGTAAGTGCTGATGAGATAGTTTGTGAATGATAGGCTTATCGTTGTAGGGGTATAGTTCTAAGATGTCCATCTGGTCAAAGGGAGGTTGTTGGTTTACGCTTTCGCGAAAGCGCTCTGCCTCTGGTCCACCTAGGGCTATGGCACTGCTGGTCTCTATAAGTGGGAATTCGTACAGGCCTTGCCAGATCCCTTTGCCTTGACGTTGTTGAAGCAGTGTTTTGTTATCTTCTGATCTAATGTAAAAGTAATGGAGAAACCGAGTTTTGACTTTAGTCTTTTTTAATTTGACCGGAAGCTTATCAATTTGTTTATGGGCAAGCGCCTCGCATTGATCCTGAAAAATGCAGTGGGTACAATCGGGATTTTTTGGAGTACAATAAAGAGCGCCAAATTCCATAATAGCCTGATTAAAAGTGGCGGGGTCTTTGGGAGAAATTAGCGCCTGAGCCAGTGCTTTAAAAGTTTTGTTGCCTGCAGTTGTATTGATTGGGATATCGATACCAAAGACACGAGATAAGACGCGGTATACATTGCCATCTACCACTGCGGTTACTTGGTCAAAACAAAAACTAGCTATGGCGCTGGCGGTATAATCGCCAACACCTTTTAAGGTTAGTAGTTCTTTATAGGTAGTAGGAAATTGCCCGTTGTATTGATTGACCACCATTTTTGCCGCAGCGTGAAGATTGCGGGCCCGAGAGTAATACCCTAGGCCTTGCCAGAGTTTGAGTACTTCTGCTTCGGGGGCGGCGGCAAGATCTTGAACCCGTGGAAAGGCCTCGATAAAGGCCAGATAATAAGGCATTCCTTGTGCTACTCGGGTTTGTTGCAGGATGATTTCGGACAACCAGACTCGATAGGGATCTTTGGTGCTGCGCCAGGGTAGCTCACGCTTATTTTCTAAATACCACGCTATAAGTGCGTTAGAAAAATACAAATCTCTTTTGGGCATTTGGTAAATTTATATTTTATCCCTCTATTTTTTAAAACTTTATGCTTGAAAGTTTGAAGATTAAATCGTTATATTTGCAACCTTGAATTTTTAACCCCCTAATAATTGACATAATGACGAAAGCTGATATTGTAGCGAAGATCTCTGAAAAACTAGGAATTGAAAAAAATGATGTACAGGCAACTGTTGAATCATTTATGGAAGAAGTAAAGACATCATTAGAAAGTGGTGATAACGTTTACTTAAGAGGTTTTGGTTCGTTTATTATCAAAACAAGAGCTGAAAAAACTGGTAGAAATATTTCAAAAAATACGACTATCAAAATACCAGCACACAACATACCAGCGTTTAAGCCTGCTAAGATTTTTGTAGAAGGCGTAAAGACAAACGTTGCTGTAGAAAAATAGTAACTTAAAAAACAATCATTTTATGCCAAGTGGTAAAAAAAGAAAAAGACACAAGGTAGCGACGCACAAGCGTAAGAAAAGACGCAGAGCGAACCGTCACAAGAAGAAAAAGTAGTCTAGGGCTACTTTTTCTTTTATAGTTCTTTGACATCGTATTACATCCAATACCCTTTTAACCTTGGGGTTGTTGTGTATACACCGCCTTTATTACAACCGTACACCAAGTACTCACCTGTGATAAAACAATTGTTCAATCCATTTGTCACGCCTAGCGTGATGGATAAAAATTACTAAAGAGTGAATAAAGAATTAGTTATAAGATCTAGTTCCTCAGTAGTTGATTTTGCCTTACTTAAGGATGGAAGACTCGTAGAGTTACACAAGGAAGATGACGAGAACAAATTCAATGTCGGCGATATTTATCTCGCCAAGATTCGCAAATGTGTTTCGGGCCTCAACGCTGCATTTGTCAACGTAGGTTACGAAAAAGATGCTTTTTTGCACTATCACGATCTCGGCCCAAAACTTCCCACTCTACTCAGTTTTCTCAAACAAGTAAGCACAGGTAAATTAAAAGACTATTCATTAAAAAACTTCCGTTTTGAAAAGGATATAGACAAAAATGGCAAAATTGCTGATGTTCTAAAATCCAATCAAAACCTATTGGTTCAAATCGTAAAAGAACCTATTTCTACCAAAGGCCCGCGTATAAGTAGTGAGCTTTCTATTGCAGGTAGATATATTGTTCTCGTGCCTTTTTCTGACCGTATTTCGATCTCTCAAAAGATTGAAAGCAAAGAAGAAAAAGCGCGTCTTAAACGATTAGTACAAAGCATACGCCCAAAGGGATTTGGCGTTATTGTAAGAACCGTAGCCCAGGGAGTCTTAGTTGCAGAACTAGACAAGGACCTGCAAAATTTGGTAGACAAGTGGTCTGCCATGTGTAAAAAAATTCCAGGAGCACACCTACCCAGTAAAGTATTGGGAGAAATGAATCGAGCCTCTTCTATATTAAGAGATATATTTAACGATTCGTTTACCAGTATAGTGGTAGATGACGAAACGCTCTATTACCAATTGAAAGAATACATTAGCGAAATCGCTCCTAAGAAGGAAAACATTGTAAAACTGTATAAAAGTCCAGTGCCAATTTTTGAAAAGCACGGTATCGAACGTCAGATCAAAACATCTTTCGGAAAAACCGTATCAATGAGCAAAGGGGCTTATCTCGTCATTGAGCATACAGAAGCATTACACGTAGTTGATGTCAATAGTGGAAACCGATCTAATAAGGCAAAGAGTCAAGAAGACACTGCGTTAGAAGTTAATATGATCGCTGCTACAGAGATGGCACGCCAGCTGCGCCTTCGCGATATGGGAGGAATCATCGTCGTAGATTTTATTGATATGAATAAATCCGAAAACAGACGGAAGCTATTCAATCATTTAAAAGAAGAGATGAAAGATGATCGCGCCAAGCACAAAATTTTACCGCCCAGTAAGTTTGGACTTATCCAAATTACAAGACAGCGCGTACGTCCTGAAATGGAAATCAAAACAAGAGAAGAGAACCCCAATGGTTCACAAGGAGGAGAAATAGAAGCTCCGATTATCTTGGTTGATAAAATGCAGGAAAAGCTTGAAAAATTATTTAAAAACGGAACCAAGAAAGTAACCGTAAACGCCCATCCTTTTGTGGCGGCTTACCTTACCAAAGGTTTTCCATCGATACGATCCAAATGGTTTATGGAGCATAAGAAATGGGTTAAAGTTCAACCCAGAGATGCCTATACTTACTTGGAATATAATTTTACCGATAAAGATGGTAAAGTCATAAAAGTATAAGAAAATTAAAACCCCGTTCTCTACTAGAGAATGGGGTTTTTTTATGCCTTAGATTTTGGTAAAGCCGTATTTTTACAGCTGTTATTCATGCAAAAAAAATCTAAATCATACACAGTCGAAGAGGCCAAAAGAGCCATAGAACGCTATTGTGTTTATCAGGAGCGTTGCCATCAAGAAGTGCGCAAAAAATTAGCAGATATGCGTATGATACCTGTTGCTATAGATCAAATTATCACCCATTTGATCGAGCATGATTTTTTAAATGAAACCCGTTTTGCTCAGGCCTTTGCTCGAGGTAAGTTTAATCACAAAAAATGGGGAAAACAGCGTATTGAGCGAGAGTTAAAAGCCCGTCAGATAGGAGCTTACAATTTAAAATTGGCACTACAAGAGCTCGATGACCATGCCTATAAAGATGCGTTTGATACGCTTTCGCGAAAGCGCTTAGCACAACTGGAGAAGGAGACCGACAAATACCGTAAACGGAAAAAACTGGCAGATTACCTCTTATATCGAGGCTGGGAAGCGGGGTTGGTATATGAGAAAGTAAAAGAGCTGGTGCCCTAAGGGGCCCTTTTTTTACAACTTTCCTAAATTTTAGTTAAGCCTAAAATAAGTTTTTGCTGTACCCTTACTATTACATTACTTTTGCCTCATGTATTCATTAGCTGAAGAGAATTATCTAAAAGCCATCTTTCATTTGCAGCAAGAAAGTAAGGGAGGTGTGTCTACCAATGCCATAGCCGAGAAAATGGAGACCAAACCATCGTCTGCCACAGATATGGTACAAAAACTAGCCGATAAAGAGCTTGTTTCATATGTGCGTTACAAAGGTGCCAGGCTAACCGATACGGGCAAACTAGTGGCGGTAAACATTGTGAGAAAACACCGTTTATGGGAAGTTTTTCTCGTAGAAAAATTAAATTTTCACTGGGATGAGGTACACGAGATTGCAGAACAATTAGAACATATAAAATCTGAAGTGCTTATCGAGAAACTCGATCAGTTTTTGGATTATCCCGACTATGATCCTCACGGCGATCCTATCCCTGATAAAAATGGAAATATCAAAAGTGCCGACAAGCGATTGTTGTCAGAATTGTCAAAAAAAGATAAGGGTATTCTAGTGGGTGTACGCGAGACGAGCGCCGAGTTTTTGCAGTTCTTAGATAAACGAAACATCGCTATTGGTACACCAATTACTATTCTGGGGAAAGAATTTTTTGATGGATCTATGGTGATACAGGTCAATCGGGAGCAGTTTTTTATTTCCAAAAAAATCGCAGAAAATCTATACATACAAATCTAAATATTGAGAATTTGAAAAAGACATTTTTATTATTGACTACATTGTTTGGCCTGGCTTTGGCTACGGCTCAAAATAGCAACGGGCAACCCCCTCTTGTCACAGATAGACCTGACGCAACCGAAGCTCCTACGGTTGTCCCTGTTGGATCCCTTCAGGTAGAGACAGGTGCTAGCCTTCAAACTTATGATGATGGAGTAACAGAGACTACTTTGTATAATTTTAATACAGCCCTGTTGCGATATGGTATCTGGGATAATTTTGAATTGCGTCTGGGTTGGAATTATGAACAGCTTCAAAACAAAACCGCCAATCGTACAATAACAACAGATTTGGGTTTAAGCCCGCTACTACTAGGTATGAAAGTAGCTATTGTAGAAGAAAAGGGCTGGCGTCCAGAAATTGGCCTTATCGGGCATGTTTTTTTGCCCTTTACAGCAAAGACCGCTTTTAGACCTGAAACTACAGCTACAGATTTTCGATTTGCTTTTAATCATACCCTTAGTGAGAAGTCTGGTCTGGCCTACAATATCGGAGCGCAGTTTTTTGAAGATGTACCGGGCGTGGCTTATATCTATACCATTGCCTATGGCTATTCCTTTTCAGATCGTTTTGGAGTCTATGCCGAGTTATACGGTGATTTGCCAGAAAATTTTAGTGCCAATCACTTTTGGGATGCGGGTGTGACGTATTTGGTAAGTCCTTTGATTCAGTTAGATGCCACAGTGGGCCAAAGTATTACCGAAGGTCAGGATCTTCTTTTAAGCGCAGGTGTCAGTTTTAGAATAGATAAAAACAAATGATGAAAAAAATACTCTACATATTAGCTATTGCGGCCTGTGTAGGCTGTAAGAATGAAAAAGATTCAAAAGGAGATCATCAGAAATTACAGGTAGTAACCACAACTACGATGATTACCGATTTGGTCTCTAATATTGGCGGCGATCTCATAGAGGTTGAAGGCTTGATGGGGGCTGGCGTAGATCCGCATTTGTACAAAGCAAGTGCCGGGGATGTGAGCAAATTAGCCAATGCAGATATTATCTTCTATAACGGACTTCACCTAGAGGGAAAATTGGTAGAGGTGTTTGAAAAGATGGCTAGTGCTCAAAAATCGCAGGTGGCCCTTGGTGAATTTTTAGACAAAAAGACCTTGATTGGGTCAGATTACTTTGCCTCCAATTACGATCCTCACGTGTGGTTTAATATTGATTATTTTAAACAATTTACCAACGCCGTGGCAGCCGAATTGTCAAAACGAGATCCAGAAAATGCGACGAGCTACAACAACAATTCAACGGCCTATATCGATAAGCTTACAGCCCTAGATAAAGAGATAAGGGCTGTTATTGCTAGCCTGCCTCCCGAAAAACGGATACTAGTGACTGCTCATGATGCCTTTAATTATTTTGGTAAACAATACGGTTTTGAGGTGGTAGGGCTTCAGGGATTGTCTACCGCTACCGAGGCTGGAGTACAGGATGTACAGCGGTTATCGCAGTTTATTATTGACAATCAGGTCAAAGCTATCTTTATTGAGAGTTCGGTGCCTAGACGCACTATAGAAGCACTAGAGGCTGCTGTTAAGGCCAAGGGTCATGATGTAAGTATAGGCGGATCTTTATACAGTGATGCCTTAGGTAATGCCGGTACTATTGAAGGAACCTATATAGGGATGTTTAGATATAATGTCAATACCATAGTAGCGGCCTTAAAATAACGATATGGAAAGCACCAAAATAGCCATTAGCGTAGACGATTTGACCGTAGCCTATAATTACAAGCCTGTGCTATGGGATATAGACCTTGCTATACCTGAAGGGGTACTCATGGCTATTGTAGGACCTAATGGTGCCGGGAAGTCAACCCTTATCAAAGCCATTTTAAACATTATCGATCCTATAGCGGGTAGTGTACGCATTTATGACAAACCCTATGTAAAACAGCGCAAGCTAGTTGCCTATGTACCTCAGAAAGGGAGTGTAGATTGGGATTTCCCAACCACGGCCCTTGATGTAGTTATGATGGGAACTTATGGGCAATTAGGGTGGATTAAACGCCCAGGTCAAAAAGAAAAGAAAACAGCCTTAGAGGCCTTAGAAAAAGTAGGAATGCTTTCTTTTAAAAACAGACAGATAAGCCAATTGAGTGGCGGGCAACAACAACGCGTATTTCTGGCCAGAGCACTGGCGCAAAATGCGTCTATCTACTTTATGGATGAGCCATTTCAAGGGGTTGACGCT
>CAZJWI010000146.1:0-4094 GCA_964549485.1 uncultured Flavobacteriaceae bacterium
TTTTACCTGCCCTTAGGCGTAGCTCCTAATGTAGACATCAACGGTAAGACCTATGCCATCCCTATGGCGATTGAAGAAAGTTCGGTAGTAGCAGCAGCGAGCAAGGCGGCAAAATTTTGGGGAGAACGCGGAGGATTTAAAGCCACTGTTTTAGGCAGCACCAAGGTGGGACAGGTTCACTTCACCTACACTGGTGCTTTTAAGCGCTTAGAAGCTTTTTTTAAAGATACCCTCCCAAAATTGCATAGAGAAGCTGCCTCACTTACCCGCAATATGGAAAAACGAGGAGGAGGCGTAAAAGCGATAGTTTTGGTAGATAAGAGGGATCAATTGTCCAATTATTATCAATTGCATTGTGAGTTTGACACTCAAGACGCTATGGGTGCCAATTTTATCAATAGCTGTCTCGAACAATTTGCCAAAACTTGGAAAGATAGCTTTGAAACCGACTCGCGTTTTGAAGCGTCCGATGTGATGGAGATTATAATGAGCATACTGTCCAACTACGTACCTAACTGTCTCGTACGCGCAGAGGTAAGTTGCCCAGTTGCCGCTTTGACCGAAAAAGGAATTGATGGGCACGAATTTGCAGAAAAGTTTGTGCAAGCGGTTGCCATTGCCACGGTTGAACCATACAGAGCAGTTACCCACAACAAAGGCATTATGAATGGTATCGATGCGGTTATATTGGCTACAGGTAACGATTTTAGAGCTGTAGAAGCAGGGGTACATGCCTACGCAGCTAGGGATGGTCAATATCGCAGCCTCACCACTGCCAGCATTGAAAAGGGGCAGTTTAACTTTGCCATTGAAGTTCCTCTGGCCCTAGGAACCGTAGGCGGGTTGACAAAATTACATCCATTGGTCAAATGGTCTATGGAATTATTGGGCAATCCATCGGCTCAGGAATTGATGCAAATAGTAGCTGTTGCCGGTTTGGCTCAAAACTTTGCCGCAGTCAAATCGCTTACTACTACAGGTATTCAACAAGGTCATATGAAGATGCACTTGATGAATATTCTCAATCAAATGGACGCCTCAGCCTCCGAAAAACAAGAAACAGTACACCACTTTAAAACAGCCACAGTGACGCATGCCGCCGTTGTTGATTTTATCACTAGTTTAAGACAATAATTTGAAGCAGTTTTACAGTCACGGCAAACTCCTACTCACCGGAGAATATGTAGCACTTGACGGAGCCAAGGCACTGGCCCTTCCTACCCAAAAAGGACAACACATGCAGGTAGTAGCATCAGATCGCCAGGGCATTACATGGACGAGTAAGTTGCACGACGATAGCACCTGGTTTAGCCATCACTATGACTTTGAAGCACTGAGAAGTATAAAGGGAAACAGTCTTCAAGACGTCATTGAAACACTAGGGCACATTTTAGTGACTGCATTCTCGTTAAGCGATACACCTTTGACCCATGAGCTCGGTTTTGAAATTACGTCAACATTAGAGTTTCCTCGTAATTGGGGGCTTGGCTCTTCTTCTACGCTGCTAAACAATATCGCTTTATGGTTGGATATCAATCCTTATACTTTACTTGCTCAGACGTTTGGAGGGAGTGGTTATGATATTGCTTGTGCACAAGCAGAGGGACCCATTTATTACCAACGAGACAGTGAAAGTGTAGCGGTTAAACCAGTTGCCTTTACGCCTTCATTTAAAGATTCGATTTTTTTTGTACATCTGAATACCAAACAAAATAGTCGGGAGAGTATAGCACATTATAAAGGTGTACACCCAGAGAAAAGTAGTACGCTTATACAAACAATCTCTGCTATAAGTGATGCCATAGTTCAAGCCAAAACATTAGCGGTCTTTGAGCAGCTCATTACCCTTCATGAAACACAGCTTGCCAAAGTCTTACAACTTAGCAGCGTTAAAGAAAGACTGTTTCCCGATTATCCAGGCGCTATTAAAAGTTTAGGCGGCTGGGGAGGCGACTTTATTATGGCCACTGGAGATGCAACCCGGCAGGACTACTTTAGAGATAAAGGATATTCAACAATCATCCCCTACACCCAAATGATTCTATAATAGATGGCATAAAAAAGGCTCGCAATTGCGAGCCTTTTTTATGAAACTATTACTGCCTATTAATAAAAGGTAGCTCTGTTATCTTCTATATCGGCGGCCTTCTTAAGTGCACTAATCACTTTTGGCCCTACACCATTACGTGCAGCTTGAGTTCTTTGCTGAGTAAATACAGCATAATTATCTAAGGAAGGAGCTTCGGTTACCTTGGTTACTTTTACACGATAAATACCGCGATCGCCTTCAATTAGGTCTGAGGTTTGTCCTTCGCTTAAAGCGAAAGCAGCCCCTACAACCTTAGGCTCTCTTCCAGCACCAGCTATGGTAGGATTAGACATATTTAATGCACCAGCAGTTTTTACACTCTGCCCTTGATTATTTGCCATCTCTTGTAAATCTGTAGCTGTGATATTCGCTTTGATCATTTCAGCTTTTTTCTGCTTACGCACCTTTGGAGTAATTAAGGTAGCAGCATCTTCGGCAGAGGTTAATCCCTCTTTAGTCTTTTTCGTTAATTCAACCACTAAGTAGCCATCGTTTACCTGAAAACGCTTTACATCTCCCACCTCAGACTCCTGGTCAAAAGCCCAAGTGACAATGCTACGCTGAGCACCTTCGCCTGGTAGGGTTTCGTCAAGAGGCTTGATTGCATTCACAGGCTTAACCGTATACCCTTTTTCTGTAGCTATGGCCTCAAAATCTCCACTACGTGCGGCAATTTCAAAATCCTGCGTTACACTGTAAACTTGCGAAATGGTTTTCTCTGAAGGGAGAATTTCTTTGGCGATAGTTGCCACTTTTAGCACCTTCTGAGTATTTTTTTGGTCAAGTACCTCTATAACGTGAAATCCATAATTGGTCTCTACGGTTCCAATACTTCCTACTTCTTGCTCAAAAGAAAAATCATTAAATGCTGGTACCATTTGACCATAAGGGAAATCTTCATAAACGCCCCCTTTATCTTTACTTCCTGGATCTGTTGAAAATTGAGCAGCAAGTGCTTCAAATTTACTAGGACTTCTTCGAACCACTTTTTCAAGACTATCTGCCAAAGCTTTTGCCTTTTCTTGCTCCATAGCCTCAGGGCCCTGTGTCGAAATTAATATATGTCTAACAGAAGCCGTATCAGGTAACTGCTTTACAGCAACTACACGATCAATCTTCATATAATTTCCGTCTTTGTACGGTCCGTAAACAGCACCTGTACTCATGGCATACAGAGTATCTCTACTCGCAGCATTTAGTTGGTTCTTGAATACAAAACGATCATTGTAAGGCAAATCTGAATATTCACTGATCAATTCGGCAATGTTCTCTTCGGCTACATTTTCTAAACCTGGCTCGGTAACACCGTTATAAGTGGTTTGCTTGATAAGGGTAGCGAGCTCTGCTTTTAAGGCGTTCTCATCTTCTAAAGTAGGTTTCTCTTCAAACTTTACAAAACGAATATTGCGTGTTGCCTCAGATTCGAATTCTTCCTTGTGTGCATTAATATAAGCAGCTATATCACCTTTAGTTACCTCTACATCAGCATCGGCGATGGTAGAATAAGGTACCTGCACATATTGTATGTCAATAGTATTGCCATCTAACTTATAGGCAACTTCGCCATCTTTAAGGGTAGCACCTACACCAGCTTTTACCAAATTGTCATAAATAGCACGCTTTTCAGTATTGATTAAGTTTTGCTCAAAGTTTAACCAGGCATTAAAAGCTTCTGTATTTTTTACAGAATTGATATAATCCTGAAGCTTAGCCTCGCTAAAAAAACCATCGGCATCCTGAAAAGTTGGATTGCTCTCTAGGGCTCCTTTTAAAAGCTCTTGTAAACGCTCTTTAGTTACTCGAATGCCTAATTCTTCGTATTGCTCTTCCAATACTGCATTTTCAACCTCTCTTTCAAAAACCGAATTTACAGCTCGCATAGTAGAACCACCTTGTCCTAGATTACGAGATTGTAATTCAACTTTACGAGCAAAGTCTTCTCTTGAGATATCCACTCCATTTACCGTTGCAATCGTATTTTGTTTTGAATCAAAAGCACCACCTT
>CAZJWI010000147.1:0-23237 GCA_964549485.1 uncultured Flavobacteriaceae bacterium
ATCTTTTAGCGAATTGATCTTTGCGTTATAATCTTCAACACGCGCTTCAATCGCAGCATATTTTTGTTCAATCTCTTCCTTTGCAACTTGTGTTTTTGTCAATTGAACACGCGTATCGTCATGTTGTTGTTGCAATTCAACAAATTTCTTTTTTGATACACATGATGTTAATACAAGTGTCATTGCTATTGCGGTTGTAAACAAACCTTTTTTCATACTTCTTATTTAAATTTAAAAAAATGAGACAGCTACATAGGGCAGCTGTCGTCGTTGTTATTGTTCTATATACGGTGGTTTTGATTATTTGGATCACCGCTAAAAGAAAGCACAAGGCCGTAAGCTTTTTAGCCGTATATTTGCACGCAATTAATTGTTATTGACTTCGGCTTTACGAGCTGGCTTTCGCGAAAGCTGAACCGTTTGACACTAAGGAGGATCTAACTACAATCTTAATTGCCATGACTGCACACGAAAACAAAATTCTGGGAGAAGGTCTAACCTATGATGACGTACTTTTAGTACCCGCATTCTCAGAAGTACTTCCTAGAGAAGTCCGAATTACCTCAAAATTTACTAGAAATATCGAGCTCAATGTACCAATAGTCTCTGCGGCTATGGATACGGTTACCGAAAGCCGAATGGCTATCGCTATTGCCCAGGAAGGCGGAATTGGAGTGTTGCACAAGAATATGACCATTGAAGATCAGGCGATGAAAGTGCGAAAGGTCAAACGCGCCGAAAGTGGTATGATCATAGATCCGGTAACACTACCCTTGGATTCTAAAGTAAGCGACGCCAAGAATGCTATGAGAGAACACAGTATAGGGGGTATTCCTATTGTAGACGACGCTGGCAAACTTTTAGGTATAGTTACCAACCGAGATCTGCGCTTTGAAAAAAATAACGACCGCCCTATCAAGGAAGTCATGACCTCAGATAAATTAGTGACCGCCAAGGAAGGTACGTCTTTGCAACAAGCCGAATCGATCCTACAAGATCACAAAATTGAGAAATTGCCTGTTATAAAAGGAGATAATCGTTTGGTGGGCCTAATCACATTTAGAGATATCACTAAACTAACCCTCAAACCAAACGCCAATAAAGACTCATATGGTAGACTGCGAGTGGCTGCTGCCATTGGTGTAACCGGAGATGCTGTAGAGCGTGCCTCGGCTTTAGTCAAAGCTGGTGTAGATGCTATTGTAATAGACACGGCTCACGGGCATACCAAAGGAGTAGTAAGTGTATTAAAAGAAGTAAAAGCCGCTCATCCAGAACTGGATTGTGTGGTAGGTAATATTGCTACAGCAGCCGCGGCAAAATATTTAGTCGAAGCTGGTGCCGATGCCGTCAAAGTTGGGATTGGTCCTGGTTCAATTTGTACAACACGGGTTGTTGCAGGAGTTGGGTTTCCACAATTTTCGGCAGTATTAGAGTGTGCAGCTGCGATAAAAGGCACTGGAGTTCCTGTTATAGCCGATGGCGGTATACGTTACACTGGTGATATCCCAAAGGCGATAGCAGCAGGTGCCGATTGCGTGATGCTAGGATCACTGCTAGCTGGTACCAAAGAATCACCAGGAGAAACCATCATATATGAAGGTCGTAAGTTCAAGTCTTACCGAGGGATGGGCTCTGTAGAGGCCATGAAAAAAGGTTCAAAAGATCGCTATTTTCAAGACGTAGAAGATGATATTAAAAAATTGGTTCCAGAAGGAATCGTAGGTCGTGTACCTTATAAAGGAGAGCTCAACGAGAGTATTCACCAATTTGTAGGTGGCTTACGCGCAGGGATGGGCTATTGTGGTGCAAAGGATATCACCACACTCAAAGAAACAGGACAATTTGTAAAAATAACAGCGAGCGGCATCAATGAAAGTCACCCGCATGATGTTACTATTACTAAAGAATCTCCTAACTATAGCAGGTAAGTTATAGCTCTAGGATCAATAAAAAAATAGCGGCTTTGTGAGCCGCTATTTTTTTGATGCATTCGGGTGGGTTATTTTTAGGATTTAATTGCAAGAAGTACTTAAGGTGACTTGATCGTCTATAGTCCAGTTAAGTGGTGTGTTTTCTAATTGAGCTTCGCTTACTTGTATACAACTCAGTGCTGTATTTCTCACATCAAGGGTAAATAGCTCAGGATTCTGAGAAACGTCCAGGTTGCTCAGTGGTGTATTGTCTGCGTCAAAGAGTTGTAGTTTTGTGTTTTTGCTCAAATCGATGTTTTGTAGACTAGTCGATCCTAGTTCTAATTTTTCAAGATCTGCCAAATTAGAAACGGATATCCCACTCAATGGGGTGTTTTCTAATTTAATAAAAAGTAGGCTTGTATTACGAGATACGTCTACAGTAGTAATAGGATTGTTGCTTGCCCTTAGATTTTCCAGATCTGGAAAATCAGCGATACCTGTAAGATCACTTATATTTTTATCATCTAGTAAGAGGGTTGATTCTCCTTCCAAACGTGCTGTAAGTACCGATCCGTCCAATTCGTTATCGATTCCAAGATCGATCAGAGCCTGTTCAAAAGCGGTATCGGGAATTGTTGTACGTCGCTCTGTAGGGGTAATCATAGTGGGATCTTGCTCATCAGAAGAGCAGGACCAACATATACAAGCTAAAAGTAAAATTCCGTTTATTGACTTCATTGCCTAATTTTGTTTAAAAGTATTTAAAAAAAGTAAAACAAAAATAGATTTAACACCGTCTTAAGTATTTTGGGAAAAAATTGAGTTTTAATAGGTCTTCATTTTTAATACCTTACTGCTAGGAATGTTAAATGAAGATTAAATATGTTTGCTTTCGCGAAAGCGCATACACCATAATCCAATTACGAACGTTTAGACGTATAACCATTAAACAATTTTTAAAAATCATGGAAAACGAGAATAATAATAACGGAATCAAGATCATCACTGGTATATTGGCGGTACTCTTGGTTGTGGCTGGAGCCTTTGCTGTTAAACTTTACAATCAGGAAAAGGACACCAAATCACAATTGACTCAAGAGAAAAACGTCGTCCTCGCAGATCTCAAAGAGATGGTAGACAAATACGATGTGGTGATTGAAGAAAATAATTTAAAAGATACCGAGCTCAATGACGCCCGGGATCGCATACAGCAACTCATTGCCGATATTGATGCTAAGGACGCTACAATAGCAAGTTTAGGTAAATACAGAACCGAAGTGTTTAAGTTGCGTAAAGAACGTGACTTTCTCTTTGCACAAAATGATAGTTTGCGCGGGAGTAATCAATTGCTAGCCATGCGGGTTGACAGTACGACCTATGAGCTCGAAGTACAAAGAGGAAAAGGCGATAGTTTAACCATAGAAAATGATAAACTTGCTGAACGTGTGTCTTTGGGAGCTGCTCTTGCCGCAAACAAATTAAAAGCGGTTGGTGTCATAGAACGTTCTTCTGGTAAATTAGTCGAAAATGCAAGAGCCAGACGTGTCGACAAGATTAGAGCCTGTTATACAGTGCCTCAAAATCGTCTTGCCGAAGCAGGTGACCGTATGTTGTATGTACAGGTAATAGACCCTAGAAAACGTATTTTAGGTGATAACAAGACCCTAACTTATGAAGAGGGACAATTGACGTATAGCACTGTATCAAAATTCTTTTATGAAAATCAAGCCTTAGATATTTGCGAAAATATTCCTCCTATAGACGGAGACTTTGAGGCAGGTGTTTATAATGTAAACGTTTTTGATGGTCCTGCACTTATTGCTCAAACCTCGTTTACCTTAAAGTAAAACGCCAGTTAAAATAAACACAAACCCCGTGATCGTACACCAGATCACGGGGTTTTACATTTTTAAAAGGGTCGCTTTTAGTTATTTTGCGCGTTTTCGTACCAATTAAGTAAGATGACCTCTACCTCAGGTTTGGCCTTATTGACCATTTCCTTAAAAGATTGAACATCGCTAAGGCCTTGAGTACCTCGATAGTGATAAGGTATAACGGTAGTTGGCTCAAAAGCTATCACAGCATCTGCAGCGCGATCTACTGGCATCGTATACGGTAAATTCATACACACAAAAGCGATATCGATATCCTTTAATTGACGCATTTCTGGTATGTCTTCTGTATCCCCAGAGATATAAACACGTTTGTCGTCTTTGGAAATCACATAACCATTGCCACGACCTTTTGGATGAAAATTAAGTGCCTCTTCTCTAAGATTGTACATAGGGATAGCCTCTATAGTAAATCCGAGTTTATCGATAATAGCGCCGTTGTCAAGGATGGTGGTCTGGGTGCTATAGGCTTCTCCTAGTTTGAGCGAAACTGCCTTTGGTACTATAAATGAGGTACGGGCTGTAGGCAAGCTATCTAGTGTTGCCTTGTTGAGATGATCTCCGTGAATATCAGTAATGAGAATCAGGTCAGGATCTTCTTGCCCCTTAAAAGCATTTAAACCGCCCACCGGATCTATATAAATAGTCGCACCATCCCATTTTAGCACAAGCGTACCATGAGATATGGGGATAATTTCAAAACCTGTTTCTGTAGCGGCAGGGGTCTTGTTTAAACTGCTTTCTGAGGGCTCTTGAGCATCTTTAGATTGCGTTTCTTTGTCTTTGCAACTGCTCAAAGCGCAAAGGCTTATCGCTACTATTAATAGTGTCTTTTTCATCATTTGTGGTTATAGTGGATACTTCATTTTAATATTACTTCTGTTGTAAATCACCTCCTTTTCTTGTGGTATCTCTACAAAGCCATACTTTTTATAGATGTAAATGGCATTTTTTAATTTGGTATTAGAGTAGAGTATTAGTCCTTTTAAGCCCTGCGCTTTCGCGAAATCAATCACATAGGCCATCATTTTTTGTCCTATCCCCATACCTTGAAGATTTGGAGTAACGGCCATTTTTGTAAACTCATAGATCTCACTGGGATGTTTGAGTAAGGCCATGGTGCCAATAGTATCTCCCTTATAGTCAACCATAAAAATATAGCCGCCTTTGTCCAGTATATATTTTTTGGGATGACTCAAAACTTCATTATCGTAGGCTTCGACATAAAAATAAGTCTCCAGCCATGCGATGTTGAGGGCCTTGAATACGGGTGCATCTGCTTTCTGAAAGGGTCTAATTTGAATCATGAGCGCGAATAAAATCGGAAACTAAATAACTCAATGCCTTGCCCACCTGCCCGCGGGTCTTTTTTGTAGGCGCTGCTTCACAAATGTGAAAATAGGCGATTTGAGGGAGAGAAGCAGCCATAGCGACACATTTTCGAATGGTATTGACCTCAAAACCACTTGGCGTCTGAGCGCTACTGGGAAAATCTTGTATGGCATCACAATCGAGTTCTAGACCTATGGCATCACCTTGCAACTTAGAAATCATTGTTTTGAAAACATGAGGTGCATCGGCCTCGGAGGTGATGTGTTCAAATAACTTATAATCAATTTGTTGGGGGCGTTTATCCATCCAATCAAAAATGGCTTGAGGGGTATAATTGGCATGTAGTCCAAAAATGCTATACAGATTTAAATAGCTTTGGTTGTCTTGTTTGAAAGCAGCACTAAATCCATTACCACTATGACGATACTCCAAAGGACGTAAATCGGTATGCGCGTCTATATTGATGACATTGATAGGTTTATTTTTGGCTAGAGAAACCCCTTTGATATTTCCAAAGGCATTATTGTGACCACCACCTATAATGATAGGAATTTTGTTTGCACTTGCCACAGCAGCTACAACCTGGGAAACCATATTGTCGACTCGATCTACAATAGCTCCCAAGGTTTGCATAGGCGTATCTTTATCAATAGGCTCACTAGGCACTACCTTAATTGATCCCAAAAGAAGGATTTTTTTATGATTATAGCTGTTGTGTTGAAGATTAACAAAGCTATTTAAAAATGCATCCCAAGCCTTTGCGGTGCCTGCCTTACCAAAGTTTGCGCGTACACCTATGTCTTCTTCTATACCAAAAACCACATAGCGGGCACTACTGTTCTTTAAATTTTCTAGTGCGGTAAGATACTCAAATCGCTCTCCTAGTTTGGTTTCTCCTTTACGAACGGCGGTTTTGGCAAGTATATCGGTAGCGTTGGCGTATTGTAAATGAATCATGCGGTAGGATGGTAGATGGTCAACTATGAAACCTAAAGATCGCAATTTTTAGGATCATTTGATATTATATAGACTAAGAATCTTCTAAAGCTGCTATACATTTTTCACGAATACTCCAAAGCTCTTTCAGGGTATAGTCTATTGGATCTCTTTCGAGCCACTGTTCTAAAACCGATTGGTGGTACTGCTTTTTCCATTCTCCAATTTGATCGGTATCAATGGCTATTTCTATCAAAATATCTTCTTCCCAGGGCTTGGCTGAGGTATGGGGATGGGTAAGATCGTAACGCTCGCCTGCATAACTCAAATATACATGGGCTTCCAGAAGATAGGGCAAATGGTAAGTTTCGAGTACTTCTTTGACCTGAGGGCTATTTTGACCGTTTAAGGCAAAGATGGCCATATGTAGTTCAATACTATTGATATTGTTTTCTTCGGCTAGTAGTTTTAAACAGCTGTGTTTGGTAGAGCAAGTTCCTTTACCTTCAATAATTACAGTATGTGGTTTGTTGGGTTGTTTATTGCGCCCGTAAGGAAGGTTGTGAATATGGCGGGCTGCCGCATAAAAAGTGTCAATTTCTCTCTTTCTAAATAGATCAGAAACGGTTCCGGCTTCGGCGATTCTAAAATTGGGTAACATAGTTATACAAATTCACCATTAATAATTAATTGGGCTATTTGATGCTGCCCAAAGTGATAAGGAATGGCCTGATAAGAAGACAGTTTTGGCGTCATTATGAGATTGGCTTTTTTATTTTTGGTTACGCTTCCAGTTTCCTTGGCTACATCCATAGCAAAGGCCCCGTTAATCGTTGCAGCAAGAATGGCTTCGGCTGGGGTCATTTTTAAATTAATACATGCTTGAGACACTACAAAATTCATATTGCCACTAGGGGCCGATCCTGGATTAAAATCACTGGCAATAGCGATGGGAAGACCAGCATCTATAATACGCCGCGCAGGAGTATAGGGTATACCCAAAAAGAATGAACAGCCGGGTAGGGCAACCGCGATGGTTTTGGAGTCTTGCAAGGCATCGATATCCTCTTGAGTGAGTTGCTCCAAGTGGTCTACACTAAGCGCATTATGAGCAACTGCCGCAGCTATACCACCAATGGCGTTAAATTGATTAACATGCACTTTAGGACGCAAGCCATGAGCTACTCCAGCCGCTAATACAGTGTGTAATTCGGTTACGGTAAAATAGCCAGATTCACAAAATATGTCGATAAAGTCGCAACGCTTGGCTTTAGAGAAAGCGGGTATCATCTGATTTATTATACATTCAATATAACCCTCTCGATCATTGGTAAAGTTCTCTGGTATAGCATGTGCCGCCAATAAGGTAGCCTTAATTGGGATATCAAAATTAGCTTTGAGTCTGGCAATTACATCTAGCATTTTGCCCTCGGCAGCTAGACTCAACCCATAACCCGTTTTGATTTCGATCGCGCCAGTACCTAAAGCGATAAGTTGCTCAAGACGAGCTGCAGCTCCCTCATACAAGCTATCTGCATCCATCTCTCGCAATTTTTTGGCACTGTTCAGGATACCACCGCCACGAGCGGCAATTTCTTGATAGGACAAACCATTGAGGCGATCTACAAATTCTTTTTCCCGGCCTTGGGCAAACACGAGATGGGTATGAGAGTCACACCACATCGGTAACACAATTTGTCCTGTTGCATCAATAACTTCATCTACAGCAATGGGATGCATATCTTCCATAGGACCATAATCGTATATGCGGTCATCCTCTATGAGTAAAAAAGCGTTTTCTATATATGGCATTTCCTTAAGAGCAGATCCTGCTACAGGTGCGTCAAAGGTACCTGTCACCAATAATTGATGAATATTTGTAATCAATTTCATATCCTATAAAGGTAGGTACTTCGTATAAAATTTTTGAATCTTTTACGACAGAAAATACTGTAAGCACGTAAAGAATACTTACCAAAATACTAGTGTATATGAGGTAGACTATAGTGATTATTTGTACTTTTAGACTTATAATTACAAGCCATATGAAAGCCAAGAACTTAGGGGTCAATACGATCTGCACACATACTGGAGAACTCAAAGACGAACAATACCAGGGGGCTGTTTCTCCTATATATATGTCGTCATCATACGCCTTTATGGATGTTGATATTAAACGCTATCCGAGATATTTTAATACGCCCAACCAAGAAGGACTTAGCAAAAAAATAGCCGCCTTAGAGGGTGGAGAAGATGCACTTATTTTTGGGAGTGGTATGGCTGCGGTAAGTACCACCTTACTGGCCTTTCTCAATGCGGGTGATCATGTCGTATTACAAAAAACGCTGTATGGAGGTACCTATAATCTAGTTGTAGAAGAGTTTGAAAAATACAATATTGCCTATACGTTTACAGAGGGTCTGGGTGAAGACCCTTTCGCGAAAGCGCTTCAAGACAACACCAAAGTTATCTATATAGAAACACCCTCAAACCCACTGATGACCATTACCGATTTACACATGGTGACAGCACTAGCCAAGTCAAAAGGCATAGTGACCATGATTGACAATACCTTTGCCTCACCAATAAACCAACAGCCTTTAAAATTTGGTGTTGATATTGTCATTCATAGCGCTACCAAATACATGGGAGGCCATAGCGATATATGTGCTGGGGCGGTTGTAGCCAGTAAGGCCCATATTGAACAGATTTGGAATCTCGCCAAAAACCTTGGAGGTAGTTTAAGTGATCTTACGGTGTGGTTGTTGGAGCGCAGTATGAAAACCATGGGCATCCGTGTGAAAAAGCAAAATAAAAATGCGATGAAATTGGCTAAATGGTTAGACGCCTTAGATCATATTGATAGGGTGTATTATCCTGGTCTTACTACGCATACCGATCACTTACTAGCCAAGGCTCAGATGAAAGGCTTTGGTGGGATGATGTCTTTTGAACTGGCTAAGGATATCGATCCCGAGGCATTTCAAAAAGCCTTGCGACTTATCAAACCTTCTATGAGTCTAGCAGGGGTAGAAAGCACTATGCTTAATCCTGCTCAAACCTCACATTTTTTATTGGGAGAAGAAGAGCGAAAAAAGCAAGGTATTTCTGAGGGGCTTATTCGATTTTCGGTAGGGATAGAGCAGGTCAAGGATTTAAAACTGGATATCATACAAGCCCTGGCCAAAGTGGCTCCTAAGGCCAAAAAGAAAAAACAGTCAGTCCTCAACTAAAAACTAGAAAATGAAATTAGATATACTCGCCATTGGCGCACATCCTGATGATGTAGAATTGGGCTGTGGAGCGACCTTAGCCAAAGAAATAGCCAATGGGAAAAAGGTAGGCATACTCGATCTTACCAGAGGCGAGTTGGGAACGAGAGGTACGCCCGAAATACGCGCTCAAGAAGCGGCAGCTGCAGCAGCCATTTTAGGGGTTAGTGTGAGAGAAAATATAGCCATAGCCGATGGATTTTTTGAGCACACCCCAGAAAATTTGCTAAAGATAATTGAAGTGATTCGTACCTATACCCCCGATATGGTTTTGTGTAACGCGATTACCGACCGCCATATTGATCATGGCAAAGGCAGCAAGCTGGCAAGTGACGCCTGTTTTTTGAGTGGATTAGAAAAAATCCAAACAAAGCGCCATGGAGAGGCCCAGCAAAAATGGCGCCCCAAGCACGTTTATCATTATATCCAATGGCAAAATATCGAGCCAGATGTAGTGGTGGATGTTTCAGGTTTTATAGAGAAGAAACAAGAAGCTGTATTTGCCTATAGCAGTCAATTTTACGATCCAAACTCTAAAGAAGATCAAACCCCTATCTCTAGTCAAAATTTTAAAGACAGTATCCACTATCGTGCGAGAGATTTGGGACGTTTGATTGGTACAGAGTACGGAGAAGGATTTACCGTAGAACGCTATGCAGCAGTAGATAGTTTATTTGATTTAATTTGATCGGGATAATAAGCCCCATGTTTGACTTGAGCTAGCGCTACTGCTCTTATTAGAAGAAAAAAAGCCTCATCATTTGATGAGGCTTTTTGCGTAAGGGTGGAAGACCGGGTTCGAACCGGCGACCCCTGGTACCACAAACCAGTGCTCTAACCAGCTGAGCTACAACCACCATTTTGCTTAGCGTTGGCAAAGATAATTATTCCTTAGTGTTCAGCAACTCTTTTGCTTAAAAAAAGTAACATTTTTTTGTATTTATGGTACTCATTTGATGTTTAGATCGCTAACCTATTCTGTCGCAGGGTTTAATGCGGGCCTGTTTTTACGGTTGGCTAATTCCCACGCTGTCGCGAAAATTAAACGCGTACGCTCTGTAAGTAACGGGTAGTTAATTTTGTCTGGGGTGTCAGAAATACGGTGGTAATCTTCATGAACCCCATTAAAATAAAAGATGACAGGGACATTGTTTTTGGCAAAGTTATAGTGATCTGATCGGTAATAGAATTTGTTTGGATCGTTGGGAGCATCATAGCGATAGTCCAGATTCATATTAAAATATTTCTTGTTGATAGCCGCAGAAACATCATGTAATTCTTGACTTAGCATTTTTGAACCAATAAGATAGAGATAGTCATTGTCGTTGCTATGATCCTCATCATTACGACCTATCATATCTATATTGAGATTGGCAATCGTATTTTCTAACGGATATACAGGATATTCGGTATAATACTTTGAGCCATAAAGGCCTTTTTCTTCACCTGTTACGTGTAAAAATAAGATAGATCGTTTTGGACCTGCACCAGCTTCCTTGGCCATCTTAAATGCTTCGGCAATCTCTAAAAGCGCCACCGTTCCTGAACCATCATCATCGGCCCCATTGTACACATTTCCGTCTTTGTCTATTCCTACGTGATCCAAATGGGCAGACAAGACTAAAATTTCTTCGGGTTTTTCAGAACCTTCGATAAAGGCAAGCACATTCTCAGATGCTTTTAAACCACTATTTTTCCTAAAATAGGTCTCTGGTACAATTTGGAAGTAAGTGTCATCTTTTGTGCCTGAAGGAATATTTTGTGCCTTGTAGTAATCTTTAAGATAGGCAACTGCTTTCTTTTGACCAGGTTCTCCAGTGTTTCTACCTTCCATCTCATCACTTGCATAGATATAAAGCATCTCTTTGAGCTCGGCTTCGGTAATGGTATTGATATAGGTTTGCAACACTTTATCTCCATCGCCCTCTAAGGCGGTAAGATCAATAAACTCAGGTTTTGGAGGGTCGGTTATGGTTTTTTTGGATTCTTTACAACCCACTAAGGCCATGCATACTGCAGCAGCAAAAATTAACTTCATATTATCAAAATTTATTAGAGGCCTAAATTAATTAAATAAAATGGAAACTGTAGGAAGTTCTAAACACAGTTTAACTTTAAGTCGATACTAGCGTTATACACTAAAAATCAACACAAAGTTTGTAGGTCTTTCGTAGGAAAGCTATTATTTTAGCGATTCCCGTAACTGATACTTATGCCTAACAAAATACGCTCTTATATTACCACATTTTTAAAAGGAATAGCCATGGGTGCTGCCGATGTAGTCCCAGGTGTATCGGGAGGTACGATTGCCTTTGTAACTGGTATTTACCAAGAATTGATAACGACTATTGACAGGTTGGATCTTGGTATTTTTTCATTTTGGAAAAGCAATGGTTTTAAGGCGATGTTTCGACACTACAACTTAGGCTTTCTCTTGAGTTTGTTTGGTGGTGTGCTTGTGAGTATTTTATCATTGGCACAATTGATTAAATATTTGTTAGAACATCAACCCATACTGGTGTGGTCTTTTTTCTTTGGACTTGTATTGGCAAGCGTGCTTTACATCGGTAAACAAATCAATCGCTGGAATGCTGGGATCATAGCTGCTATAGCTATAGGAGCCGTGGTGGCCTATTATATCACTATAGCCATTCCCGGTGCCGCTCCCGATGTGTGGTATTACTTTTTGTTATCTGGTTTTATCGCCATCATTGCGATGATATTGCCTGGAGTATCTGGCTCTTTTATCCTGGTACTACTTGGATCGTATGAATTGGTATTGGGCACTTTGACCGATTTTATAACGGGATTGCGCTCTGGTGATTGGGATATGGTCAAGTTGAGTTTGTCTAAAGTACTCTTATTTATTTTGGGCTGTGTCATAGGGTTAAAACTATTTTCAAAAGCCCTGCGTTGGATGTTTGAGCACAAAAGAGAAATGACTCTGGCTGTACTTACAGGGTTTATGATTGGATCCTTAAATAAGATTTGGCCATGGAAAAGAGTGATATCTACCAGGATAGACAGACATGGGGTAGAGGTACCCTTACTCGAAGATAGCGTTCTTCCGCAATCCTACGAAGGTGAGCCATTGGTCTTGTATGCTTGTATCGCGGCATTTTTAGGATTTGTATTGATATTGCTATTAGAACGCACAGCAGGACAAAAACAAACCCATGCAGACAGACACTAGAACTTTTATTGATAAGTTTTGGTTAGTACTCAAAGGACTAGCTATGGGCGCTGCCAATAAGGTGCCAGGCGTTTCTGGAGGTGTTGTAGCATTTGTGGCTGGATTTTATGAAGAGTTTATCTACAGTCTTCAAAAAATTAATGCTACTGCGGCCAAGTTGTTATTTAATGGGCGATTTGCCTCATTTTGGCAGTACATCAATGGCAAGTTTTTAGGACTGCTCATTCTTGGGATGCTCATTAGTTATTTTAGTGTATCACTCTTGTTAGACCTCGCCATAGAGGAATATCCGCTGTTGGTATGGAGCACTTTTTTTGGGATGATTATTGGATCAATTTATTACATCGCCAAAGATTTTAAGGCTTGGAATAAAGCCAATATCATGTTGTTGATCCTAGGAACTATGGTTGGGGTAAGTATTAGTTTACTCGAACCGGCACAAGAAAACGATCACTTGGTTTTTGTATTTATTTGTGGCATCATCGGAGTATCAGGAATGACCTTACCAGGTTTATCTGGCTCGTTTATACTAATGCTTTTAGGTAATTATGTGCTCTTGCTAGTAGATGCAGTAAATGCTTTATATGCCACTATTGTTGATATTCTTTCTTTTGATTTCTCATTTGTCGATAATCCAGTACAAATGCGATTGGTCAAGGTGTTGTTAGTATTTGCGGCTGGCTCACTTACCGGTCTTGTGACTTTGTCCCATTTCTTAGGGTATTTGCTCAAACATTATAAAAATAATACCAATGCAGTGATTATTGGTTTTATTACGGGATCTCTTGGGGTAGTCTGGCCTTGGAAAACCGAGGTCTACGAATTGGATGCCAGTGGTGGTATCGCAATAGATCGCAATGGCAATGCCATTTTAGACAATTACGATCGCTTTTGGCCTACTGCTGTAAATCTGGAAAATACCCTGGCTGTTTTTTTTATTTTGGTAGGTATAGCAATCGTGGTTGCCTTGGGCAAATATGGAGATAAAACAAGACGCCATGGATAAATATGGTCTTATAGGCAGGCATATCGATTATTCGTTTTCGGCGAGCTATTTTGCCCATAAATTCAAAAGAGAAGGTATAGCTGCTAGCTATGAGAATTTTGATTGTGAAACCTTAGATAGGGTGGGAGCTGTATTAGACGATCAAACTATTAAAGGCTATAACGTGACTATCCCTTATAAAGAAATTGTTATCCCCTTATTGGATGAGCTCGATGTGCACGCCAGGGCCATAGGTGCCGTTAATACAATCAAACGCAATGAGAATGGCCAGCTCGTGGGCTACAATACTGACTTTATCGGGTTTCAACAGGCCCTACTCGAACAATTTTCAGATCAGTTGGACTGCTCCAGCAAAGAGCAAAACAAACAGTTAGCACTCATTTTAGGTACCGGTGGCGCCTCAAAAGCGGTGGTTTATGCCTTATCGCAATTGGGGGTGAGTTGCCAATATGTTTCGCGAAAGCAAAAAAACAATTGGATAAGCTATCCCGATATTGATCCAGAACTAATGGCTCAAACCAATCTCATCGTAAATTGTACTCCTTTGGGTACTTACCCAAATACCGAAGATCACCCAGCGCTACCTTATGAGCATTTGACAACCAATCACATTGCCTACGATTTGATCTACAATCCCGCCCTTACCACATTCTTAGCAAAAGCTAAAGCCCAAAACGCCTATACCATTAATGGATTGCGTATGTTAGAAATTCAGGCCGAAAAGGCTTGGGAAATCTGGCAACAGATCTAAAAGATGAGCTCCTTGTAATTCGGGCTGTAGTTAGTATCTTTAAGCGCTCAATAACTATGAACCTTAACATTGAAAGAAATGTCTGAAGAAAATCTACCTCAAGAGGATGCGCAACCAGAAAAGGCCACCGAGGCGAAGCCAACAAATAACGATGGGGCCAATGATAACCTCCAAGAGGAAATAACTAACTTGGAAAAGGCGGCCAATGATGCCCAGTTGCCCACAACCCAAGAAATCGAGGCAGAAGCTTCAGAAGAGCAGCAGGAAGCAGCAACGCAACAGAAGGATACAGATAAAGATGTAGAACTTAACGCCACTGACAGTGAGGAAGCATCATCTAAAGAATCTTCAAAACAAACTGAAGTTGCGACAACCGTAGAGAAAGAGATTCCTAAAAAAGACTATGCTAGTTTGTCTAAAGAGGAATTACTAGATGAGCTCAAGTCTTTGGTTGAAACTGCCCCCATTCAAAAGATTAAGGTTCATGTTGACGAAATTCAAACTGCTTTTGATGCGCAGTTTGATGCAGAGATGACACAGGCCAAAGAAGCCTTTCTTGCAGAAGGAGGTAATATCATTGACTTTAGATATCAATCTCCGTTAAAAAAAGCCTTTAATGAGGCTTATTACGATTATCGCAATAGGCGTTCTAAATACTATCAAAACCGTCAAAAGAATCTCAAAAAGAACGAAGAGATTAGAAACGCCTTGGTTGAAGAGGTCAAAGCACTTCGAGACGAGTTGGGTGGAGCAGAAAGCGTCAATACAACCTATAACAAGTTTAAAGACATACAGGAACGATGGCACAATGCGGGTAACATCCCTAGAGATCGCTATAATTTGGTGTGGAATAATTACTACCACCATGTAGATGCCTTCTATGAATTGTTGCACCTCAACCGAGAATTTAGAGATAAGCATTTCCAGGATAATCTCGCCAAGAAGCTTCAATTGGTAGAGCGAGCCGAAGAACTCACCCAAGAACAAGATGTTCATAAGGCATTTAAAGAGCTGCAATTATTGCATCGTATGTGGAAGGAAGAGATTGGACCCGTTGCCAAAGAATACAGCGATGAGATTTGGGAAGCTTTTAGCATAGCAACAAAAAAGATTCACGATGCCAGAGATGCCAAACAACAGGAAATCGAAAAAAGTTGGGAAGGGAACCTGGCCGTTAAAAGAGAGATCATAGAAAAGATTGAAGCCATAGCAGGACAACCGCTGTCTTCTCATAATGCGGTACAAAATAAAATTAAAGAAGTTGAGGCGCTTAGAGATGCTTTTTTTAAAGCAGGCAAAGTTCCAGCGGCAGTAAATGAACAGACTTGGAGTGGATTTAAAAACGCCGTACGTAGTTTTAATCACAATAAAAATGATTTCTACAAAACTCAAAAGCGTGAGCAGTATGACAATTTAAATAAGAAAAAAGCCCTTATCCAAATTGCCAACGATAATAAGGACAACGAAGATTTTACCACTACTATAGAACTGATGAAAAAGATTCAGGCCGATTGGAAAAAGATTGGTCATGTGCCTCGTAAAGACAGCGATAAGGTGTGGAAAGAGTTTAAGGAAGCTTGTAATCATTTCTTTGATCGCTTGCACGCGTCCAAGAAGCAAGCCAATGCTGGAGAAGAGCAGGCTTATGAGAAGAAAAAGGAGCTACTAGAAACAGTCAAAAAGCTCAAATTGGAAGGAGATCATAATGCCAATCTCGAATTGATTAAGACACATATAAAGGAGTGGAAGGCTATAGGGCGTGTCCCATACGCCAAAAAGAAAATAGACGATCACTTTAATAAGGCTTTAGATCAATTGTTTGGTAAATTAAATATCGATAAGAAAGAGGCCGAACTTATCAAATATGACAATCGTATGTCCAATCTGGCAGATGCCAATGATCAACGTGCCTTAGAAAAGGAACGCTTTTTTATTCAGAAAAAAGTGCAGGAGATCAAATCAGAGATCAACCAGTTAGAAAACAATTTAGGCTTTTTCCAGCATGTTGACGATGATAATCCTATGGTTAAAGAGGTGCATAAAAATATTGCCAAACACAAAGACGAACTCGAGTTGTGGCAGGCCAAGTATCGCAAGATCAAAGCCATGTTCTAGGGTTTTCTACTGCATATTTAATACATATAAAACAAAAAAGGATATCTGGCGATATCCTTTTTTGTTTTTATGATTTGATGTAACAATTACAGTTTTGATTCGTCTTTTAAGTATCAATCAATATCAATAATTATGGAAACGAACAACAATCAAATCAGAGAACGACACCCTAAACCCAATACAGCATTGGCAATCTACTCGGTGTTAACAACGACATTTCTGGCCGCTTATACCATCATTCAATTAATGAACACCTTATAAGTGTCGCTTCAGTAAAGAAAAACGCGCTATCCTTGTTAGCGCTTTTTTTTGCCCAATATTTATAGCTCTTGTACTGATACTAGGAGGTTTTTTTGAGAATCATTGTGTACATTAGACTCATGTAAAATCATATATTCATTATAAGTACCTAAAACTGATGCGATATTTCCTTTTTTTAATAAGCCTAAGTATACTTGCCTTAAACAGCTGTGAGTCAAAGCCCGAAGCGACTCTAGATACGCAAACAACCTATTACCTTATAAGACATGCCGAGAAGGATCGTAGCAATCCCGAAAACCGCAATCCAGATTTGACGCCAAAAGGGCAACAGCGGGCTCAAAATTGGAGTATGCTCTTAAAAGATATCGCTCTTGATGCAGTTTACGCAACCAACTATAACCGTACGCAACAAACTGCAATGCCCACAGCCCAACAAAAAGGCCTAAGCGTACAATCTTATGATCCAAAAAATCTTTATGACGCTCAATTTCAGCAGGCTACCAAAGGGCAAAAGGTCTTAGTGGTAGGACACAGTAATACAACGCCTCAGTTTGTCAATGCAATTATTGGAGAAAATCGTTATAGCGATATTGACGACAGCAATAATGGCAATCTATATATTGTACACCTCAATGGCAATCAAAAAACCGTAGAGCTGTTACATATCGATTAACAAGCAGGACAGGGTGATACAGTAATAGATTCTAGATCTATTGTAGATAACAGTTCTAATTTATCAGTTTCAAAAAGACTATCCAAACTGCTCAGTGGTGGAAAGGGGCTGGCAGGTTTGTAATTTTTATAATCAACAAAGCGAACTCCTTCAATTATTCTTGGGTTGTAGGCTGCTCTAAATCGCGTTCCTCCCTCATTGGTTTGATAATTGTATGCCAAATAGTCTACAGCATAGGTTTCTTTGTGAATCCAATAGAGGTATTGATCCTGAAAATCATCACCGCCACCTTCTTCTTCAAATTGTACTTTAATCAAAAAATAAGGTTGTTCTTTTACCCGATGTTCGCCTATAAGGGACTTTTTAACCGCAGGGTCATTTAAACCGTAAGGCAATACAGAGAAGTAATGCACCGAATTGACACTGTTGCCGTAAAGCTGTTGTAGCGAATCTGAGAGTGGTAATCTTGCGCTTTCGCGAAAGCGTTCAAAACTGCCATCACTGCGCAAAATGTCTTGTTGCTGCCTGCAAGCGGCATCGGTACAGCGCTCAAGGGTCCTAAGCCCATTTTGACGAGTAGCCTTGTAATAGTAATCTCTAAATTTGAATTGAATTGCGGCATTGGCAATGATAGCTCCACCGGCTTGAGCTATGGCCTTATCGACGATGGTTTGAGCGCTGGGTGCTTTAGTGACTTTTGTTGTGGTGGTATCGCAACTCAACAAGCTTGCGCCTATGAGAAGGAGTAATATATATTTCATTTTGGACTGTGTTTGACGTATTGGTCGTAAAGCATATGCGAAACTAAACAATTGCCTTAAATTATTCTTCTTCTCGTCTCAATCTACAATCACTTTCTTAGAAAAAGGGTACATCAAACCTTAAAAAGATGAATTAAAAAATCTATCGTTGTCAATTTATGTATTTTTGTAGGCCATGAGTAAAAAGGTAAACATCCTCAATAAGAAAGCCCGTTTCGAGTACGAAATACTCGATAAATTGACGGCAGGTATACAATTAGTAGGAACCGAGATCAAAGCGATTAGAGAAGGTAAAGCTTCTATAGCCGAAAGCTTTTGTGAGTTTAATGACCAAATGGAATTATTTGTGATCAATATGACTATACAGATGTACTCGCACGCTACCTATTTTAATCACAATCCAAAGAGTGAACGTAAATTATTACTCAATAAAAGAGAGCTCAAAAAGTGGCAACGCGAAGTAAATAAAGCTGGACTTACCATTATTCCCTTGCGCTTATTTACCAATGAGCGTGGTCTGGCCAAACTAGAAATAGCATTGTGTAAAGGAAAAAAGACCTATGACAAACGCGAGACCATAAAAGACCGTGATAATAAACGCAATCTAAGTCGCATCAAAAAGAGCTTTAATAGTTGATTTTTTGAGTTCTTAATTTATCACAACTAACATTTTCTTAAGAATTGGATTGCAGAAGAAATTGTTTTTTTACCCCTCAAACAATCAATCAATCATCTACTATGGGTAAAACAATACTCTCGCTATTACTTATTATTAGTTCTCTTACAGCATATGCTCAGATCCAAGGCGTAGTCACCGATAACAACAATACACCACTTCCCTTTGTCAATGTCTATCTAGAAGGTGGCTATCAAGGCACTACAACCAATGCTGATGGGCAATACCTGCTCGATTTGGACCTGTCTAAGATTGATAAGGAAACTTTAGTTTTTCAGTTTTTAGGATATACTACTCAAAAGATTCCCATTGAAAAGCGTACTACAGCCCTTGATCTCGATATAGTGATGATACCCGCAACTACTTCTTTAGATGAGGTTATAGTAGAGGCTGGTGTTAATCCGGCCAATCGCATTTTAAGAGCGACCATAGATGCACGAAAAAAGAATTTAGATCGGCTTGGCGAATACACTGCCAATTTTTATTCTCGTGGACTTTGGAAGGTATTGGAAGCTCCAGAAAAAATTCTAGGGCAGGAGGTAGGAGATCTTGGCGGTGGTTTGGATTCTACCCGTACTGGTATTATCTATTTGAGTGAAACCATTTCGGAGATTGCCTATCAGCGCCCCGATAATTTTAAAGAAAATATTCTTGCCAGTAAGGTAAGCGGTAATGACAACGGCTTTAGTTTTAATACGGCCATTGATGCCAACTTTTCGTTTTATGAAAACACCATAGACCTCAATACCCAGATGGTCTCACCTATTGGCGTTAATGCCTTTGCTTATTACGACTACACTTTAGAGGGGACCTTTTACGAAGAGGGCAAGTTGATCAATAAGATTCAAGTGAGTCCCAAACGTCCTAAAGATCGTGTATTTAAAGGCGTTATATATATCGTTGAAGATGATTGGCAACTATACGGTGTCGATTTAGAAACCGATGGAGAAGCCATCCAAGTGCCTGTAGTCAAAGATTTGCGTTTTAAACAAAATTTTACCTATGACCCTGAGTTCAAACAATGGGTAAAGCTGTCGCAGGTTATCGATTTTAGTTTTGGTTTTCTCGGATTTAACGGAGACGGCCGTTTTACAGCTGCTTATAGCGATTATGATTTTAAACCCCAATTTGAGAAAAGATCATTTACCAAGGAGGTGCTCTCATTTGCACCAGAGGCCAACAAAAAGGACAGCGCCTATTGGGAAACACAACGCCCGGTTCCGCTTACCACATTAGAATTGGAAGACTATATCAAAAAAGACAGTCTTCAAGTGATTCGTAAATCCAAAAAATATCTCGATTCTATTGACGCTCGCGGTAATAAGTTAGGTGTACTCGATCCTGTTGCTGGCTATCAGTATACCAACACTTACAAACGCTGGTCTGCGGGCTATGACGGGCCTTTAACAAACATAGGATTTAATACAGTCCAAGGTTGGAATGCCGATATAGGGCTCAATTATTTTAACTGGAGCGATGAAGACTATACCAGAACCTTTTCCGCTTTCGCGAAAGCTAACTATGGCTTTTCTGAAGAAAAATTACGAGCTGTCGCAGGGTTTTCAAGACGCTTTAACCGAACCAACCGCGCCTTATTAAGTGTGCGAGGCGGAAGTGAATTAAGACAGTTTAATCCCAATGCTATCAGCGATCGATTAAATACGATTACTAGTTTGTTTTTTGAACGCAATTATGCCAAGTTTTATGAGGTCAACTTTGCACAAATTAATTACAGTCAAGAAGTGTGGAATGGCTTTAGATTGTATGCCAACACTAGTTATGAAGATAGATCGGCTGTATTTAATACCACAGATCAAACCTTTTATCCAAAAAGAGATATAGCGTATACTAGCAATAATCCTTTAAATCCATTTGATGACAGCATACCGGCTATAACCGACCATCAGATATTCAAGTTTGGGGTTACCGCTCAGTTCAACTTTGATCAGAAGTATTACAATTATCCTATGGGAAAGTTTAATATCTCTAGCGACAAATACCCAACGCTTTTTCTACGTTATGAAAAGGGCTTTGGGGCGTCCAGTCGTGATTTTCATTTTGATCAACTAGAGCTGCGAATTCAACAGGGGTTGGATATAGGTAACAAAGGCCGCTTTAGGTACAATGTCAAAGCGGGAACCTTTTTAGGTGAGGTATCCAATTTGAGCTTTATAGATTACAAACACTTTAATGGCAATCAAACCAGAGTGAACTCAGGGTATACCTTAAACAGTTTCCAACTCTTACCCTACTATGCGCGAAGTACCAATACAGACTATATAGAGGCCCATGCCGAACATAATTTTAAAGGGTGGATTTTGGGTAAAATACCGGGTATAAATAGGCTTAATTTTAATTTGGTGGCAGGAGCTCATCTCATTGCATTGCCCAATCAAAAGCCTTACACAGAGTGGTCTATTGGCCTGGACAATTTGGGATGGGGTAAATACCGCTTACTTCGTATAGATTATGTGCGATCTACAGGCCTAGGAAAGCCAGATGGCGCATTTGTATTTGGATTGCAATTTTTAGGGCTTCTGGATTAAATCAAAAGCCCTGGTTTTTAGCGTAAACTAGCCCCAAGCTCTTTCTCTAAGCGTTGTTGTAATTTGTTCATCACCTTGTCTATTTGCTTGTCGGTAAGCGTTTTGTTCTCGTCTTGTAATACAAAACTCATGGCATAACTCTTTTTGCCTTCGGGTAAATTAGATCCTTGATAGACATCAAAGAGGTTTACATCCTTAAGCAGCTGTTTTTCGCTTTGTTTGGCTAAGGTTTGTATTTCATCAAAACTTACATCAGTATCTAGCAACAAGGATAAATCGCGTCTCACCTCAGGGTATTTTGGAATAGGGGTGAAGGTGATACGATTGCGTGCTGCTACTTCCAAAATATTATCCCAATGAAAATCTGCATAAAACACGGCTTGATCAAGATCGAAAGCTTTTAGTACTGACGTTTTGAGTTTACCAAAACTTACCAGTGGCATTTTGCCAAGTTGGAGTGCTGTTCCTTCGGCAAAAATATCATTTTTTAAGGTAGCCGTACGCAGACGATGTATACCCAATCTATCAAATACGGCCTGTATCACTCCTTTTAAGTAGAAAAAATCGGTTGGCTGCTCTGCGGCAGTCCAGGTAGCCGATGTCTTATTACCTGTTACAAATAAGGAGAGGTGTTTGTGTTCTTCCCTGCCACTATTGTATTGGTGATAGGTCTTTCCAAATTCAAAAAATTTGAGATTGGAACGTCTTCTGTTCTTATTGTATGAAATTGCCTCAAGTCCTGAAAACACTAAAGACTGGCGCATTACACTAAGCTCTTGTCCTAGAGGATTGAGCATTTTTACATGATGATCGGCATGTATACCTTCTGAGAGATCGGCATAAGAAGGTGTGGTTAAGCTATTGGCCATGATTTCATAGAAGCCCTGACCTACTAGCTGGTATGCCACAATATCCTGTATTTTATAGTCTTCAAATTTTTTGGTGTTAGATATGGTGGCGTTTAGCTTTGTACCTATAGTTATATTATTGTAACCGTAGACACGCAATACCTCCTCAATGACATCTGCTTCTCTAGTGACATCATTGCGATAAGCGGGAATAGTCATTCCTAAGCCACTTTCTGTCACGTTATTGATCTTAATATCTAAAGAAGAGAGAATTGATTTAATCGTTTCGCGTGGAAGTTCTTCTCCTATGAGCTTGGCTGCATTTTCAAAATTTAGAAATACTTGTTTGTCTTCAATCTTTTTTGGATAAACATCTACTAGCTCACTTGTAATTTCACCTCCAGCCACTTCTTGAATCAGTAGGGCGGCTCTCATCAAGGCATAGTCTGTAATATTTGGATCTATACCGCGCTCAAATCGAAAAGAGGCATCGGTATTAAGCCCATGTCTCTTTGCCGTTTTACGAATACTTACTGGTTCAAAATAGGCACTTTCTAAGAATATCGAATGTGTTTGTTGAGTTACCCCGCTATCCATACCGCCAAATACGCCTGCAATACACATACCGTCTTTCTCATTACAGATCATAAGATCCCTGTCCGATAGTGTTCTTTCTTTTTCGTCTAGTGTGGTAAACTTTGTTCCTGCCTTTAGGTTTTTTATTGATATGCTATCGTTCTCAAGTTTATCTGCATCAAAAGCGTGCAAGGGATGACCTGTTTCGTGAAGAACAAAATTTGTTACATCAACAACATTATTTACTGGAGTCAACCCAATTGCTCTAAGTTTAGCTTTTAGCCAATCTGGAGATTCTTTTACCTCAACATTAGAAAGCATCAATCCATAATACTGGCCACAAGCTTCTTTATTTTCAATGTTTACGCTAATTGTTGTGGCAATGTTATCTACCTTAAAATCTTTTACAGAAGGTAGAATTAGATCGGTTACAATTTCTTGTCGAAGTAATCCTGCTCGAAGGTCTCTAGCAACTCCGATATG
>CAZJWI010000148.1:0-2349 GCA_964549485.1 uncultured Flavobacteriaceae bacterium
TGGGTACAATCTGGAGGAGCATCATCTAAAAATACCGTAGTAAATTTTGTCTCTTGACAATCTAATCGTGATCCAATATTGTTTTCGGGAATAACTCTTGCATAATAGGTGGTCCCGTTGAGTAAGTCTGAAGGGAGATTAAAACTCAAGGCATTACTAGCCGTATCAATATTAAAGATGTCTGAGAGCCCTGGTGCACTGCCTATTTGTAAAATATAATTGGTAGCTCGTGGGGCATAATTCCACTGAAATAACACATCTACAGCCACGTCAATTTCATTATTTATAGGTTGTGTAAGAGCGGTACATCCAGGTGTTTGTGTAATCATTCCTGTGGTAAAGCTTTGCTCGTCGCAAACTATAGTTGTAGACGAACTATCTCTTACCTCAATTGTTACATAGATGATAGTGTTTTCAGGTAGCCCACGCGGTGGTGAAAACTGTGCTACTCCCACTCCTGTGGCTGGAACGATATCATTGCCTCCAGGAGTCGATCCTATAGTGATAATATACCCAAAATTACCAGCAGTAGGCTCCCAGCGTATCTCGGTTTCTACGGGAACATTTGTGGCACCATTTAAGGGTAATTCTAAGGCAGAACAAGGCACCCTACTTCTAGAGGGTTGTGCAATTCTATTGATTTGTGGCTGTTGGTCAAGGGTCTGATGGCTTATAACGCTTGGCGCGAAAGCAAATACTGCCGCCTGCTCAATAATGAGAAAGGTCAGTACCAAGTACCCTATGACGCTAGAAGATGTGCTCACCTTTTTCATTTAAAGATACAAAATCACGGCTATACTTGAGCTAAGTGATTGGAAGCCTATTTGTTAAAATAGTAGCGTCTGTCCCTCCTCGTCTAATTTGGGCGGCTCCTTATCATCTTTAGTAGCAGCCTCCTTATTAGACTTATTTGTATCTGAGGTAGCCTTTACCGTCTCATCGTCTATCACCTCGATATCCTCCTTTGGAGTTGGCTTTGGAGGGTCGTAGGGTAAGGACGGTAACCAATTTAATTGTTTTAATTTGCCAGAGTAGAATTGATTGCCTTGGGCTTTGAGTCCTTTTACAGCGATAAAGTCTTCCATAGAAACCGATTCATTTTCCTTTTGATCCTTCCCTCGTTCTTTATAAAAGACCATTTCGGCTACTGGGCGATAATCTGTAGAAACCAGTTCTAACTGACTGTCTTCATGATCTGAGATAAATATTTCTTCTTTGTCTGGATTTTCAATTAAAAAACGCTTACCGTAATACCGTTGCTTCTCACCATCCCAATAAATGGCACTAATCGGTTTTTCTGGCACCCATTTTTCGAGTATGATCATTTCATCCTCAAAATGCAAGGTAACATCAGGAATTATAGTTCTTACATTACCGTGTTGATTAATCACCAATAATCGGTCTTCCGAACTAAATTCACCAATGAGATCTCCACGCCCATCAACATTTAAACGTTGTACGGTATCATCAAACCAAATTTTTCTAGGTTTCAGGGTTGATAAGCCTTTTTCTTTAAGCTCTACAGATTTTACCGAGTGCTTGGTTACAATATTGCCTTTGGAACCTCGCCCTTTGATTAATATATCTGCAAAATCCAATTCAAATCGCAACTTTTTTACCTGGCCTACTGCTCTTAAAAAGACATTGACAACTTCGGCTTCTCCGTTGGGATTGGCCGTAAAATAAAAGACTGTCGAGCCTTTTTTACCTGGAGTGAGGTCGTATTCTTTATCTCTAGTTACAGAAGTTACATTAAAACGTTTCACGTAAGTGCTACCACCACTACCGTCACGATAAATCATATTATAGGTGGTGCGTTTGTCCTTTTTCTTAAACACGGCAACATGTATAATGTCTTTGCCTATAAAGGTTTTAGAATCCACCTTGGTGACCATCATTTTACCTTCTTTGGTAAAAACAATAACATTATCGATGTCAGAACAATCGGCTACATACTCGTCGCGCTTTAACGAAGTACCTACAAAGCCTTCGGCTCTATTGACATATAATTTGGTATTGCGCAGTACTACCTTGGTAGCTTGTATATCATCAAATATGCGGATCTCTGTTTGACGTTCTTTCCCAGCCCCATAGTCTTTTTTTAGACGGGTAAAATAATCTATGGCGTATTGTGTCAGATGCTCTAAATGATGTTTGGTTTGTGCAATCTGCTCTTCTAAAGCATCAATCTTTTGTTGGGCTTTGTCAATATCAAATTTAGAAATACGCTTTATTCTGATCTCGGTAAGCCTTGTGATATCTTCTTCGGTAACTGGGCGTTTTAAATGGCCAATATGGGGTTGCAATCCTTTATCAATGGCCTTAATTACACCTTCCCAGGTTTCTTCT
>CAZJWI010000149.1:0-28338 GCA_964549485.1 uncultured Flavobacteriaceae bacterium
GCGCGTCAAGAAAGAAGCCTTGTAGGCCGCTATACTTGCCGTAACGCCAAGAATGATTTTTTTACCGCGCAACATGCGGCTTATTTTTGGTCTCCTTCGCTTGGATTCCTGTGGTAAACGTTTTCTTCCAACCACTCCTGAAGAGCGATAGCTGTAGGCTTGGGAAGACTCTCGTAGAATCTAGAAACCTCGATTTGCTCTTTGTTTTCAAAAATCTCCTCCAAACTGTCATTGAATGTAGCAAATTCATCCAGCTTTTCTAGCAATTCCTTTTTGATTTCAGAATTGATTTGGGTGGCACGCTTTGATATAATCGAGATGGCCTCATAGATATTATCTGTAGGGGCATCCACTTTATTCTTATCGATAGTGGTCGTACTTAACGGTGCTTCTAAATCTTTAAAATTCATCCTCTGTTGTTGTTTAATTTATGTCTTCGGCAAGGCGCTCATTGATGTCTTCAATCATTGCTGTTGCCTCTTCCTTATATTCGCCCTCAGGAAAATACTTGATCAAGGTATTGTAATACTCTTTTGCGGTCTCCAAACGCTCTCTAACCAAATCTTCGCGACTACCAATGGCATATTTGTAAGCCGAATCTAATTTTACAAAAAGAGCTTCTTCTTTGTAAATGGTACCTGGATACTCAGATAAAAAATTATCAAGAGCAGTGATGGCCGCTGGATAGGTAAACTGACTAACCGCTATTTTATTATACAATTTAGCGATCTCAAATCGCTTTTTTTCTAACTTGGTACGTAGCTCTTTGACCATATCGTTGGCTACGGGAACTTGTTCTGATTCTGGATAGCTATTGATAAATTCTTGTAATTTATCCATAGCTTTTTCTGTATCGATTTGATCTAGATTATACCTCGGAGACAAATTGTAATAACTCTGAGCGCTTTTAAAAGCGGCATCCTCCCTTTTACTACTCTGAGGGTAGGATTTAACAAATCTTTCAAATTGATAACCTGCTAGATAAAAATCTTCTAACTGGTAATAGGTATCTGCATATTTGTACATCACTCGCTCTGCCTGTGGGCGCCCTCTGTAAACAGGTACGATTTGCTCCCACAATTTTAGTGACTTCTTGTATTTACCGATTTCGTAAAGCGAATCGGCCATTTCAAATTTTAGACCTATATCATCCGATTTCAAGGCGTCTTGATAAGAGCTACAAGAGGCAGAAAGGATCACTACTAGGAGGAGTACAAAAATATTCTTCATATGGCTTAAAAACAGCAGGCAAAATTACTAAAAAAGGTTCACATATTAAAATCTATATGCTCAGATTCAAAAATAGCGGTATTTAAACAACAGCCTAGCTAGTTTGCATAAGATTAACGATTGATTTGTGCTAAGTGATCCTTTAAAGCATCTTTTAAATCTTCACTGGCCTCTACCAGTGGCAAACGCACTTTATCCATACATAATCCCATACTGGCTAATACCGCTTTTATACCTGCAGGGTTTCCTTCGGCAAATATGGCGTCAATAAGTGACATAAGTTGAAATTGGAGGGTATACGCTTTCGCGAAAGCGCCCTCACGCGCATACTGCATCATCTGACAGAATACTTGGGTAGGCCCCTGCCCAATTACCGAAATAACGCCATCTCCACCAGCACTAACTAATGGCAGCGCCAACATATCATCGCCAGAAATCACTAAAAAACCATCAGGTCTACCCTGGAGTAAGCGCAATACCTGAGTCATATCGCCAGCAGCTTCTTTAATCCCGATAATGTTGTCAAAGTCATGGGCTAATCGCAAGGAGGTAGCAGCCTCCATATTACTACCCGTACGCGATGGCACATTGTACATAATTACAGGTAAGGGCGAGGCTTGCGCTATGGCCTTATAGTGCCTGTAGATCCCCTCCTGGGTGGGACGATTGTAATAGGGTGAAACCGAAAGTATCGCACTAATACCTTCTGTATCTAATTGTTTTAGCGTGGCTACTACTGTAGCTGTATTATTACCTCCTACACCCAAAACCAGCGGGATTTGACCTGCAACTTTCTTTTTGATATGGGCGATAACAGCTTGTTGCTCCTGGGCAGACAAGGTGGCACTCTCGGCGGTTGTTCCCAATACAACTATATAGTCAACTCCCTGCTTTATAACATGAGATACCAAAGCAGTAAGCGCCTTAAAATCTACTGTTAAATTTTCAGTGAATGGCGTTATAAGTGCCACTCCTACTCCTTTTAATTGATCCATATTAGGCAATTTTTAATATCGATAAATAACTATGTAATTCTTTAATAAAAACGTCTGCTTCACTCAACTTGGTATGTATGACAAAATCATACAAACCCAAGGCATCTTCTCGAATTCCTACAATAAGTCTTGCTTTGCTTTTTGAGGCCAATAGATCCAAAGCTGTGTTGGCATCTTTGTAAAAACACAGCAATACATCAAAGGGCGTCTGAACAAATACATTTAAAGCTGGTGACTTTACTACCCCACGCCACCCCAACAGCGACTCGTGAATGAGGTTGTCTTGAGTCAATTTTTCTTTTGACCAAGTAGCGGCATAGCTCACGGCCTTAGTACGTACATTTTTTGAGCCAAAATACTGTTCTATTGCTTGATGTATAGCCTCGTGTAAAGCATCATCTTCTTGAAGCAACAATCCTATGCTTAGGGTTTCTTTTAGATTAAATGAGTGAGGTACACCTACTTGACGCTCGCGTTGTAGGATGGACTTTTCAATGGCTCGTCTTGCCGATTTTTCTTTTAATCCGCCTAAAAACATGTACCTTTAAATTTTCGACAAATGTAGCCAAAACCTATGTATCCTTTTCTTGAAATAAATCCAAAAATGAAAAAATATCTGGTTGTTGCAGCTAGCTGTTTAACCCTACTCGCCTGCCAAAAAATAGGCTATGCTCCAGAGCGTATTCAAAGCGAAGCTGTAGTGGTGAATACTACTATAGCTTCAGATTCTTTGATTACCTCATTTATTGCCCCGTACAAAGCTTCGGTAGACAAAGAAATGAATAAAACCCTGGCATATGCACCTGTCTCACTTTCTAAAAAAGACAGCAAATACAACACAGCCATCGGCAATATGATGGCCGACGCCGTATATGAGATGGCCAATCCCATCTTTGAAAAACGCACCGGCTATCCTTTTGACGCTGTGCTACTCAATTATGGCGGTATAAGATCTGGTCTTAATAAAGGCGCGGTTACTACACGTACGGCTTATGAAATTATGCCATTTGAAAACGAGGTGGTTGTTGTAGAACTTAGCGGTTATCAACTCAAAGAAATGTTTGATTACCTCTCTAGAGGCACAGCGCATCCCATAGCAGGAATGCAACTGCAACTCAACGAGGATGGTAGTATTAAACAGGCGCGTATTCAAGACCAAAACATCGTAGACAATCAAACCTATTTTATTGCCACCAGCGATTATCTGCAAAAAGGAGGGGATCGGATGACATTTTTGACCCAACCTGTGAGCATGCTCAACTTAGATTATAAAATCAGAAATCTTCTGATTGACTATTTTTCCAAAAAAGATACCATCGCTCCTAGAAGCGACAATCGATTTACCAAAGAAAGCCTATGAAACGCAGAGCATTTATTCGACAAAGCGCAGCAGCTGGAAGTCTAATTGGGTTAGGTGGACTTAGCATGAGCGCAACTATAGCTTCCAAAAAGCATATTACAATACTTCACACCAATGATACCCATAGTCATTTAGAGCCCTTTCCTAGCAATGATCCCTCTTATGCCAATCAAGGTGGCGTGGCACGCAGAATGACTTTGATCGAGCAGGTAAGAAAAGAAAATCCAAATACCTTACTGTTGGACGCGGGAGATATTTTTCAAGGAACGCCTTATTTTAATTTTTTTGGTGGTGAGCTTGAATTTAAGTTGATGAGTATGCTAAAGTATGATGCCGCTACGCTGGGTAATCACGATTTTGACAACGGCATAGATGGTCTTTTTGCCCAACGACCACACGCACAATTTGATCTGATCACTTCCAATTATGACTTTACAAACACTATTATGGATGGCCAGACCAGACCCTACAGGGTTATTCAAAAAGACGGCGTAAAAATTGGCATATTTGGTTTGGGTATCCAGCTCGAAGGTTTGGTCAACAAGAATTTATACAAGGAAACGGTTTATCTCGACCCAGTAGAAATTGCTACCGACATGAGTAATACCTTGCGAGAGAGCGAAAAATGTGATCTTGTCATCTGTCTTTCTCACCTTGGGTATAATTATGAGAACCCAAATCGCATCTCTGACGTCCAACTCGCAAAAAAAACAGCGGGTATTGATCTAATTATTGGAGGACACACGCATACTTTTTTAGAAAAACCCACCATTATTCAAAACAAAGAAGAAAACTTTGTACTGGTCAATCAAGTGGGATGGGGAGGAATACAATTAGGGCGTATTGACTTTTATCTCGATCACAAAGATCTTGTGAGTAGCAATGCTGTAGTGATGGATGTCTAATCTCTCATTTTTGATTTACGACTTCTGAGTTCGTCTAGAATTTCCTGCTCTATGAGTTGTGGCTTTTCAGGAGTAAAAAAGTAATTAAAAAAAAATACATACCCTATCATCCCTAACAGAGTATGAAGCAATACAAGATTTTCATGAATGTTATAAAAATAATAGGCGCTTATTAAAATATCTGAACCGATAAAGGCTAAAGTCCCAATCAAAAAATACATCGATTTTTTAGAATAGGAATTGAGATAGTAGGCCAAGGCTGTAACAATCATCATAAACATCAGTATATTATACAATACCTGCCCCAGATACAACCAGCTCCAGCCTTCCAAATAATTATATAGATTGTATAGATGTAACAACATCAATAGCGCGTTAATTGCAATTACAAAAAAGTAATACATCGCTACCGTATTGCGCAAATTGAGCACCTTAAACTGCGAATAACCATCGGTTAATAAAATAAGATAACCCAGACCAAATAGCCCTGAGATGGCATACAAAAAGGAAGCCGATACATAAATAGCTCCTAACGAACACAGATCGGTGATAAGCAGCAATCCAAAAAATACAGAAAAGAGTAATTTGTTTTGCATCGCTCTATGACTAAAAAAGCAAATAAAAAGCAGCAATTTAAAGGCTATGCGGCTCAAAGACGTAGCAGCATAGGCTTCAAAATTGATGAAATACAATGTGCTAAAGGCAGCAAGTGTGCATCCTACGACACAGATTTTAGTATTCATATGGTATGATTCGGGGGTGGCAAATATCAATAAAAATTCAGCAATTTTAAACCAAACGCACTTTTTGATACATTTTATATAATGTGCGGCCAGATTTTTTTGAATTTTTACATTTTTGACAATAATCTAAGCCATACGCCCTACCCTAATAGTGCCATAAATTGAGCCTCATTTAGTATAGGTACCTCCAGGGCTTTTGCCTTTGCCAATTTGCTTGGACCCATTTTATCTCCAGCGACCACATAGGAGGTTTTGGATGAGATGGCACTCGATACTTTTCCTCCATTATCTTCGATAAGTTTCTTTAAATCATTGCGTGAGATTTCAAATACCCCAGATACAACAAAACTTTTGCCCACAAGTGCATCCCCTTGATTCGCTAATTTTTCGGCAGACAGTTGAAGTTGTATACCATAATGTGCTAGACGCTCTATCAATAAGCGATTATGTTCATCTTGAAAAAAGGCAACAACGCTTTCGGCAATTTTATCACCAATCTCATCGACGGCAATTAGGTCTTCCAATGGCGCTCTGGCAATGGCCTCTATAGATTTAAAATGTCTAGCCAGTTTTTTGGCTACCGTCTCACCTACATAACGAATACCCAAGGCAAATAACACCCGTTCAAAAGGGATGCTTTTGGAAGCAGCCACACCTTGCACCAGGTTTTCGGCGCTTTTTTGTGCCATGCGCTCCAAGGGCAACAAATCTTCTACTTCTAGGGTGTATAAGTCGGCATAGTTTTTTATAAGGCCTTCTTCAACCAATAAAGCCACAGTCTCCCCTCCTAAACCTTCTATATCCATCGCTTTACGCGAAATAAAATGTTGTATCCTTCCAATAATCTGAGGAGGACAAGCGCTGTCGTTAGGACAATAATGCTGGGCCTCTCCCGCCTTACGGGCCAAAGGAGTGTCACATTCTGGACAAGTCGAAATATAGACTGTAGGTGTAGAATCGGCAGGACGCTTGGTCAAATCGACAGCGATAATTTTGGGAATAATTTCACCCCCTTTTTCGACATAGACAGCATCGCCTTCTCGAATATCTAACTTTTCAATTTGAGCGGCATTGTGAAGTGAGGCACGTTTTACGGTGGTACCGGCCAGTTCTACGGGTTCCAAATTGGCTACAGGTGTGATGGCTCCAGTTCGTCCCACTTGATAAGTGATTTGGTGTAAACGTGTAGTTACCTGTTCGGCTTTAAACTTATAAGCCATCGCCCATCGTGGTGCCTTGGCGGTATATCCTAATTCTTCTTGATGGCGCAGTGAATTTACCTTTACAACCACTCCATCAGTTTCATAAGGCAAATCTACTCTAGCTGTATCCCAATGTGTTATAAATGCCATCACGGCTTCAAGATCCTTAGCATAAACCGAAATCTCAGGCACCTTAAAGCCCCAACTTCTGGCTTTTTCTAGACTTTCCATTTGTGTATCTACAGACAATCGAGTACCAGTAATCCCGTACAATAAGCATTCTAAAGGTCGTTTTGCCACCTCACTGCTATCTTGTAATTTCAAACTGCCCGAGGCTGTATTTCGCGGATTGCGATACAATTCGAGCCCTGCTGCTTCCCGTTCGGCATTCATGGTATGAAAGCCTTTCCAGGGCAAGACAATTTCACCTCTAATATCAAAAGATGTAGGGTAATCCCCTTTGAGATATAGGGGTACCGATCTAATGGTCTTGACGTTGGCCGTTACATCATCTCCCTGGAAACCATCTCCTCTGGTTACGGCTCTTTTGAGCTGTCCATTTTCATAAGTGAGACTTATAGAAGCCCCATCGTATTTGAGCTCGCAGGCGTAAGATATAGGTCCATCTATGACTTTTTTTAATCGGGCCTCCCAATCGTACAAATCTTGTTTAGAATATGAATTATCTAAAGAGTACATTCGGTTTTGATGAACCACGGTTTCAAAGTTCTTGGTAATAGCTCCGCCTACACGTTTAGTGGGCGAATTGGGATCATCAAACTCTGGATGAGCCGCTTCGAGGGCTTGTAATTGTTTTAATTTTTGATCAAACTCAAAATCGGAGATGGTGGGTGCATCCAACGTATAGTACGCGTGATTATGGGCTTGTAGCTCGGCTCTAAGTGCTAAAATTTGTTCTTTTACTGTCATACAAAAATGGATTCTATAGCAGATCGTTTGATGGGTATTAATGCGTTAAAGGCGATTTAATAAGGTAATTTAAGTGCGATTTTCGTTGAGCCACTTAGGCACTTGAGGGGCTTTAAAAGAAATCATTTTATCTAACAATCCTTCTATGGTCGTATCGACCAATAAAAGGGCATAATTCTCTATTCTCAAAAAACCGCGTTTGACCATAAGTTCCAACAGCGCCAATAGATCATTATAAAAACCATTGGTGTTGAGAATTCCAATAGGCTTTTGATGCAGCCCTAGTTGCGACCACGTCAATATTTCAAATAATTCTTCTAGGGTACCAAAGCCGCCCGGAAGCGTTATAAAACCATCAGATAGCTCTTGCATTTTCATTTTCCGCTGATGCATATTTTGATTAGTGATAAGCTGTGTCAATCCAAGGTGTACCACCTCTTTTCGTTTTAGAAATTCAGGGATAACCCCGATGACTTTCCCGCCATGATCTAAAGAAGCCTGAGCTACCTTACCCATGACACCAATTTTTGCCGCTCCGTAAATTAAGGTTATATCGCGTTTGGCAAGAATTTGGCCCAGCTTTTGGGCCTCTTGAAGGATTTGAGCATCATTTCCTTCACTACTTCCACAAAAAACGCAAATTGAATCTAGGGTATTCATACCAAAGGTTTTATTTTTTTTGCGCACAAATCATACGATCTTTCCCAAACATATCTTTTCTCAATTCAATATGCTCAAAGGCGAAAGATTGTAACAGCGCAATCATTTCTTTCCCAAGATACTCATTGATTTCCAAATATAAGCGACCCTTTGGGGCCAAATACTGAGTCGCTAGCGCTGCAATTTTTCGATAAAAAATCAAAGGATCTAAATCTGAGACAAAAAGAGCCAATTCAGGCTCGTATTTGAGCACATTATCTGCCATCTTTTCTTTTTCCAAGTCGCGCACATAAGGAGGATTAGACACCATGACATCATACGTTCTGGGCAAGGTTTGGGCATGCAAGATGTCTATGTGCTCTAAACGCACAGCAACCTTATTAAGCGCTGTATTTTGACCAGCTCGTTTTAGGGCTTCTGTAGAGATATCACAAGCCGATACATTTGCCTTGGGCAAAGCATGGGCTAAAGAAATAGCAATACAACCCGATCCGGTACCTATATCCAAAATAGCAGGCGCTTTTTCATCATAATCTTCAACAATCCATCGAACCAGTTCTTCGGTTTCGGGACGTGGGATTAAGGTATGCGTATCCACTTTAAAAGTTAGCCCGTAAAATTGGGTTTCGCCCAATATGTATTGTAAGGGTTCTCCTTTTTTTAAACGATCCAAAATGTGATGAAGTTGCAGTAGTTGCTCTTGCATTTGCGCTGAGTTGAGACTCTTGTGTTCATTTTTACTCAGGGTAAACTCCAGTCGTGACATTCCCGTGACATGTGTTAGACTTATAAAAAAAAGACTGTGCACTTCTTCAATTGGATAAGGAGGCGTGAGTGCTTGGACAAATTGCTCTCGAAGGAGATGAAGACCGGAAGCCATAGTTGTGGAAGACAAGAATTACAAATCTAAAATCATATGCACAGGACAAGAAAAATGTCCTGTATCTCCTAAAGGCCCGTCTAGATAGGTAAACCCAGTGCGCTTGTATAATTTTTGGGCGGCTTCCATATAAGGCATAGTCTCTAGATAACATTGCTCATAGCCAAAATCACGCGCGGTCTCTATACATTGAGTCATCATTGCAGCGCCTATACCACGACCACGAGCCTGTTCGAGAAAGTACATTTTCTGCAATTCACAAACATTACCGTTGTAATTATCCAATTGTGCAATACCTGCCCCTCCTATGAGTTTGCCATTATCCTCTACTACAAAATACCTCGCTCTAGGACGATCATAACTTTGATACATTTTATCCAGAGCCGCATCGGCATATGCCGTACCTACCTTAGGTACACCTAGGGCAATTAAGACCTCGCGTATCACCTTGGCAATGGCCTTGTTATCTTTTTTTTCTATAGGTCTAATAATAGGGTTGCGCATCGTTTGCTATAGTTCTATTTTTGCGCTGTGAAGATACACGAAACCTACATAAATCGATGCATTGAATTGTCAAAAAATGGCTTGGCTGCAGCTATGCCAAATCCATCGGTGGGTGCCGTCTTGGTTCACAACAATCGTATTATTGCTCAGGGCTATACCAGTCCTTATGGTGGAGCTCATGCCGAGGTTCAAGCCATTGCTTTCGCGAAAGCAAATACCCCAGAACTCCTACCTAAAGCCACACTTTATGTTTCTCTAGAGCCTTGTAGTCATCACGGCAAAACCCCTCCCTGTGCACATTTGATTATCGAAAGCGGTATCAAACATATTGTCATAGGTTGCGTAGATCCTTTCGCCAAAGTTGCAGGAGCCGGCATTACAAAATTACAACAAGCAGGCTGTCATGTGGAAGTTGGTGTTTTGGAAGATGCTTGTGTGTATAGCCACAGACGCTTTTTTACCTTTCATCAAAAACACCGTCCCTATATCATTTTAAAATGGGCGCAGTCTAGCGATAGGTATATCGCTCCCAAGCATAAAACGGATCGCAGTCCAGTTTGGATAAGTAATCGCTTTTCAAGACAGCTTGTGCACAAATGGAGAAGCGAAGAAATGGCCATTTTGGTAGGCGCCCAAACCGTAATCGATGATAACCCCAGTTTGACTACGAGATACTGGCATGGCAAATCACCCTTACGCGTGGTTATTGACAGCAGGGATAACCTATCAGAAAAGGCTTCGGTATTTGATGACAGTGCTCCCACCCTTAAAATATCTACCACATCGCCAGAAGAAATATGCGATATTCTTTTTGAAGCTGGCATACAATCTGTCATAATAGAGGGTGGCGCAAAAACGCTTACTGCCTTTATACAAAGCAACCTTTGGGATGAGGCACGTGTTTTTACAGCAAATTTGACTTTGGATTCTGGTATTGCAGCGCCTAGCCTACCTCAAGAAGCTATCGCCGTTGATAGGCAGGAAATAATAAATGATACCTTAACCTATTACCAAAACAATACCCTTTGATCTACTTACTACTTAGTATCGCTGCCTCCAGCCTGATTTTTGTGATCTTCAAATTGTTTGCGCGATTTAAAGTCAATACACTGCATGCGATTATTGTCAACTATTTGGTGGCCTGTTTTTGCGGGGTCATACTATACGAAGGGCCTACATCGCTTGCTCAAATACCTGAGCAAAACTGGTTCTATGGTACAGCCGCACTAGGTGTTCTGTTTATAACCGTTTTTAACCTAATGGCCATCACTACTCAGCGTAGTGGCCTCTCTGTGGTATCTGTTGCTACCAAAATGAGTGTTGTTATTCCAATCGTTTTTGGGGTCGTATATTACAAAGAGTCCTTAGGTTTATTAAAATTTATTGGTATTGGTATTGCCCTGATCGCTGTATATCTGGCGTCGGTAAAAAATGCAGATGGCATAGCGGTTAAAAAGAAAAATATCATTTTTCCTGTTTTGGTATTTCTAGGTAGTGGTATTATTGACACCAGTATAAAATTCATTGAAGGGGCCTATGTATCGGCTACAGATGTTCCTATTTTTTCGGCAACGGTTTTCGCGGCAGCGGCGTGCATCGGTATACTCATTGTTATCTACCAGCTTTTGAAAGGACAGTTTAGATATAAGACAAAAAACATTCTTGCTGGGATTGCCTTGGGTGTTCCCAATTACTTTTCAATCTATTACCTGGTCAATGCGCTTCGCAATACCGATCTTGACAGCTCGACCATTTTTACGATAAATAATGTGGCAATTGTGATGGTATCTACCCTTTTGGGAATTCTTTTGTTTAGCGAGCGTTTGCGCACCAAAAATTGGATAGGGATCGTCTTGGCCATTATTTCTATCCTTTTAGTCTCTCTAGCATGAAAGACACCTACAAAACCATAAAGGCTGCTACTGAAGAGGTTTTATTTAAAGATCGAAACAGTAAATTTTACGGTTATGCTTTTGCTGTCACAGACGAAGAACAAATAAAAAAACACTTAGACCAATTAAAAAAGCAACACCACCAGGCAAGACACTGGTGTTATGCCTGGGTAGTTGGAAGGCGATACGAGCAGTATCGTGCCAATGATGATGGTGAACCTTCAAACAGTGCAGGCGCGCCTATACATGGCCAAATACAATCATTTGATCTTACCAATACGCTGGTAGTGGTGGTGCGCTACTTTGGAGGTACTAAGTTAGGAGTAGGCGGATTGATCAACGCATACCGAACCGCAGCCAAAATGGCATTAGACACCGCCAAGATAGAAGAGCGAACCATAGACACTATTTTTAATGTTCAATTTGAATATCCGCTCTTAAATAAAGTGATGCGATTAATTAAGGAACTAGAGGTTAACATTCTTAAGCAGGAAATGGCGCTTGACTGCCGTTTTGACTTGAGTATTCGTCAAAAAGAAGCACAAAAAGTACTTCAGGCTTTTAGAGAAGTGTACGGCCTTGAGGTAACTTTAGAAGATGACTAAAAGTTATAGTTTCTCCAATATGTAATCCGGACATTTCATGGGGCGAGCTTTCTCCTTATTTATAAAGATTAACTCGGTAGATGCAACTGTCAGTAAATCATCATTTTGATTGTAGAGTTTGTAGTCAAAAATGATACGCACCGATGGCAGATCTCTCAAACTCGTTTCTATGCGAATTTCATCGTCAAAGGTGGCCGATTTTTTATAGGTAATAGACAGATTGTAAACCGGTAACATCACTCCGCTTTCTTCCATCGCTTTGTATGAGATTCCTAAGGCATTGAGCCAGTCGATTCGTGCCAACTCTAGATATTGTGCATAATTACCGTGATACACCACCCCCATTTGATCGGTTTCTCCGTATCTAACTTTAACAAAACTTGTGTGCGATTTCAAAAGCTATTTGGATATTTTTTTTGTAGTTTTAACTCTCGGAAGTATGAGGATTTTTTTTTAAAGAAACAACCGCTATTTGGTTTTTTTATTAGAAAATTTGTTCACATATTTGCCATAGTTATAAGGGAAAGAGTTAGGACTCTTATTCCCTCCCTTACTAACCTATTTCAAAGCAAACAAAAACCAATAAACCTAACCTGTCTAATGACTAAAACTGCGCAAACTGTTTGGGATAATTGTCTCTCGTTTATTCAGGACAATATTACACCTCAAGCATACAAAACGTGGTTCGAACCAATCAACGCCGTCAAACTGACGGATGCCGCTTTGAGCATTCAGGTACCGAGCAAGTTTTTTTACGAATGGCTAGAAGAGCATTATGTAAAATTGCTTAAAGTAGCCTTGAATAAGGAATTGGGAGAGCACGCCAAATTGGTGTATGTCATCAAAATGGAAAACACCTATGGCAATAGCCAGCCGTTTACCGAAAAAATCCCTAGCGCAAATCGCTCTGCGTTAAAATCACAGGAAGTTACTGCGCCTTTAAAAAATAAAAATCCGGAATTAAAAAATCCGTTTGTCATTCCTGGCATACGCAATCTCCAAATCGAGTCTCAATTAAATCCAAATTACAATTTTGAAAATTTTTTAGAGGGCGATTCTAACCGATTGGCGCGTTCTGCAGGTATGGCTGTAGCCAATAAACCTGGAGGTACATCCTTTAATCCCTTATTGGTGTTTGGAGGTGTTGGTTTGGGAAAAACACATTTGGCTCACGCTATAGGCGTTCAGATCAAAGATCAATATCCAGAAAAAACGGTACTCTATATTTCTGCTGAGAAATTTACGCAACAGTATATAGAATCTGTCAAGAAGAATAATAGAAATGATTTTATCCATTTCTACCAGGTTATAGATGTTCTTATCGTAGATGATATACAGTTACTAAGTGGAAAGGCTGGAACTCAAGATGTCTTCTTTCATATCTTTAATCACTTACACCAAAATGGCAAACAAGTCATTTTAACCAGTGACAAGGCACCGGTAGATATGCAAGATATAGAGCAACGCCTGCTCTCTCGTTTTAAGTGGGGACTATCGGCAGAGTTACAACATCCTGGATTTGAAACTCGTATTTCAATTATCAAACACAAATTGTATCAGGATGGTGTAGAAATGCCAGAAGATATCATAGAATTTTTGGCCAACAACATTAAGACCAATATTAGAGAATTGGAAGGTGCTATTATTTCACTTATCGCACATTCTTCTTTTAACAAAAAGGAGATAACTTTAGATCTTGCCAAAAAGATAGTCGATAACTACGTAAAACACACCAAACGCGAAGTTTCTATAGATTATATCCAAAAAATTGTCTCAGACTATTTTCAAATGGATGTTGATACGCTACAATCTAAAACACGCAAACGCCACATCGTACAGGCGCGTCAACTCGCGATGTTCTTTGCCAAAAAATTGACCAAGGCTTCTCTGGCCAGTATTGGTTCTCAAATTGGACAGCGCGATCATGCCACTGTGCTACACGCTTGTAAAACGGTTGACAACCTCGCTTCTACCGACAAACAATTTAGGAAGTACGTCGAAGATTTAAACAAGAAATTAACCGTTTAGGGCCCCATCTCGAAAACATATAAAACCACTGCACAGCGCGGTGGTTTTTTTATGCGCTCCGATCTAGCGTGGGATTTCGATTACTTCCAAATTTGAGATATTGTCATTATCGATAGTAAAGCGCAACATAGTTCTTACCTGATGAAAACCGTGTTTGCCAATGGCTCCAGGATTCATGTGAAGTAATTTATATTTTTTGTCTGGCATCACCTTTAAAATATGACTGTGACCACAAATAAATAAACGAGGAGAAGATTGCTCTAATTGGGTTCGAATACTTGGTTTATATCTGCCGGGATACCCACCAATATGAGTTATCCAAACGGTCACGGCCTCACAGGTAAAACGCTGGTGCAGTGGGAATTCCTGACGTATAGCAGCATCGTCAATATTGCCATAAACAGCGCGCAGTGTAGCCACTTCTTTTATAGCGTCTGTCACCTTAAGATCACCTATATCGCCAGCGTGCCAAACCTCATCTGCCCAGCTAGCATGCTTTAGTATCGTTGCATCTACGTGACTATGGGTATCGCTTAATAAAAGAATTTTCTTCAACAGTGGGTGTTTATGCTTTCGCGAAAGCGTAATTAGTAGAATTTCAAATAGTATCTTTGTCATTCAAAAATACGACACTTTGCGCTATTTTATCGAGCTCTCCTATTTTGGTAAACCTTTTCACGGCTGGCAAAAACAACCCAATGCTGTCACCGTGCAACAAACTATAGAAGAAGCACTTTCTACGCTCTTGAGAACCAAAATCACTATAATGGGTGCAGGACGAACCGATACAGGGGTGCATGCGCGTCAAATGTTTGCCCATGTAGATATTGATGACAGCGTATCGGCAGACACTATTTCCAATTTGCCTCATAAACTCAATAGCTTTTTACCACCAGCTATCGCTATCCATCAACTATATCGGGTAAATGCCCAGGCGCACACCCGTTTTGATGCTATTGGGCGTACGTATCACTATAAGGTGACGCTTCAAAAAAATCCATTTCTTACAGATGCAGCCTTTTATTGCAAATACGCTTTGGATGTGACGGCAATGAACCAAGCCGCCAGCATATTGATGACCTATAGCGATTTTGAATGCTTTAGTAAATCAAATACTGATGTGAACACTTATATTTGTGATATACGAGAAGCCTATTGGACTCAAGAAGGTCAGGAGCTCTGTTTTGTGATTAGCGCCGATCGATTTTTGAGAAATATGGTGAGAGCCATAGTAGGCACCCTACTCCAAATAGGCCAAGGCAAACAGCCACCAGAATGGATGCATACCGTTATTAAGGGCAAAAATAGAGCCATTGCTGGGGCATCGGTGCCCGCACATGCTTTGTATTTGACCGCTGTAGATTACCCAAAAAGTATCCTTAAAAAACCATGAGTACACAAAAAGGAAAGGCATTTGATACCAGATTGTTTAAACGGCTCTTGCAATTTGCAAAGCCCTATAAAGCATCTTTGTTTTTTGCAGCTTTAGGCGCAATTATGCTTTCGGTTTGCGCGGCCCTTCAGCCCTATTTTATGAAGCAGGCCATCGATATAGGTATCACTCAAAAATCAGAAAGCGATCTTCTTTTTTATATTGGGATGATTGGCCTTGTCTTAACTGGTCAGGTACTTTTCCAACTGCTCTTTATTTATATTTCTAATTGGATAGGACAACAGGTCATCAGAGATATACGGGTGCAATTGTTTGCGCATATGCTTCGATTTAAAATGCAGTATTACGACAAATCTGCTGTAGGAAGACTGGTGACCAGAGCTGTGGGTGATATAGAAACCATTTCGAGCATCTTTAGTCAAGGGTTATTTATGATAACCGCAGACCTCCTAAAAATGGGAGTTGTACTCGCTATTATGTTTGTTCAGGGCTGGCAAGTAACACTAATTGTACTCACTGTCTTCCCCGTGATATTATATGCGACAAGGGTATTTCAGAAGGCTATGAAAAAAGCCTTTGAAGAAGTACGTACTCAGGTGGCCAATTTAAACACTTTTGTGCAAGAACGTATTACGGGTATGAAAATCGTGCAGATTTTTAACCGAGAAAAGATTGAACAACAGCGTTTTGAGGCAATCAATAAAGAACATATGAATGCTTGGAATAAAACGGTGTGGTACAACTCTATCTTCTTCCCTATTGCCGATATGTGCACTTCGGTTACCATAGGATTGGTTGCCTGGTATATAGGCACCAAGATAGCTGGGAGCACTCCTGGTTTTACCTTAGGACTTCTGGTAAGTTTTATTTCTTATATACAGATGCTCTTTACCCCTCTGCGTCAGATTGCAGATAAATTTAACACCCTACAAATGGGAATGGTAGCCGCCGATCGCGTTTTTGGCATTCTGGATACTCAGTCTCAAATTGTAGACACAGGTACACAAGAAATACCTAATATCAAAGGAGCGATTAAGTTTGATAAGGTTCGCTTTTCCTATGTGCCAGATGAAGAGGTACTAAAAGGTATCCATTTTGAAGCTCAGCCAGGATCAATGATTGCTATTGTAGGAGCCACTGGAGCTGGTAAGTCTACCATCATCAATTTGCTCAATCGATTTTACGAAATTGACAGTGGCAGTATAACCATTGACAATGTATCTATCAAAGATATTAAGCTTGCCACACTGCGGGATCAGATTGCAGTGGTGTTACAAGACGTTTTTCTTTTTGCAGATTCTATATTAAATAATATCACGCTTAGAAACCCTGATATCACAGAGGACGATGTTGTAGCCGCCGCCAAGGCGATAGGCGTGCACCGTTTTATCTCCAGCCTACCCAATGGCTATCACTACAATGTCAAAGAAAGAGGTGTTATGCTCTCTAGCGGCCAGAGACAGCTTATAGCCTTTCTTAGAGCCTATGTGAGCAACCCTTCAATTTTAATTTTGGATGAGGCCACCTCCTCGGTTGATTCTAATAGTGAACAGCTCATACAAGAAGCCACAGACAAAATCACTAAAGGGCGTACCTCAATTGTTATCGCGCATCGTCTGGCCACGATTAAAAAAGCCGATCAAATTATTGTGATGGATAAGGGGGTTGTTGTAGAAAAAGGTACCCATAAAGAATTGCTTCAAAAAGACAATGGCTTCTATAAAAATCTGTATGAAGTACAATTTATGGCAGAGGCGGTCTAACTTTAAAGCATATCTGATTTTAAACGACTTTTTCAAAGGTCACCAAGGACACATCTATAGATTTTCCCTTGAGCAGCTGGTTGCCCAGTTCGACTTTAACCAAATTCTTGGGAAGTTTTTTTAATTGATCTGCAAATACTTTTGAAGCTAAAATCGATACCCCTTTTAGATTGCACTGAGCCTGTATACGTGCTGTAGTATTTAATACATCTCCAGAAAACGCAATATCCCGCTTAATTTTTCCTAATTCGCCTACCATAACCTGACCACAATGTATGCCTACTTTAAACATTGGTACCGCTTGATATTTTAAAAGATATTTGGCCTCTTTTTTCTTGATGATACGCCGCATACGATAGTAGCATCGAAGTACATTTGCATTGGTCAAGCCTTTGTGCATTTTCCAAGTTAAAACAACTTCATCACCTACATATTGATATACCTCGCCTTTTGTTTGTGCAATGGCTGGAGCTATATCGTTAAAAAAGTCTTTGAGAAAATTAAAGTATGCCTCCTCCCCCAGATCTTCGGCTATGGTTGTAGCATCTTTAATATCTGCAAACATGAAAATCCGTGTTTCTGATTTGGGCTGAAAGTAGCGGCCTAGCAAATAATCTGTAAACATACCAGGACCAAATTTATCATTGATAAGCAGGGTAATTAATGTCAACAAAACAATAATGAGCCAGAGAATAAAGTTTTGCAAAAAGACCCTCCCGGAATAAAAATGACCTACCTCTTCCCAAAGCGAAGCGTCAAAGGGCTTATTAAACTGATTAGAGTAAAAATATAACGCTCCAAGGGTGCTCACGACAATGGCTGTGATCACATATAAAAAGATGATTAGGAGTAAGGCTTTCCAAAATGCAAATTTGCGCAACCAAATCTCCATTATGTTTACGGTAACGACACCTCCTATGACACCTGCAATCGCGCCTACCACCAAATTTGAAATAAAGGCCTTGGTAAAATTATAATTGGGAGTTAGCGCATCATTAGAGGCAAGAATGCTATACTCAAAAAGAAATAAGAGGTTGGATATCAACATCCAAGCTACGATTATCCAAATGGCACGCTTCACATAAAAGCGAATCTCGTTTGCCGTTAGGCTACGTAGTCTTCTTATCATATAAACGTCATTACAATTTCCTAACTCCAAAAGTACTGCGATTTTTAGAGTTCTTGGTCTTCACAAGACAATACTGCCAAGTATTACCAAAGATTTCAGATATACCCCTTAAAAAAGTTGATCGACTATTAAGACCTAATAGCAGATTAATAGCTACCTACTTATAACCTAAACATAAATAGAAAATTAGTAAGACTGTCTAAAGGAATCGTATCCTTGACCGCTGCCGCTGCTTCTTTTATAGCTTTCTTGGCGGCTTGTTGTTTTTCTATGGCTTCGACAAACTCCGAGCCTTCTAAGGCTCCAGATTTGTACAGTAAAACTCCAGCAATAAAGGTGGCAATTCCCATCAAAAATAGGAGTATACAGAGTACCAATCCAAATAAGGCAGTTTTTAAAATAAGAGCGCCACTGTCTAATTTAAATAAACGCTTAAGTACATAACCGATATAAATAATGGTGAATGGTAAGCCAAGAAAGGAAAATACCTGATATAGCGGCTGATACCAAATCACCATCAACCCTAATAGGGTAAATATCATAGCGATGTGTGAATAGGCGTAGAGATAGATCACAAAATGCTCTACCATATTAAAGCGTTTGTAATTCCAGAATACCAATCGGGACATGACGGCAATAAGCGGTATAAAAGAAAAATACACCACAGATTGATAATCCATCATCCAATTTAAAAAGTTGGTCGTAAAGGATTTTTGCAACTCCGCTACTGGATCATCATTGGCATATATGGCAGTTTGAGCTGCGATCATATCTTCCATAAACCAGTTTTTGATGATAAATGAAGCAAATCCCGCAACGGTAATCGCTATGGCGAAATAACTAAAGGCGGGTAAGTATTTTTTGCGCATGCCTCGCATATAGCCCTCAATAACATCCTCAGGATGTCTAAACAAGGCCAAAAAAGTTTTTAAAAAGGCATTCTCAATATTTAAAAACCGGTCTACAAAATCTTCAAAGAGATTTCTCCAGGTAAGCCGATTGTACATCCGCTTGCCGCCGCAATTGGGACAAAATCGTTGGTTGAGTTCTAGATGACCTTCACAGTTAACACAAGTAGTAGTGACCTCTAATAACTCCTTTTTTTGTTTGGCTACATCACCCATGGTCTCAGGTTGAGTTTTTTAATTTAATATATGTAGACTAAGGCACAAAAAATTGCAGCGTATCTTTTAATTTTTCGGCCATTGGCTTCAGGCTATCTACGTCTATAGTATCTTTTACCACTTTGGCTGCCTCCTTAGCAGCTTTTACAGCTTCTGATTGTAACTTAATTTGTTCAATTATCGTGTCAAACATACCCAAAGTATACAATATCCACCCTACAAGCCCCATAAAAATAACTACGATAGGACCAAAGATGATAAAAAAGAGCAGTGTTTTTAATACTAGTTTCCCCGCACTGAGATCAAACACCTTATAGAGGACATAAAGTGTATAAAAGAAGGGTAAAGAACCTGTGACAAAACTAACCGCCAGTTGGCCTATGGCAGACCAAACAAATAAAACACCAAGCACCGAGGCTATAATTTGTGTTTGAGAATAAGAATATAGGTAGATGACACAGTGCTCGATAAAGTTAAATTTCTTATAATCGAGAAAAACAATTTTTGAGATTAGGGCATATAGCGGAATAAGTAAAAAGCTAAAAATAGACTGATAGTCTAAGATGGTATCAATAGCATCCTTTAACCAAGGATCTTGCGTAGGATTAGCTATTCGAAAACCAGGTGCTCCTTCTTGGGTAACCCCATTAAAACCTTGTCCAAAAGACATCACGCTTTCATCCAAAAACCAATTTCTAAAGACAAAAAGGTACAAACTTCCTAATGTAAGCGCTACTGCGAAATAGCTAAACGCAGACATATAGCGTTTGCGAATACCGTTGATGTAACCGTTGATTACATCTTCAGGCTTTGTAAAAAGACAAATAAAGGTTTTAAAAAATTGATTTTCAATATTTAAAAATCGATCTGCAAAATCCTCCATCAAATTGCGAGCGTTTAATCTGTTGTGGATACGCTTAGCACCACATCGCGAGCAAAACTGCTGATCTAGAGCCATAGGAGACTCACAATTCTTACAGTAATTAGTTACCATAAGTGTTTGACGTGAAGACTTCTCAGACTTATTGCCCTTACTTTTCTTTGGTGTCGATTTTTTCTTAAGTTCTTTAGACATCTAGGTCAAGTCTTGAGTGAGCAAATCTACCAGCTCATCTGGAGCGTCAAAGAGTACAAATTCTCCGTCCTTTATATAGCTAATCGATCCAGTTTCTTCACTTACTACCAAGGCCAGCGCATCCGTCTTTTCGGTAATACCTACCGCAGCTCGATGTCGCAATCCAAAACGCAAAGGGATGTTACGCTCTTGTGTCACGGGTAAGATAACACGCGTTGCTGTCACAAAATTATCTTCTATGATCATCGCTCCATCATGAAGGGTCGAATTTTTATAAAAGACACTTTCTATTATGGGTCTATTAACCTCGATACGCATAGCATCACCAGTATATTTGACAAAATCTAGGCTCGTGGTACGTCTTATTACAATGAGGGCGCCAGTCTTGGTAGCACCCATATTGACGCAAGCCTGTACAATAGCATTGACGTCAAGTGCAAGCGTAGTTTCCTTTTTTAGAAATTGGAAGTTTTTAAAAACACCGCTTTTACGACCAAAGTTGGTACTGCCTATCAAGAGTAAAAACTTGCGTATTTCCTGTTGAAAAACTACAATCAAAGCAAACATACCCACTCCAATAAACTGTCCCAAAATGGTACTTAACATCTCCATTTTTAATAAGACGGTAAGCTGCCATATCAAGTATATTACTACAATCCCAATAAAAATATTGATCGCTACGGTACCCCTGACTAGTTTGTATACGTAATAAAGCAGGGTGGCCACCAATATGACGTCAATAATATCAAATACGCGAATGCTTTCTAGTATTTCCAAGCAATTAGTCTTTTCGTAAAAGTAGCAGAAAATTCGCGAGTGCAAAAATATGTTTAGGCATTAAAAAACCGCAGGCTACAATAACTGCGGTTTCGTATAATCGCTCTGAGATCAAATCTTAGGATCTATCAAGAATAATTTTTTCGGTAGCAATTACTTTATTGCCATCTATGACGGTCATAAAATAGACACCACTTTCTAAATTGGCAAGGTCAATCGCTGTTTCGTTATTAGGTAATTCATAAGTACCAACGCGTTGTCCGGTTATAGTGTAGACAATGGCCTGATTACCTCCAGAGACAGCTTTAACTCTAATTGTACCAGTAGTAGGATTGGGTCTAACAGACACCCCATTAATTGTACTGAGATCTGTCACGCTAAGACTTTGATCAAAAAGATTTTGTAGCTCATCTATGGGTTCAAAAATGGTAGAAGTAATCCATACATTAAGGTCTAGAGAAAGATTCCCCAACGAAGCATCTGTATCACTAGGATCGGCCACTCTTATAAATGCAGATGCACTGCTGATTCCATCTGCAAGGCATCTCGAATCGGCTCCAGGTCGCTTGGCAGCCTGTAAGGATGCCATTAGTTTTTCGGCCAGAGTACCCGTTGTATCTACAAAAGCAGTTTCCATATCCAAGACCACGTCGTTGGTTAGTAAAATGTTACCAGCAATGGCATAATTGGGGCCAGTCACATGTATAAATTCTTCAAAACAATTCACCCCGGTAAAACCAGCGCTTCTAGGAGAGCCGTTATTTAGATCTACTGCAATGTATTGGCGCTGTGTAGGATTTCCGTTCACATCATTAGCTTCTAACCAATCCATAATCTGTTGTGGAGAATCTCCAGCTTCCATACGCATTCGTGCATTCATTTGGTTGGTGGTAGAATAAAATGACTGGGTGTGAATGGCACCAGTGCCTAAGACAATATCACTAATAGCTATTGCGCCATCTTCGGCAGCAATACAGGTAGCCCCCGCACTACCTATTTCACCTGTAACCGGATCGACCGCCACAATAGAAAAAGTGTGCTGAGCATAAGAAATTAATGAGTAACAAAATAAGAGTAAAAGAAGTGTAGTTTTTTTCATGGTATCAATGGTTTTAAAGATTGTAGGATTACTTTAATATACGAAATTTGGCGTAAGCCTACCCTTAAAAAAAAGCTAAAAAACTATGATCTCCACTTGATATTACACCCAATACTTGGTTTTTGAAGGGCATTTTGAGGTTTACTGTTAAAAAGGTTGTCTAGCGCTTCCCTCAAATCGCGGCCATTGACAGGAATACCATTACCGGGTCTGCTATTATCCAATTGACCTCGATATACTAAACGATCGTCTGCACCAAACAGAAAAAAATCTGGTGTACAGGCAGCTTCATAAGCTTTGGCTATCTCCTGACTCTCATCATACAAATAGGGAAAGGTAAAACTGTTTTTACGCGCATTGTGCCACATCTGATCTGGACCATCTTGAGGATAGGCCTCGGCATCATTGCTACTAATAGCTACAAAACCAAAACCTAGAACGCGATAATCATTGGCAATGCGAACTATTTCATCAATTACATGAATTACAAAAGGACAATGGTTACAAATAAACATGACAACCGTCCCTCTCTCTCCCTTGATATCTTGAAAACTACACCATTGATTGGTCATCGTATCAACCAATTGAAAATCTGGAGCTTTGGTGCCCAATTCGAGCATATTTGATGGGGTTGCAGCCATATAAGAAGGATATAGGGGTTATTTGTTTATAATAAGTCGCAAATACAATCAGACTGTTACAACTATAGATGGAAGCAGCACTTTCACTACACTAATTTGGACTAAGCACGAGTTTTCTCGCACTTAAGGTATTCCCATTTTGTGTCAAACTAATCGTTTTAAATTCACCATCTGGTCCAGGCACAAAAGTCACGGTTGCCTCAAATGCAGTAGGCACAAATGTATGTGCACCCCTAGCCTGCATGGCAAATGCTGATTGATTGGTAGCCTGGCTGTACAATACACCATTATTTACAAAAAATTGAATGATAAAATTAGGTTGTACTTGATATACCCCTTCGTAGACACTAAGCTGAACTCCGGCATTGGCAGTATTGGTAGCAGTAGCAGAAGGCGGTTGTTGTGCAACTAAATTACTCCCCATCAACAACAAAAAACTAAGGACAAACATTTTTTTCATAAGAGATACTTTTGAATTAATTAAAGGGGAAGTCTATGTTAATAGCAAGATACTGAATATTAGGCGAATATAATACACCCAATAAAAAAACCCACTGCTGTACGAAGACAACAGTGGGTTTCATCTATCTGTAGTGCTTTAAACCGCTTATTTGATCATATCATAAGATCGTTTAATAAAATCGGTAAGAGCCTCTCCTTTTAATAGATTTTGAGAAAGTTTTGCCAGATCAAAGGATTGTTTGATAAGACGCTCTTTCTTTTTAGCTGTCTTGGTATTCAATATATCTGAAATCAATGGGTGATTTGCATTCACTACCAAGTTGTACATCTCTGGCATATTCCCAAACATATTTGGGCCGCCCCCGGTTTGCTGCATCTCCTTCATACGACGCATAAACTCAGGCTGGGTAATAATAAATGGTGCCGCATCGCTATCCATGGCTTCCATCTGTACCGTATATGAACTATTATCAATAGAACTTGTGATGACTTCTTTTAACTCCTCCTTTTCCTCATCAGAAAGTTTACTGATCTGAGTTTCTTCCTTCTTGATCAAATTGTCAATATGATCACCATCAACACGAACAAAACTCACGTTTTCTTTTGAAGTCTCTAACTTTTGAATCAAATGAGGTACAATAGGAGAATCTAACAATAAGACGGTATAGCCTTTGTCTTTGGCAGTTTGAATGTAGGCGTGCTGCGCATCAGTATCGCTAGCGTATAACACGACCATTTTTCCATCTTTATCGGTTTGATTATCCTTAATCCTACCATCCAATTCCTCCCATGTAAGGTAATCGCCGTCAACGGTTGGGTATAGCGCAAACTTTTCGGCTTTTTCAAAGAATTTATCTTCAGACAACATTCCATACTCTATCACCAATTTGATATCGTTCCATTTGGCCTCAAAGTCTTCGCGATCGTTAGTAAAAAGCGATTTTAATTTATCGGCCACTTTGCGTGTGATATACCCAGAAATTTTCTTTACTGCTCCATCGGCCTGAAGGTAACTTCTCGATACGTTCAATGGAATATCAGGAGAATCAATAACCCCTCTTAACATGGTTAAGAAATCAGGAACAATGCCTTCAACATTGTCTGTCACAAAAACCTGATTTTGATATAACTGAATACGATCTTTTTGCATATTCATATCCTGACCCAATTTTGGGAAATATAAAATACCCGTAAGGTTAAACGGATAATCTACATTGAGGTGAATATTAAAAAGCGGCTCGTCAAATTGCATAGGATACAATTCGCGATAGAAGTTTTTATAATCCTCTTCTGCTAGATCGGTAGGTTGCTTAGTCCAAGCTGGATTAGGATTATTGATAATATCATCAACTTCCTGAGTAGGTGCAGGATCTTCTTCTTTCGCTCCTTCTGGTTTGTCTAAAGTCTCCACCTTCGTACCAAATTTGATTGGCACTGGCATAAACTTGTTGTATTTGGTAAGGAGTTCGCGAATACGAGTTTCTTCCAAAAATTCAGTACTATCATCGGCGATGTGCAAAATGATCTCTGTTCCGCGCTCTGTTTTATCGGCCTCGGTGAGGGTGAACTCTGGCGAACCATCGCAACTCCAGTGCGCGGCTGGCTCATCCTTGAAAGATTTGGTTATGATTTCAACCTTGTCTGCCACCATAAATGCCGAATAGAATCCCAAACCAAAATGCCCGATAATTCCAGCATCTTTGGCAGAGTCTTCATATTTATTTAAAAACTCTTCGGCTCCAGAAAAGGCAACTTGGTTGATGTACTTTTCGACCTCCTCGGCGGTCATCCCCAAACCTTGATCTATGATGCGTAACTCCTTGGCTTCTTTATCGACTTTCACCTCGATAATAGGGTTGCCATAGGTAACATTGGCCTCACCTATACTGCTTAAATGTTTTAACTTTAAAGTAGCATCAGTTGCATTTGATATTAATTCACGAAGAAAGATTTCGTGATCACTATATAAGAATTTCTTAATTAACGGAAAGATATTCTCTACCGATACATTAATTTTTCCTGTTGACATGTTTTTGTGTTTTTGTTAATGCTGTTCGGCCTTTGAATAAGCGAAAAAAGTACCAATCTTGGCAAAGTGACAAAGTGGCATTTACTCTGTCATTTTAAGCCATCAAAGGGCACCCACAACACAACCCAAAAAATCAGGAGGCGGTAATACATCAAATAGGGACATAAATCTGGGGAAGGCCTTAGCGTATAAGCCCTTCTAATATATGTTGTTCTCCTTCCCAATCGCGAGTGATATGAGTCTGAAGCAAACGGGCGGGTTGCCCACCGATAAGGATATGTTGTTCTAAATGGGTATAATCCCTATTACAAAGACTATTAGACCCTACTATGGTATAGGCATTTGTTTTGGTGCCTTTCATAATGGTAGATCTATTGCCAATCCAATTATATGCACCCAACAAAATAGGAGCTGTTATTGGCTTTTTGGCTCCAGTCTTTAAATCGATCAATTGATGGAAAATAGAATCTAGCAATTGGGTTTGATATGCGATACGCACATAGTCGCCTATGACAATTTCCTCTTTGCAAATAAGGATGCACTGAGAACCCAAACAGGAGAAATGTCCCATTTCGCATCTAGCGCCATGGGCCACATGGAAATAGACGTCTTTACCAAAATGTACTTGCCCTTTGACAATAAAAGTACCCGCAATAACCACTTCACCAGCACCTCTAGAACGCGTTTGAGCCTCAAATGGATGGCCAAATCCTACCATAGCCCGCTGTATGGGTGCATCTATGATAAGTTGACCTCCTAAATTAGAAAGCTTATAATCTCCATAAATAAAAACAGGTAATTTTTTGGCGATAGCCCTGGGAAACATCTTGTAGTTAAAATAGTACGTCTTAATCCAGTTTACTGCCCAGAATGCCTGCCATCGCTTGCGTATTTTACGAATATTATGAAGCAGCGCACTCATTGTTTTTTCTTTTTGAGTATAGATTGAATTAGCGTTTTAAAACCGATCTTTTGGTCCAATTTACGAAATGAATACAAGCTAGAAAGTATAATTAGTAAGATTAGAAGTGGATACCTCAACAGTTCATTAGATATAAAGGTAAGCCCAAAACTACCCCCACAAAGCAGTAAACATATTAAAAAGATAGGAGCAAACTCTTCTGGCATCTTAAACTGATACCGCAGTTTTACCAGAATACGTACAACACTAAAGTGTAACGCATAATATACTAGCAGAGCCATACCAATACCTTCTAAGCCGTAAAAGTAGTAGCCAATGACATTTAATAGCAAGAGTAGACTATTAAAGCCTATGGCGGTTTTCACAAATAATGATGAATCGCCCTTGGCCAACAACAAATACCCCATAGACCAAGAAGCGGCTTTAAAAACCATTCCTAGTATACCCCATCGCACTAATGCCACACTATTGTCAAACTCCCCACTGTAAAGGACCGTAATAATAAGCGGTGCAAAAGCAACAAAAAACACAATGATGGGTGTGATTAGCAATACGCCGATAAAGGCCTGTTCAAATACCGTTTGTGAGGTCTTGTGCCTATCATGACATATGGCAGACAAACGCGGAAAGTAGTCTGTAGCCATAGCGTTAAAAATAAGCGCAACATAAGTGTTGAGGATGACGATGGCTGCACCGTAATAGCCAGCCTCAAGCTCACCTCCCTGCGACCGCACAAATACCAATATGACATAAGCTACGAGTAAACCGATAATCCCACTCACACTCATAGATAGTCCTAATTGCATCATCTGCCTACCCTCTTTCCAAGCTGTTTTAGTGGAGACCTTAGTGGTGGTAGACACGGCCTTATGAGCAAAATAATAGGTGTAGAAAAATAGAAAGCCGGAGGTTAAGATAATTGCAGGAAGTATACCGTCCTGACCCAAATAGTAGTAAAGTGGGATAGTAACTATTAAACCTGAAAGTGCGCCGTATACGTTGGATTTGGCAAGATAGCCCAATTTGCGCAAGCCTTGTAGTACGGCCATGTTACTCGCGGCTAATTGATTAAAAGCCAAGGCAAGACCTAACCAAACAAAACTATAGGTATAAGCATCAGTATCAAAAGTAATACGACTAAGCACAGGCGCCGCAAATGCCATTAGCACGGCGCCTACAGTGAGGGTTAACCATACCAATCGCTTTAAGACAGCAATGGTGCGCCTAGTTTGAGTACTGTTTTTTGATTTGGCAGCCGATATTTCTTTTACCGCACTTTGCTCTAGTCCCAAACTCGTTATGGCTGTAACTAATTGTAAGGGTCTGATCAATAAATTAGCGATCCCTACTCCTTCAGGCCCTAACAGGAAAGCTAAAATCTTACCTCTGGCAATTGCTATAATTATTTGTACGACCTGGACACCTCCAAAAAGGGATGTAGCTTTGAATACGTTTTGATATGATTTTTTATCTTCTTCCAATCAAAATGCATTTACTTGCTCGATAATATAACTCACCTGATCTACAGTCAACATAGGGCTTATTGGCAAACTAAGCACCTGGCTATGAAGTTGCTCTGTCACGGGAAATTCTAAATGCGCAAAATCAGAAAGCGCCTCCTGCTGATGTGGCGCAACAGGATAGTGAATAATGGTTCCAATACCTGCATCCTTTAAATATGCCGCCAGTGCATCTCGCTTTTTGGTCTGTATGACAAAAAGATGAAATACATGATTGGGTGACCCATCCCAAAAAGGCAAGGTTATTGCTGGATTTTTAATCTCTTCAAGATAACGTCTGGCGATGGCACGCCGCTGTTCATTATCGGCGTCTAAAGATTTCAATTTGATATTGAGAAATGCCGCTTGGATTTCGTCTAATCTCGAATTTAGACCCAAATACCTGCTTACATAGCGCTTTTCAAAACCGTAATTTCTCAAGGCACGCAAGCATTGCGCCAGTTCTTGATCATCGGTGGTTATAGCGCCTC
>CAZJWI010000150.1:0-26612 GCA_964549485.1 uncultured Flavobacteriaceae bacterium
CAGAATTAAAGCTAGCAGGAAATGACAATATCGAATTAATTGTAATACAACCCAAGGACAATCCATCGACAATAAAGAATACTCAGTCAACCTGGGATGCATTAAATAAATTTGAACTTATGGAATGGATTTTAGAACAAACCAAAAAATAATCAATTCCTAAACCAAGATGCTGGTTGCAGGGTCGTCCATCCCTTAATAAGGAATAAAAAAAAGACGAAAATTATTTAATTTTCGTCTTCAGGTTTGATAAATTCTGACTGATATTTTTCTAAGAATTTCTTCTGTCTCGTCATCATTTGTTGACGTAACTTGTCAATTTCCATAAAGTCTTTACCAAAACTACCTTCAAAAAAATCATCATTAAAGAAATGTTCGCTAAATAGTGAATCTTGAGAAAAGATATTTTCAAATCCTTCATTTTCAAACACGGAAAAGTTTGTGAAGAATTTTGATTTGAAAGATTGCAACAAACTGTCCTTATCGGTTAATGAGAGATCATTATTGTTATTATTAGAAGACCAAGAATAGATACTGTCGTATCTAATGAGGTTGCCATATTCATCAAATTGTTTATCCACTTTCCAAGAGCCTTTAGGTTTTTCATTTAGGGTAGTTTGGTTTTCTATTTTTTCAGCTTTCTTATCATCAGTTTCCTGTCCTTTACAACCTATGCTTAGCAGCCCAACAATTGATATTAATATATACTTTTTCATTGCTTCCTTTTTAAAGTTCTACCTACTATTAAGGTGATACTAAAAATTAGCATCACCTTTTTCTGATACAGAAAATGGGTGGGTGAATTATGAAATTTTAATACTTCTAGATGGTTTTTGTCTAGCTTCCTCTTTTTTTGGTAAAAGAATATTTAAAATACCATCTTCATATTTGGCATTAATCTTTTCATCGTTTACACTTTCTGGTAATTGGAAGGTTCTTCTAAAAGAAGAATAGCCAAACTCTCTACGAGTATAATGATCTTCCTGATGTTCGCTCTCTTGCTTAGTATGCGTAGAAATTGCTAGTATTTGATTGTCAAGATCAATTTGAAAATCTGATTTCTTTAGACCTGGAACGGCCATTTCAACCATAAAAGCGTCAGCAGTTTCTCTAATATTTACTTTTGGTAAACTAATGCCAGCATTATAATTTGAGGTGAATACTCCTGGCAAATCTCTATTAAAGAAATCATCCAACCAACTTGATAAATTTGGGAAGTTTTGATTTGAATTGCTGTTCAATAAACTTCCATTTTTAGGAACACTTACTAAATTGCTCATAATTAAAAATTTAAATTAAACATTAGTTCAAACTTGAAATCTTAATCGATTTCGACTTTAATAACACAAAATAAATACCAAAAGAGATTGTATTGGTTTGGTTGACATAACCAGGTAAATTTTCTGAAATTTTGCCAAAGATTTAATTGATATACTGACATTTTTTCATTGTGTAATCACTTGATAACAAGTGTTCTGTGTGATAAGTAGCATATAATACCATAATTTATTTTTTAAAAAAGCACTAGGTAGAATAGTAGTAGCGATAATGGCTTTTGGCTGTATTTATGCCAGAGTAATAAAGTTTTTATAGTTCTGAGTCTGTCTCATCGCTTTAAAAAATTAGTTATCTTAAGTACCAATAAAACTTTAAAGTGTGTTCTTACGCATCAACTAATTTCTAATTAATAGGATGACAGATTATTGAGAAAATAAGAATCAGAGGCTCAAAGTGTGTTGCTAATTGATTGTTTTTATATCGATAATCAAAACGGAGAAAAAAAGTGTATCTGTGACATGAAGATGGACTAATGGAGCTTTTAATTGCAAGGCTAAGGTTTTATGATTACAACGCTATAAGAAAAGAGTAGCTCAATTTAATAAGCAGGGTAGTCTGCTCAGATAGTTAATCTTCCAAAAATAATATATAAAATAGGGTAGATATTGCTACGGCTTTACTTTCTATATCGGTATGAATAGTACTTATAGAATACCAATCAAATGAGGAAATTTAAAAACATGAAAAAAATAAACAACTTCGTTCTATTTTTCATTCTTAACTCTATCATTTCTTTCGCGCAAGACGCAAAGTATTCAGATAGCTTACTATTAGGTTATTGGGAAGGTGCATTTATAAGAAACAATTCTTATCAAAAAATCGATATCCAGTTTACAGAAAAAGATGGACAGCTTTATGGGCTTCAAATCATGGATGAATGGCATCCTACATTTGGAGAATTTGAAGTTCCAGTCGAAATTGACCCTACTGGCTTTATAAAGTTTGGCACTGGATATGGAAAAGCCAAATTGACTTTAGATAAAAATAATCTCGAATTGACAGGGCAGATTCAGGATTTTAATCCATCAATCTATCTTCACCTAAAAAAAGTTGCCCAAAGACCCTCTCCTGCGTATACCCTAGAGGAGGTTGCTATAAATTCAGATAATAATCAAATTTATGGTCATTTGCATATTCCTAATCAAAGAGAACACACAACAGCTGTGATCATTGTAGGTGGCCGAGGCTGTAATGCCGATGCAACAAAGTACAACCTATATGCAAAATTCTTAAGAAAGTACGGGATTTCAGTTTTGGCATATCAAAAAAGAGGAACTGGTAAATCAACGGGAGATTGCACAACTGCTACTATTCAAGATTTGGCATTAGACTTACAAGAAGTAAAAAAATACCTGGAATCTCATTCAAATAATTATCAAAACATCGGTGTTTTAGGCATTAGTGCTGGAGGTTGGACAATGGCCAAAGCCGAAGAAAATATTGATTTTGACTTTATGATTAGCGTTGTAGGTCCAGCGACATCAGTTAAAGATCAGCAGCTTCAATCTATGGAGTATGGTGCAAGGTTTTATAATCTTGAAGAAGATGCAAGGCAAAATTTAAGAGCTTACACAAATCTTATGTTCGAGGCAAAAGCAAACCAGAGGGATTTTGATAAAATGAACAAGCTACTTTTAATGGCTGAGCAGGAACAATGGAAACAATTATTAGATGATACCGATATACCAGAGAAGGCATCCGAAATAAATAATCTTTGGGTCAGAAGACACAATTATGACCCCGAGAAGAGTTTATCAAATTTTGAGAAACCATTTTTAGCTATTTATGGTGAGAGAGATTGGATTGTACCCTTTGATGAAAATATCAATGTACTAGAAGACTATTTTTTGTCGCGAAAAAACAATCTAAATACTGTGGTGGCCTATAATGCAGAACACGGAATGGAAATGGAAGCAAAGTGGATTAATTTGAACAATAATCACACCTATTGGCACTTTTATAGAATTTCACCTGAAGTGAGAATAGAAATTGTAGAATTTTTACGCAAGTACGATTTGATAAAATAAGTATTATTGATAAGGGCTAGAATTAACGATTAATTGTTTTTTATAGGTATTCTTACACAATCAATTTTTGTTTTAATATTTGAGTATCTAAGCCTACTCTGACGACTACTTCAAGACATAAAAACCACTTATAAGAATGAAGAAACTCTCAAATTATATTGCAATAGTACTTTTGGTATCAAACACATTCGCGTCTATAGCTCAAAAATCAAACACCATTCATGTTCTTGATCGAATAATTGAACAGGCAGAAAATAGTTCTCTCTATCGAGATAATGTAGATTGGTCTGCACTCAAAAGGGAAATGAATACGCTAGCACAAAATGCTGATTCTATACCCCAACTAAAACCTGCCCTCGATTTGATGTTAAGAAAATTGAATGATACTCATGGTCGTATATTTTATAACAATCAATATTTATCATATTATTCTGGAGAGAAAAGACACCACAGGAAAAATATAGATACCGACATTTACAATGAAATCCAGTCTGGTCAAGTATATCCATTTAAGACATCAATAATGAACGATGATATTGGTTATGTGAGAATCGTCGGACTTCCTATGGGAGATAACGAGAAAATGTCGTCTCAAATCCAGAATTCGATTTGTGAGTTAATTCTAAGAGGTGCAAAAAAGTGGATTATTGATCTAAGATATAATGGAGGCGGAAACATGTTCCCTATGGTAGAGGGTATCACTAATATAATGGGGGATGGTATTGTAGGTGGAACAAAAGGCGTTACAGATTTAGAAAGTAGCATTTGGCAAATTAAAGACGGAGATTTCTATTATGATCAACAAACGGTGGCACTTGAAAACAAATGTCCTATTGCAGAAATTCAAAAGATAGCTGTTTTGACCAGTGTATATACTGCAAGTTCTGGAGAAGCACTAGCCGTCATTTTAAAGGGTCGTCCTAAAACAAGATTTTTTGGAAATAAAACTATGGGAATGATCACTGCAACAAACTGGCAACAAATTGATAGTTTAACGGCAATGTCAATATCTGTAAGCTATTACAAAGACCGAAATAATAGAGTATATGACAACTATGTAGATGTTGATGAAGAGTTTCAGTTTGATCCCAAGGCAGATTTTAAAAATGACTACGGAGTAAAACGAGCCATTGAGTGGTTAAATTTGAAAAAATAACTAGAGGTCGAAAAGGTATGTGATCGTTAGTTCATTCTCACTTAGAAACACTCTCTTTTCCAATATCAGTATAGATATCACGTAGACTAGATCAAATCCAATACTTTGGGTTGAGTAGGCAAAGATTCAGATTGGAATAGATGGACTAAGGAAACAGTAGTTTGTCTACGCAAATTGTAAAAGAAGGAATAGTAAGACTTGGCATATTAAAGGCTACAACATCCATTGCATTGTGATCTTAAATTCATTAGCTAGTCTTTGGCGTATATTAAAAGTGATAATCAAAGTGCTGAAAAAGAGATAATTGACAGAAGATTACAATTTATAAATAGCCTGAGATGGTTTATAGCTCCTTTGGTGAATCATAAGAAATACCTTATTTTGATGCACTTTTGAAACCACCACAACATATACTTCCAATAATTGTCTTTTCACAGTTTTGCTGTACCTCTTTATGGTTTGCGGGCAATGGGGTGATGAGTGATCTTATAGCAAGTTTTGACCTTCCCCTAAGCGCCCTGGGGCATCTCACATCGGCGGTGCAATTCGGCTTTATTTTTGGCACCTTAATTTTTGCTGTCTTAACTGTTGCCGATCGCTTTGCGCCATCAAAGGTGTTTTTTGGCTGCGCCTTGCTTGGAGCGCTTTTTAATCTTGGGATCATTTGGGAGGGTAATCAAATGAGTTATATACTTATTTTTCGATTTCTAACTGGCTTTTTCTTGGCTGGTATTTATCCCGTAGGCATGAAGATTGCCGCAGACTATTATAAAGAAGGATTGGGAAAATCACTGGGTTTCTTGGTAGGAGCCTTGGTTGTAGGGACAGCATTTCCGCATTTGGCCAAGGAGATTACAGCTTCATTTTCATGGAAATGGGTAATGGTATTCACAGCCTTTCTTGCTGTCATAGGAGGGCTGCTCATGCTCATCTTTATTGGTAATGGTTCTTTTAGGAGATCTGGAAAGCGCATCGATTTTTCAGCCTTCTTAAGCGTATTCAAAGGTTTACAATTTCGCAAGGCGGCCTTCGGATATTTTGGGCATATGTGGGAGTTATACGCATTTTGGGCCTTTGTTCCTGTTATGTTGCAAACATATAGCGCCCATCACCCAAATGTTAACTTTAATATCCCTCTATTGTCTTTCTTGATTATAGCCTTAGGTGGTCTGGGTTGTGTGTTAGGGGGCTATCTCTCATACTCCTTAGGAACCAAAAAAGTGGCTACTACAGCGCTTTTACTCTCGGCCTTGTGTTGCCTTGTTTCTCCTCTTTTTTTTATAATACCGTCAGAGACTGTATTTGTGGGTTTTCTTTTCTTTTGGGGAATGGTAGTCATTGCAGATTCTCCACTCTTCTCGACTATGGTTGCCCACAATGCGCCCATAGCCTTAAAAGGAACCGCCCTAACTATCGTAAACAGTATTGGTTTTGCTGTCACAATTGTAAGTATTCAGCTTCTAACTGTATTGCAGCCCTTGGCACCTCCTATTTTTATATATACCGTCTTAGCTATAGGCCCAATTCTGGGGCTTATCGTATTGCGTAAAGAGGGTAAGATAGCTGCGGCCTAATATCGTTAATCACTGGCACACTAATTATAAAATAGCGCAATTTTCACTTAGAGTAATAACGGTCTCAGAACAATTACCAATACCTTTCCATCAGACTTTAGACCGAACTTCTTGATTTAAATACGATCAATACCGCTTTCGCGAAAGCGTATATAAACGATCTTTTACTGTCCTTTCTTGCCTAACATATTCCGTGATTTGAGATGATTCTAATTAGAGGATGTAACATATTTGACATATTGCATCTAAAGGGCAACAAAACACTTATACAATGAGAAATACGATACTATTACTTTACTTTCTTTTTATTTCGGTACCACATTTTGCTCAAAGCGAAAGCAAACCCATTCATGTACAGGTTACAGGTGCAGGGCAACCCATTATATTGATTCCAGGATTTACAGTACCGGGGTCCATTTGGGATCCAGTGGTCAAAGAATTAGAAAAAAATTATGAATGTCACGTGGTAACCCTAGCTGGTTTTGGAGGAAAAGCCCCGATTGATTTTCCGTGGCTGCCTCAGATCAATACAGCTTTAAAGGAATACATCCTACAGCATAACCTAAAAAATACAACGGTCATTGGGCATAGTCTGGGAGGGACCATCGCCACGTGGCTTGCCGCACAACAGCAGTTAGAACTAGAGCAGATTATTCTTGTTGATGCGCTTCCAGCTGCAGGAGCCCTAATGATCCCTGATTTTAACCCTGAAAATTTAGCCTATAAAAGCCCGTACAATGACCAGCAACTCGCTATGGATGCAACTGCCTTTCAGCAAATGGCTAGCGCAATGTCTAAAGGGATGAGTCTTGAGCCCAAAGCACAGGAAAAAATAAAAAATTGGATCCTTCAATCTGATCGCAAAACCTATGTGTATGGTTATACCGATTATCTCAAATTAGATCTTAGAGATGAACTAAAGCGTATTTCGATTCCAGTGACTATACTTGCAGCTACTCAGCCCTATGGTGAAGCCATGGTGAGGCAAACCTATACCGATCAATACGCCAATTTAGAAAACTATGATTTTGAGGTGGTAGACCAAAGTGCTCATTTTATAATGCTAGACAGACCTCAATGGTTTGTAAAACGCTTACAAAGCATATTATCATCTCAATAGTGATGACAGAACAAGAATTTACCCGTATTTATAATTTATATACACACAAGGTATATCGATTGTGTTTGGGGTATGCCGCAGGCAATAGTGATGTTGCAAAAGATTGGCATCAACAAACCTTTATAAAAGTTTGGCAACACAGAAACTCCTTTAAGGGGCAGTCTACCATTGATACTTGGATTTACAGAATTGCCACTAATGTATGTCTTGGAGACTTACGTAGATCCCGAAAAGAAAGTGCTCAGGATACCAGCTGGGTGCCCGATGACGAATTTGAATCCCCATCAAAAGATGACACAAAAACTATTAAAAAGTTGTATCGCTGTATTGATTCTTTGAATGAGCAAAATAAAGCTCTGATTTTATTAGAATTGGAAGACATACCCCAAGCAACCATTGCCGATACAGTAGGACTGGCCCACGGAGCGGTTCGTACGCGCTTGAGCCGAATTAGAAAATCACTTTTAAAATGTATTAAAAATGGAAAACGATAAGTTAAATAAATTGTGGAGAGAACATGAAATGGTGAACGAAGATTTGGGTCCTAGTCAAATCATTTCTAAAGCAAAAAACCAACGCAAAAGACAATATATGAGCATAGTTATAATGGCAATCACCACAGTGAGTGTACTGATCTATGCCTTTTATTTTGCATTCTCAGATTGGAATTCTTTTAATCTAGGTTTGACACTTATGATTTCAAGTTTGAGTCTTAGAATAATCATAGAGCTTTTGTCATTGCATCGCAAAGAAAAAAAGATGGTCTCTCTGACACAGCGGGCCTATTATGCTTATCTAAAATCCTATTTTAAGATTCGTACTCTAGTACACTATATAGCTACACCCATTTGCATGCTGGTTTATATTTATGGGTTTTATTTACTATTGCCATATTTAAAACAATACCTTTCGGAGGGATTCTATAACTATATACTCATTTCTGGAGTTATTTCTTTTGTCGTAATAAGCAGTATCATAGTGAAAAGTACAATCAAAGAGCAGCGATTTTTGCGACAGTTGCATAAGTAATATAAGCCCAAACAGCGCAGTATAAAACCTAACATAGCTTTAGATCTTTTTTTGAGTAAATACCTATGTAGACTGTATGTCATTTCAAATCTTTGGACGCTTCACCTTGTACTGCTCATCATTACAATTTCCGTATTTGCGTAGTAGCCATTTTGTAACAAAGTGGTATGAAATACACGGTACCACAATGATACTGATCAAATTTGTCTAAATAGTTGTAAATGAGTTCTAACGTTTGTCAAATTTTGTATTTTAGGGCGTCAAAAAAAAACTATGAAGCAAACTTACTTTTTGTTACTATTTTTTGCGCTATGGAGTTGCAAGGAAAGTAAAGAATCGCAGCAACTAGATGCGGCTCTTGATGTGATTTATCACGGTGGAGATATAGTAACAATGGCTGGAAACAGTCCTCAATATGTGGAAGCCATTGGAATAAAGGATGGTAAAATTTTTAAGACAGGTAATAAACAATCTATTCTTGAGCTCAGTGGAGTGCACACTACTGTAGTTGATTTAAAGGGTAAGACCCTCCTACCTGGCTTTATAGATGGTCATGCGCATTTTGCAAATTTTGGGGCTCAAGCAATAGGCGCACAGCTCTTGGCATCTCCAGATGCCAATGTGAATGATATTAAAACCCTGATTGAGGTACTTAAAGAGTGGAATACCCCAGAAAACCTTGCACTTACTGGTTGGATTTTTGGAACTGGATTTGATGATTCTGTACTCAAAGAAAAACGATTTCCTACCAAGAAGGATCTCGATCAGGTAAGTACCGAACAACCTATTATGATCACGCATATTTCAGGTCACTTTGCGGTTGTTAACTCCAAAGGTTTGGAAAAACTTGGCATAGATGCTTCATCTGTAGATCCAGAAGGCGGTATAATAAGACGCGAAAAAAACTCGTCTGTACCCAATGGCGTATTAGAAGAGTTGGCAGCTATTCCTTATATGTTACAGGCTATGGCTCCAAAATCACAGGAAGCCGTCATCAAGTTTTTTGAAGCTGGTCAAGAAATGGCTTTGTCCTATGGGTATACTACAGCTCAAGAGGGAAGAGCCATGCAAAATCATGAAATGCTCGCTCAATTGGCCGAAAAAGAGTTACTAAAATTGGATGTGGTGAGCTATATCGATTACGCCTTTGTCGATAATTATATGGATAGTAAGTGGAATGATAAAAAGTACACCAAAGGCTATAGAATAGGCGGTATGAAAGTAACCCTGGATGGATCTCCTCAAGGTAGAACGGCCTGGCGTACATCACCCTATCTAATACCGCCCGAGGGTATGCCTCATGATTATAGGGGTTATCCGGCGATTCCCAATGATAGTGTACTGACCAACATTTACGAAAAAGCCTTTAAAAATAAATGGCAAACACTTTCTCACACCAATGGGGATGCAGCTATAGATCAGTTTATTCGTACCCTAAAGCCGCTGCAACAAAAATACGGAAATGAGGGACGTAGAGATGTGCTTATTCACGGGCAATACATTCGTGAAGATCAGCTAGATGAGGCCGCAGAAATGAATCTTATTGCATCCTTATTTCCTTTGCATACGTATTACTGGGGTGATTGGCATACCCAACTAATTGGAGATTCTTTGGTGCAACACATCAGCCCTGTAAAAACCGCTTTGGATAAGGGTCTAGATGTCACTATTCATACCGACGCTCCTGTAGCCTTACCAAATTTGATGCGAGTGGTATGGACAGCTGTAGCTCGAACTTCTCGATCTGGAAAGGTCATAGGTCCAGACGAAAGACTCACTCCGTACCAGGCCTTGCAGGCCATTACCTCTTGGTCTGCCTATCAGCATTATGAAGAAGAGGTCAAAGGAACATTAGAGGAGGGAAAATTAGCAGATATGGTAATTTTATCTGACAATCCTTTAAAAGTACCTACCGATGCCATTAAAGATATTACTGTGCTCTCAACCATAAAGGAGGGTGCGGTGGTATATGAGCGGCAAAAATAGCGGTGTCTCATTCTTTAAGGTAGATAACCTCTTTGCCAGAAGCTTTTAAAACTTATCTGGTAATGCAGTCCTATATCTTAAGGACTTATTTTTGTAGTACAAGTCTAGGATATACGCTTTCGCGAAAGCGTACGTCTTACTTTAAAATCTTGATAAATATTTTAAGCTTTAATTATGGGACTTAATAGGTATGGCAAATAAGGAACTATTCTAAATTATTAGGCTATTAATTGGGAATGCCGAAGATTTGTTAAGGTAAGCACTGTCTTGCCATCAACGTATTTATAGGGATCACGTAATTTAAAAAAACAGATGGAATTAGAAGGCGTATTAAAACAGGTGTTTACCAAAATCGAACCTATACAGCCGCACGGTGAATTGGCAGCTTACATTCCAGAATTGGTCAAGGTTGATCCAGAACATTTTGGAGTACATATATCTACTATTGACCAGCGGCAATTTGGGATGGGTGATTGTAATACGGCATTTTCTATACAGAGTATTGCTAAGGTGCTCTCTTTGACTTTTGCCTATCGCATTATTGGAGATGATATGTGGAAACGTGTTGGGGTAGAGCCCTCAGGAACGCCATTTAATTCGCTCGTACAACTCGAAGCAGATAAAGGTATACCGAGAAATCCTTTTTTAAATGCAGGTGCTCTGGTGGTGGCCGATATTCTTTTGAGTCATCTTGAGCATCCCAAAGATGATTTTATTCGTTTTGTTAGAAGCATGTCAGATAATGAGACGATCGATTATTCAGAAAAAATTGCCCTATCAGAAAAGGCAGTAGGCTACAGAAATGTAGCGCTTTGTAATTTTATCAAATCCTTTGGGCAGATCAAAAATGAGCCGGAAGCCGTACTTGATTTCTACTATGCCTTATGCTCCTTAGAAATGACTTGTAAAGAACTTTCTGAGACCTTTTTGTTTCTCGCCAATAACGGCATAGTACTTAAAAATAATCGCTCTATCTTAAGCGAAGCACAATCAAAAAGGATCAACGCCCTGATGCAAACCTGTGGTTTTTATGACGAATCTGGAGAGTTTGCTTTTAAGGTTGGTCTACCTGGTAAGAGCGGTGTTGGAGGTGGCATTGTTGCGGTGCATCCCGATCAGTATGCTATAGCCGTATGGAGTCCTATTTTGAATAATAAAGGCAATTCGTTTAAAGGCATGAAATTTTTGGAAGAATTTACAACACGCACCGAATTGTCGATTTTTTAAAAGTGTAGGCTTTAGTTTAAGATGTAAAAGTCGCTGCTTTGCAATAAACACTTGCCACATATGATATTAGAAGGTATGGTATATCGGATATAGGACTATTGGTAGATTCGGCAATGGTCAATACCTAATTATAATAATTTCTAATGCAGTGTCTCAATCCAAAAAGATAGCATATCTTTTAGGAAAGAAAATGATCATTAATCACGGCTAGAATAAAAATCAAATGAAAACTAACTACATAAAGAACGGATTTTTGCTTGCTGGACTAATGAATATGTCTGTAGTGCTTTTTTCCAAGTTTTTTAATAATCCCGTTATTGCTAAATATGACCCTGAGGTTATGTCCAATTTTGGTTTATTAATGATCGTCGTTTGGGGGCTAGCGTATATAGCTGTATCAAGAACATTTGCATCTGTAAGCTGGTTAGTAGCTGTTTTTGCTATCGAAAAATTTATTTATGGGTATCATTGGATCTCCTGGCAGTCGTCAAATAGTGTGGCTCAAGTATATCAAGATGATATTCTTGCGGGTATTTTTTATGCCATTTACGGAATTAATGATTTGTTATTTGGTCTCTTTTTTGCTTATGTGTTTTTTAAATCAAAAAGCGCTGCTTCCGCTTAGCATTGCTTCAAAAGGATACTCAAATGGTAAAATAATTTGTAAAAATCACGATGTTGGCCATAAACTGGGCCGCTAGTCATTTTGTCTAATAAGCCTTATGTGTTTAGAAGTCAATAGTACCCAAGACTTCTTTTTTGTAAAATAGCTATAGGCCAGGATTACCTTCATATGAAAAGTGCTGCAATAATCCGAGCTTGACAGCTTACAATCAACCTATCTGGACTAATCCCCAAAGCGTTTGTGTTAAGGGATAGTATTTATATGCCGTACTTTTAAAAATAAAATGTCAAAATCAAAGGATACTACTTATTCAGAATTTTATGATCTGGTCAATATGACCCCCAGCGAGCTGGAAGATTGGTTGGAGACCGAAGACTCAAAATCGGTAGGTCAGGATAGCGGTGATGGAGAGGCTGTAGGTCATAAAAGCGGGAAGCAAATTATTTCGATCAAAAGGACCAAAAAGGACCAACTTAATGAGGATCAATTGGATCATATGCGTAAGGTCATTGGGTATATCAAAAGACACAAGGCTCAAAAACCAGATTCAGATATAAAAAATTCTGACTGGCGCTATAGTCTTAAAAACTGGGGACATGATCCTTGTAAAGAAATGAATTGTTAATATAGCTATGAGTGATTATAACAAAGAAGACCTTTGGAAAGAATTTGAAGAAAAGCAAAATATGTCTGTTTCAGCGCTTCGATCCTGGCTTGATACGGATGCCTCTAAAAATGCGGGCAAGAAAATGGATAATGGAGAGACTGTTGGTCACAGGGCGGGTAGGTCATTGGTAAAAATCTTAGAAAAGCCAAAATCCGAATTGACAAAAGCAAATTGGGACCGAATACATCAAACCATAGGTGTCTATCATCAAAAAATACACCCAAGTCAAAAACCCAAAGATAATTTAGAAGAAAGTGATTGGTATTTTGCATTAAAAAATTGGGGGCATGACGCCCTGAAATAATTGATTTTTTGACAAAATAGGGTTGCTATAAGAAGGTAGGCTTGCGATGATGCTTATCTTTATAGGGCAAAATCAGCCTGTGATAAGGTTGGTAACTTAGCAACATGCCCTTATTAACTCGACTTCGCTAATTCAAGTATTATGACCTTAAGACTCATACTAGGAGATCAATTAAATTATAAACATTCGTGGTACACTGCCTCTGACAAAGAGGTGGTTTATTTTATGGCAGAAATGCGCCAAGAAACCGATTATACCAAACATCACATTCAAAAGATAGTCGCTTTTTTTCAAAGTATGCGCAATTTTAAGCGGTGGCTAGAAGAGCGCGGTCATCAGGTAGTTTATTATACGCTTGACGATAAAAACAACCAGCAGGATCTTATCAAAAATCTAAAACAGCTCATTGAAAAACATCAGGTTGATCACTTTGAATATCAGCGTCCTGATGAGTATAGATTGGATGAGCAACTCAATAGTTTTTGTGCCGATGTAAACATAAGTACCAAGGCATACGATACTGAACATTTCTTAACATCAAGAACGGATTTGGCTTCATTTTACGAGGGCAAAAAGCAGTATACCATGGAGTATTTCTATCGGCACATGCGAAAGAAATACGATATCTTGATGATTAATGATAACAATCCCGAAGGCGGCCAGTGGAACTTTGATAAAAGCAATCGGAAAAAATGGAAAGAAGATACCACAATACCGCACGAGCGTGGTTTTAGAAAAGACGTCACTGAGATTGTAGATTTGATTAAGGATCATGGTGTCACCACTATGGGAACTATTGAGTCAGAAAATTTTAGCTGGCCCACCTCTAGACAAGATAGTCTTTCGGTGCTCAATTATTTTTGTGAACATCTCTTAGTGCATTTTGGCGATTTTCAGGACGTCATGCATACAGAGCAGCACTATTTATTTCACAGCAGATTGTCTTTTGCATTACATAGTAAAATGCTTCATCCCAAGGAGGTAGTAGATACCGTAATCGAATATTGGCGAGAGCATGAGGATGAGATAGACATCTCACAGGTAGAGGGATTTGTGCGCCAAATCATTGGATGGAGAGAGTATATGCGCGGCATATATTGGATGGAAATGCCAGGCTATAGACGTTCTAATAGACTTGACAATCAAAACGACTTGCCAGATTTTTATTGGACGGCCAAGACCAAAATGAATTGTATGCATCATGCCATTAAGCAAAGTCTGGACAGCGCCTACGCTCATCATATTCAGCGATTGATGATTACAGGCAATTATGCGCTTTTAACCATGACGCATCCCGATCAGGTTTGTGAGTGGTATCTAGGGGTGTATATCGATGCTATTGAATGGGTAGAAATTACTAATACCAGAGGGATGAGTCAATTTGCAGACGGGGGAATAGTAGCCACAAAACCTTATGTATCTAGCGGTAGTTATATCAATAAAATGAGTAATTATTGTAAAGGATGTCATTATAAGGTATCCAAAAAAACCGAAGAAGATGCCTGTCCTTTTAATGCCCTTTATTGGAATTTTCTCGACGAAAAACAATCCTTTTTTGAAGATAATCAACGCATGAATATGATGATGAGTCTATTGCACAAAATGGACAAAGACAAACTCAATGCCTTAAAGGAAAGGGCCAACGAGATAATTAAACACCCTGAAAGATTTTAAGACTATCTTAGTTTGAGAGCTCAATCTGAAGAGTGCCAATTATCGGTAAATAGCTTTTAAGGTCTTGAACTATCTAGGCTAGGTTGCAATTGGATAACCAATTGTCTCTTTACAAATTTTTAAAAAATTAAGAATATGGAATGGATATATGATATAAAAGACCCCTTATGGGAAACTGTACTAGGGAGTCTACTCATTTTTGTTGTGATTATAGTGTTGACCCGACTTATAGGTTTGCGCTCGTTTGCCAAGTTTACTGCTTATGATTTTGCCTTTACGGTAGCCATAGGTAGTATCATATCATCAACTTTAACCTCCAGCACTACGATTACACATGGAGCTGTAGCTATTGGGAGTTTGTTGGGACTCACCTTTGTATTTTCATATTTGCAGCGAAAGTCCTCGTTGCTCAACAACGCCATTTCCAACAAACCTTTACTCTTAATGGATAAGCAAGAGATTTTATACCAAAATCTAAAGTATGCACGTATCGAGAAAACCCAATTAATTGCCAAATTAAGGGAAGCTAATGTCCTTGATTTTAAACAGGTGGAGGCCGTCGTTTTAGAGTCTACTGGAGATATATCTGTCTTGCATAAAACAGAAGACGGTATCAACTTGAATGAAGATCTATTGGAAGGTGTTCGTAAGGAGTGCTAACAGCACAAGGATTATTAAATGTGCTTAACGGTGTATGAGACCGCTTTCGCGAAAGCACAACTAAAATAACAAAATGAAAATTGTAATAATAGGAGGTACCGGAACTATTGGACAACGCCTGGTAAACCATTTTGAGCAGGACGATGAGGTGATTGTTGCAGGTAGAACTACCACACCATTTCTGGTAGATATCAAAGACAGCAAATCGATTGGTCAATTGTTTGAGAAGATAGGTAAAGTTGATGCCATTGTTTGTGTGGCGGGTGAAGCCAAATGGGATTACTTTGATCAATTGGCAGAAGAAGATTACTATATTGGTATTGAAAGTAAAATGATGGGGCAAGTTAACTTAGTTCGTATAGGACGTCATTATCTTCATCCCAATGGATCAATTACCCTAACTACAGGAATACTTGCAGACGATCCGGTTGCTAAGACCAGTAGTGCCGCTATGGTCAACGGGGCCATACACAGTTTTGTTAGAGCTGCTGCTTTAGAGTTGACTTCGCAATTACGAATTAATGTAGTGTCTTCTGGAATGGTTGCAGATGCCTATGAAAAATATAAAGCTTATTTTCCCGGACACAACCCTATTTCCATGGACAAAGTGGTAAACGCCTATGTAAGGAGCGTCAAGGGGCTAGATCATGGTCAAATTATTCGAGTCTATGAGTAAGAAGCTTAGTTTATTTGTCTCATTTGAATTTTCTCAAAAACGCTAGATACCAAGTTTATGATCATTAAGTCTTTAACTTATTTACTATTTTTCACCGCTGGGCTAGTTTCCAGTCAAAGCTATCCTATCGCTGGAAGCTACACCCTGGAAGCAGGAGATCAAGCCACACACAAGCATAGTTACACCCTTGTTTTGGAAGAAAATGGTCGTTTTAGCTTTCATTCACATTCTGACAATAAGAACGGGATTCCACAAATAGTTGATCTTTACGGTAGAGGCACTTGGATAGCCAATGGAAAACAAATTACCCTTAAAACCGACAAAAGCCAGGACCTCAATGACACCTATACCTTAGACCTTGATGGAAGTAAGGCTCGGTTTATAAGTAAACACCCGCGTGATAAGACTGATCGCATCGTTACAACGAGACTACAGTTTTATGACTCCACTATTTTTTGGGTAAAAACCAAAACACTATATAAACAATAAGCACCGCTGTTTTTTGGAGCAATGAGCTCGAAGTGAATAGGCTGCAATAGGTCTTTATAATTTTAAATTTGTCTAGGCTACTAGGGTAGTAGTGATAGCCTTTACGGTGCTACATCCTGAAGCGATTTGTAAACGAGGGGCTTAATTGCCATTTTGTAACAAGAGAGGGCCACTGTCACATGATTGAGAGGTGGCTATTTGGTATAAAGTTTCTGCTTATACAGCTCTTGAGCTATTATAGCATTTATTAATTTAATACCTTAGAAGTTAAGAAGCGTTTGTAAAGCGCACAAACATACCAAAAACGACCACAATTTATGAGTTCAAAAATTATTGACTTTAGTAATATCAAGGGAGACCTCACCGGGGGTATAGTTGCCGGAGTAGTCGCACTACCCCTGGCACTCGCCTTTGGAGTACAATCAGGATTAGGTGCTACCGCAGGGCTGTACGGAGCGATTATGGTGGGTATTTTTGCAGCTATTTTTGGGGGCACTCCGACTCAGGCAAGTGGTCCTACTGGCCCCATGACCGTGGTATCGGCAGCGCTGGTGACTGCAGCCATACAAATAACGGGTAGTCTTGAAACGGCCTTGGGAATCATATTACTTAGTTTTCTTTTAGGTGGGGCACTCCAAATCATATTTGGTTTACTCAATATAGCCGGATACGTCAAATATTTTCCGTATCCCGTAGTATCTGGTTTTATGAGTGGTGTGGGTCTTATTATCATCATCCTACAATTATTTCCTTTTGTAGGACTCTCTTCGGCCAAAAGTACCTTCGCTGTATTACAAGATTTACCCAGGGCATTTACAGATTTTAATATATATGCTCTAGCATTAGGGGCTTTGACAGTGGTAATTTATTATGTCTTTCCCTATATCACAAAGGCCATTCCTAGTGCCTTGGTTGCTTTGGTAGTTGCCGCTTTGGCGAGCTACTTTTTAGGATGGGATGTGCCTATCATAGGCGATATTCCGTCAGGGATTCCCAGTCTCCAGATAGAAACGATGTTTAGTAATATTCCTGCAGAGAGTTATACGCTAATACTCGAATATGCAGCCGTGCTGGCTGTTTTAGGTAGTATTGACTCCCTGCTTACCTCGGTTATAGCCGATAACATGACCAAAACCCGTCATAATAGTAATAGAGAGCTTATTGGTCAGGGAGTGGGTAATATGTTGGCGGCTATCTTTGGCGGTATCCCTGGGGCAGGTGCCACTAAAGGGACTGTCGTTAATATCAATGCAGGTGGAAAAACACGAATTTCTGGAACCATACACGGGTTATTTCTACTGGCCGTGCTTTTAGGCCTTGGGTCATTGGCCGCCTATATCCCCTTGTCGGTATTGGCAGGTTTGCTTATTCCAATTGGATTTAAAATTATCGATACCAAGGGTCTAAAACATTTATTTCGAGTTCCTAAGGCCGACGCAGTCGTATTAGTCATTGTACTATTAATTACCACTTTTGGTAGTTTGATTCAAGCCGTTGGTATTGGAGTGGCCTTGGCTTGTATTTTATTTATGAAAAAGGCAAGTGACATAGGAGAACAAGGTATAACGCTCGAAACACTCGACGACTTACAAAATGAAAAACCCTGGCAAGACGAACTGGCCTTCTATGATGCTTACAAAGACAAGGTCTTAATCAAGCATTTAAAGGGCCCTCTATTCTTCGGGTATACCACTCATTTAAAAAATCAAATGGCAACACTAGATCCTAAAGTTGAGGCCTTGATCATTCGAATGGATCAAGTACCACTGATTGATCAGTCGGGCTTATATACCCTAGAAGACATCATCTTTGATCTTGAGCAACGTGGCGTAAAAGTGTTGATGGTAAACATACAAGAGCAACCCTGCGATATGTTTAAGTCTATTGATATTATTCCTGACTTGGTAAGTGACCAGCATATCTTTTCCAATATTGCCGAAGCCTTTGCCTATCTGAGATCAGATATTGACAAATAGGAAGGTAAAAGCTGTCTTTAGTTCAAATAAATTTACCCCATATCCTCTGTGTAAAATGCAGCAGCTTTGATGACTGCGTAAACTGATATATGTCATTGGCAGCTAGCCTATTTTACAGTAATATGCAGTAACACTTAGGCTTATAAGTGGTCATAGCTATTAAAAAAACCATGAAGGTTTCTCTTATACTAGCTAGATCGTTTTAAGTCAAAACAGGCATATTATGGGAGTTTTAGATGCGCATGTGGAGTCTAGCCGTACTAAGCGGCAGCAATTTATCAAACACCTGCTTGACGATATTGCAGCTTTAGAGTATATGTTAGAGCATCGGCTTATCGAAGAAGGCATACAGCGTATTGGAGCCGAACAGGAACTCTGTTTGGTCAATAACAATTGGCGACCTTCGGACAGGGCTGCAGCGATCTTAGAACAGCTAGATGATCGGCATTTCACCACAGAGTTGGCTAAGTATAATCTCGAGATTAACCTAGATCCTTTTGAGTTAAATCACCAGGCTTTCGCCAAAATAGAACAACAGCTACAGCAATTACTAGAAAAGGTGCAGCATGTGGCCCATAGTCACCAAACCAAGGTTCTCTTAACCGGAATACTACCCTCTATCTCTACACACGAAATAGATGTGCAGTACATGACCGAACTACCCAGATATTTTGCGCTTAATGAGCAATTAAAGGCTCTGCGAGGCGATGACTTTTCGATGCATTTGACCGGTGTAGACGAATTGTCTATACGTCATGATAGTGTCATGTTTGAAGCCTGTAATACTAGTTTTCAAATGCATTTACAAATTGACCCCGATGACTTTATAAGCAGTTATAATTGGTCTCAAGCCATTGCGGGTCCGGTTTTGGGGGTTAGTGTGGGCTCACCGCTTTTGTTTGGACGTGAATTATGGCAAGAAACCAGGGTTGCCCTGTTTCAACAAAGCATAGACACTCGCCATAGCTCTTATGCTTTAAAAGATCAACAGGCGCGTGTTACCTTTGGAGAGTCATGGGCAAGTGGCAGTGTCGTAGATTTGATCAAACATGAGGTGTCGCGTTATAAAATAATTTTATCAAAAGACATCGAGACCTCTTCTCTGGATCAATTACAAAGTGGTGGCATTCCCAAACTAGAAGCACTCAATCTCCACAACGGTACTATTTACCCCTGGAATCGCCCTTGTTATGGAGTGGGCGGGGGTAAGGCGCATCTTCGCATAGAAAACCGTTATATCCCAGCTGGCCCTACGGTCGTAGATCAAATGGCAAATTTTGCTTTTTGGGTAGGTTTGATGATAGGGCGCCCCACAGCCTTTGACGATATGACCACCCAGATGGACTTTAAACACGCCAAAGCAAATTTTAACAAGGCTGCCCAATATGGATCGGAGGCCTTGCAATGGTGGAAGGGTAGGTATTATACGCTACAAGAATTATTAGAATCTGTATTTCTTCCAATCGCAACCAAGGGTCTTTCTCAAATTAATACGCCTGCAACAGAGATAGATCGCTATTTGCAAATTATAAGAAAGCGTGTAGCCACTCACACTTGCTCTCAATGGATGGTAAAGGCCTATAGGAATAACAAAAAATCTCTTAAACAAGATCAGGCGCTCATCGCTTTAACCCAACAAGTGTATACTAGGCAACAGTCCAATCATCCTATTCACAGTTGGGACATACCCAAGCTAGACCACCAAGCTCAGCAGTACGCTTCTAAGGTAAGCCATATCATGTCTACCCAGTTATTTACAGTATTCTTGGATGATACGGCTTCTTTTACGCTGCGTATCATGGAGTGGAAAAAAATCCATCACTTACCCGTTGTTGATCATCATGAAAATCTGGTCGGTTTACTCACCTGGACACATTTGGATCATTTAAAGGCCGAAACACAAGGGGAAGATTTGGGTACAGTGGCCGATATTATGGTAAAAACGGTTATCACCGCCGATGTCTCGCTTTCTATTTGGGATGCTATTGCCAAAATGAAAAAACTCGAGATCGGCTGTTTGCCAGTCACACAAAAAAACCAACTCGTCGGGATAGTAACCATAGAAGATATTTCGCGCTTTGACAAATAATCCAGCTTCCACCATACGTACTAGCGTCGAGCCACTGTCTAGAATAATTGGTCAAATTCAAGGAGAATTTTCAGGCCCCTGTTTGATATTTATTGCTGGTATCCATGGTAATGAACCCGCAGGGGTAACGGCGCTCCAAGATGTCTTTAAAACTCTGGAACAATCAAAGGCTACCTTATTTGGTTCGGTATATGGGCTTGCAGGTCACTTGTGGGCTCTAGAGAGAGGATTGAGATATGAAAAGCAGGACTTAAACCGCCTTTGGGATCAAGAGCGTGTTGCCGCAATAAATACAGGTAATTTTATACCTCAGACAGAAGATGATAAACAACAGCTCGCCTTATATCAAACGCTTGGTCAAATTCTCAAAAAAGAGAAGGGTCCTATCTATTTTTTTGACCTTCATACCACTTCAGCCCCTACCAGACCCTTTATGACGGTCAATGACAGTTTGCTCAATAGACGGTATACCCAGCAGTATCCGATACCGATGATTTTGGGGATTGAAGAGTATCTTGACGGCCCTCTGTTGAGCTATTTAAATCAATTGGGATATGTGTCTTTTGGATTTGAAGCAGGGCAGCATCAGGACACCGCTGCTATAGATAATCACATCGCATTTATTTATTTGTCATTGGTCTACACAGGCGCCATCTCTAAACATCATATTGATTTTGAAAGGTATTTTGATAGACTCAATGATCAACAGCAGATTTTTGAGATATTTCACCGCGAGGCCATTGCACCCACAGATCACTTTAAAATGAGTCCTGGATTTTTAAATTTCCAATCGGTAAAAAAGGGAACTTTATTAGCACATTGTAACGGTATACCAATATATGCTTCAAAAGCCACTCAACTATTTATGCCCTTATATCAGGAGCAAGGCGCCGATGGCTTTTTCTTTATACGAGCTGTGGAGCCCTTTTTCTTAAGACTCTCTACGCTTTCGCGAAAGCTAAAACTTGACAAACTACTAAAGTATCTCCCTGGTGTAAAACGCGTTAAAAATACCACAAATGCGTTATTTGTAGATAAGCGTGTAGTCCGATTTTTACGCAGACCTATTTTGCATCTGCTAGGATTTAGATCAAAAGAGATGGGGGAGACCCACTTATTAATTAGACATAGAGAAGTACACACCCATAGTAGTTCCTATAAAAATTGTCATTGGAATCGGTGGTGACTATAAAAAGCGCTATTGTATCTTTGTAACTTATCTCAAAAATACCCTTAATTACTTATGATGTCTAAATGGAGATATAGTCTGATCTTCTTGTGTATCGCTAGCCTACCGCTAGTCGCTCAGACAAAAATGGAAAAAGAATACCGTATGTCTAAAGCGGCCGTGCCTTTACCTGCACTGCGTTTTGTAGATGAAGTAGCTCAAGAGCGTAAGGTCAAGTGGTATAAGGAGCAGGGTTTGGAGCGCAGTTCTATAGAGGCCAAATTTAAACAAAACAAGCGCCGATATAGTGTTGAGTTTAGCAACAGTGGTCAACTAGAAGATGTCGAGATTGAACGATCCTATCGCAGCCTGCCTGATACACTCAAAACCGCTTTAGACCTGTTTTTTGACAAGCACTATAAGCGACATAGAATCTGTAAGACTCAAATTCAATATAGCGGCAAACCAGAGCTAGTATTAGCTTTTCTACAACAGTCTAAAATTACAGCAATGCCTACAGTAGTCACGCGTTTTGAAATTGTGGCAAAGGTTAAGTCGGGCAATACTTCGAGAGAAGTCGAATTTTTATTTGACAAAAACGGAAAACTACTTTCTAAAGCAGTTATCATTCAAAAAAATGCCGATCATCTTGAATATTAAATCAGCGTGTTTGTGGATAAGTTTAAGCTTGGTGTGCTGGGCTTTACAGGCTCAAAACGGGCACGAGTTTGGATTGATGCCTGTTGTAAATCTAAACAAAAAGCTCAATGACAATTACAAGCTCAACGTCAAACTTGAAACGCGACAACTCCTCTACACTCAGGACCAGTTGATGTTTAAACAAGAATTGGTAGACCTCGCTCCAGTAGTAACGCGAAGAATGGGTGTAAATAGTAGATTATCTGGAGGATTTTTGATTAGAAGGCGAAATCGACAATGGATAACAAGAAGCATTCAACAATTTGCCATAGTCCAAAATTTAAATAGCTTTAGATTGGGTCATCGTTTTGTGACAGACCAGACCTTTATACCGGATGCAGCTGTGAGTTGGCGTTTTAGATACCGCCTCTCTTCAGAATTTCCTTTGAGTGGGCTCACGCTAGATCCTCAAGAATTTTATCTTAAAGCCAACAACGAATATCTATATGAAATTCAGGGAGATACTCGTGATCTCGAAATTCGAATTTTGGTATTTTTGGGTTATAATTTTGCTAATAAAAATAAAATTGAAGTAGGATTTGACAATCGGTTTGATACATTTCTAGAGGGCAAATTGGAAAGTATTAGCTGGTTTAATGTAACCTATTACATTTCGATTTAGAACTAAATAGATACTCTTTTTATGAAGCTTCTCGTCATCGGTAGTACATGGGTAGAACCTCGATCAACAGCAGCGGGAAGTAGGATGTTGCAACTCTTAAAAGCCTTTAAAGAAGAAGGGTGGCAGCTCACTTTTGCCTCTGCGGCTAAGCCTAGCGAGCATGCTTTCGATCTTGGTAATCTGCACATCAAGCAACAAGCGATTCAACTCAATGACGACAGCTTTGATATGTTTATTCAAACCTTGCAACCAGATATTGTCCTTTTTGACCGTTATATTACCGAAGAGCAATATGGATGGCGGGTATATGACAGCTGCCCATATGCTCTTAGAGTTTTGGATACCGAAGATTTACATTGTCTCCGGAAAGCTAGAGAAGAAGCTGTAAAACAGGACAGGACTATGACCGTGCAAGACCTACTTAATGATGTGGCCAAAAGAGAAATAGCGAGTATTTATAGATGTGATCTCACCTTAATGATTTCTGAGTATGAAATTGAACTCTTACAACATCAATTTAAAGTGCCCTCGGCCTTGTTACATTATGTCCCTTTTCTGGTCTCTCCAATAAAGGAGTCATTTGTCTCTTTTCAGGATAGGATTAATTTTATCAGTATTGGTAATTTTTTGCACCAACCCAATTGGGACGCTACTTTGTATCTCAAACAGCGCATTTGGCCCATCATCCGAAAGGCTTTACCCGACGCTACTATAGAAATTTATGGAGCCTATCCTTCAGATAAAGTATGGCAATTACACAAGCCCTCAGAAGGTTTTCTGATCAAAGGGAGAGCAGCCGATGCTCATAAAGTCATTCAAAATGCCAGGATACTACTAGCACCCTTGCGTTTTGGAGCAGGTCTTAAAGGCAAGTTGATCGATGCTATGCAATCCGGAACACCTTCTGTTACCACAAGTATTGGTGCCGAGGGCATGTATGATACAGCCTCCTGGTGTGGAGCAGTAGCCGATGCTCCTTTAGCTTTCGCGAAAGCGGCCATCTCCCTATACACTAGTGAGCAATTATGGCTCAAGGCGCAAAAACAGGGTGTTGAAATCATCCATACGCGCTTTCAAAAAGAGAAGCATGTACCAATATTAATTGATAAAATAGTACAAATTAAGACCAACCTCAAAGCGCATCGTCAGTCCAATTTTACAGGGCAAATGTTACATTTTCATCAGCTAAGAGCGAGCAAGTACATGTCAAAGTGGATTGCTTTGAAGAACAAGTCCTAAAGGTCTTACTTCTTTTCTATTAAACCTGCTCTTCGCAACAAAGCATCTGCCTGTGGCTCTTGCCCTCTAAAGCGTTTGTATAGCAGCATTGGGTCTTCGGTTCCTCCTTTTGACAATACATGTTCCCGAAATGATGCTCCTATGGCACTATTAAAAATACCGTGTTCACTAAAGAATTCAAATGCATCGGCATCCAATACTTCGGCCCACTTATAACTGTAGTATCCTGCGGCATAGCCTCCTTGAAAAATATGACTAAAGGAAGTACTCATACAGGTCTCAGGGGTTTCTGGATATAAGCGTGTTTGGGCAAAAGCTGCTGTTTCAAAGGTTTTGACATCGGTAATTGCGCTAGGATCGCTATCGTGCCAGGCCATATCTAAGATACCAAAACTGAGTTGTCGCATAGTTTGCATGCCTTCGTGAAAAGTGGCCGAGGCTTTTATCTTTTCAATGAGTTCCATCGGGATGACTTCTCCAGTTTCATAATGGTGCGCAAAAAGTTCTAAGGCTTCTTTTTGATAACACCAATTCTCGAGTACTTGTGAAGGTAATTCTACAAAATCCCAGAATACTGAGGTGCCAGACAAACTCGGATAGGTAGTATTGGCGAGCATGCCGTGCAAACCGTGTCCAAATTCGTGAAAAAGCGTGGTCACCTCGTTAAAAGTTAATAATGAGGGCTTTGTAGGTGTAGAGGGTGTGAAGTTGCATACGTTTGAGATATGCGGTCTTTGATTGACGCCATCTTTAATTAATTGTCCTTTAAAAGATGTCATCCAAGCCCCACCACGTTTGCCTTTACGCGGGTGAAAGTCTGCATAGAACAAAGCGATATACCGCTCATCTTGATCGTAAACCCGATAGGTTTTTACATCTTGATGATATACTTCAACATCATCTACCTCCTTAAACTGTAAGCCAAATAATTTTTCGGCTACGGTAAACACTCCAGCAATGACATTCTCAATTGTCAAATACGGCTTTAACTTCTCGTCATCAAGGTCAAATAATTGCTTTTTTAATTTCTCTGCATAATAAGCGCCATCCCATTTTTGTAAGGTATCAATCCCATCTTTGCTTTTCGCAAAATTGGATAGTTCGGCAAATTCACGCTGCGCGGCAGGTTTGGCTTTGGCCAGTAAGTCATTTAAAAATGAGGTGACCTTGGCCGGAGTTTTGGCCATACGTTGTTCTAGTACAAAGTGAGCATGAGACTGGTAGCCCAATAGTTGTGCCCGCTCATGACGCAGCTTCACTATCTCTAAGACGTTTTTTTGATTGTCATTCTCATCACCGTGAAAGGCTCTACTGCCAAAGGCCAAAGACAGCTGTTTGCGTAAATCTCTTCGATCGGCATATTTCATAAAAGGGATATAGCTCGGATAATCTAAGGTAATTAAGTAGCCCGTTTTGTCTTGTTCCTTAGCTAGAGCAGCAGCTGCTTCTTTGGCACTTTCAGGAAGGCCAGCAACTTGATCTTCATCAGTGAGGTGTAGCTCAAAGTTGTTGGTGTCTGCCAGTACATTTTCTCCAAATTGCAATGATAACTTAGCCAGTTGGGTATCAATCTGACGCAAACGACTTTTTTGATTTTCGTCGAGATTGGCTCCATTTCTAGAAAAGCTCTTATACTTTTTTTCTAGTAGCGTTTTTTGTTCTTCAGAAAGATCTAAATCATCCTTTTGAGCGTATATCTTTTTAATACGTGCAAACAAGTCCTGGTTTAAGGTGATATCATTGCCAAACTCAGTGAGCAGCGGTGATACACGTTGCGCAATTTCTTGTATGTCCTCATTGGTTTCTGCACTGTTGAGATTAAAGAAAATACTGGATATACGATCTAATTGAGCAGCCGCATAGTCTAAGGCGGCAATGGTATTTTCAAAAGTAGGGGCAGCAGTTTGATTTGTAATGTTGTCTATCTCCTTGCGACCAAGGCGTATAGCTTCTTCAAATGCAGGTTGAAAGTGATGTGACTCTATTTGTGAAAAAGGAGCCTCGTCAAAAGGTTGTAATAAGGGGTTTGAAGTTAGAGAAGTGTCAGTCATTGTTAAAAATATACTATTATTTGTGTATTTGGTCGAATTATTTGTACATTAAATCGATAAACACAAGAAAATTCTTATAATTGCAAGGTATAATCTCGAGCCTTTTTAATTTTGACTCGAGTTTAAGTTGAAAATTATTCCCCCACTCAATGCTTGAGAAGGTTTGATTAATATTTAGAATGGTTAATAAATAAGATTTCATTCCCCCACATAAGC
>CAZJWI010000151.1:0-3650 GCA_964549485.1 uncultured Flavobacteriaceae bacterium
AGATGCAATAGGATCTTGAGGCTCTGTTACTATAGAACGTTCTCCGTGAGCTGGACTCTCTACGGGTATATCATAAACGTTGTACATTTCATCTTCAAGTACTACTGTATTAACAGCATCTTTGCGCATGTCAAAGGCAACGACTGTTTCAGATTCTTTATCGGCCTTTTGCCCTACAACGGCCTCGTGGTCATGAGTAGCAAAACTACAGCTGGTTACCCAATCAATCTGATCAAGTAATTCTCCTGTATTTGCATCAATTCTCACACTGTACCAGTGTTGCATATCTAGAGTGTGTATGCTTAGATCCCAGGCAAGACGAATATCTTCTTCTACTACTTGGTAGACTAACTTCACAGGTATTTTCTCTAAAGATATACCGCCGTCAGACAATAAAAATTCTTGAGTTGAAATCACATCTTCGATAGTAAAAATTCCACTACCTAAATTTAAAGCCGCTGCCGCCTTGGCTGCAGCCTGCATAGGATTCAAAGCCGCCTGGCTAGCATTGGCACGGTCTTTAATGTTTTTTTGCATACTACTACCTACGTGTACCACTTGGTTATTTTTGATAGCGACGTTAGCAACAGCATTGTACACTTCTATGCCATTGTGTCTTTGCACAGCGTATACATGAGTAACTTTATTGTGTTTTGTGTATACCTGGTTGTATACTTTTAAATCTGAGATGTCCTGAGACGTGACATCAAATTTGGATTTATTCGCTTCTAAATGCGAATTCATCACTGCCGAATAGTCTTGAGCCGTTGCTATAGTTGACATAGCAAACATAACCAGAAGACTAAGTAGTTTGTAGTTTCTCTTCATGAGTTAAAGTTTAATTTTTTAGTGGCCCTAATTTATCCAATATTTCAGGAATATTATAGGTTTGACTAAGAAATTAACACAAATAATTCATTAAAAGACATCCAATCCTTTCAACTTTTGAAAGATCTGCAAGGATTTGCTATCTGTCATTATAGAAATACTATGACAAACAGCCATCAATTGCTGGTATAAAGACAACTCATCATCTAAGGGTATCTCGTCAAAAAGCGCTCGTATCAATTCTTGATAATGTGTAGGATGATCTGTTATGGCCTTGCAGCGTGCATCTAATAAAGTAGCCAGAATTTCATAGCCTGCTATTTCTTTCTCAATCACTTCTTGACTTTTGTATATATTGGATATACTTATTTTTAGAATATCCGAAATCTGAGCCTGATAGGAAGATTTGTCTAATAAGGCTTTCGCGAAAGCGCCATTGAGCATCTCCTCTTCATGCTGCATAAAGAGCTCTACCGCTTCGCTAATAAGTGTACCTATAGCCAAGGCACGCAAATAACTCACCCGAGCCGACTTGGTAGCTAATTCGTGGTATTTTTTGGTATTGATGGTAGGCACGAGCTTGATCATATATTCAAGGGCATACTCTTCTGGAATCAGTCCTAAATTGATACCGTCTTCAAAGTCTATTATCGTATAACAAATATCATCGGCGGCCTCAACGAGGTAAGTCAAGGGATGTCTGGCGTAACTAATATCCTGACCCGAACGTGTTTGTAACAGGCCTAACTCTTGCGCTATAGCCGTAAAAGCAGCCTTTTCACTTTGAAAAAACCCATACTTTTTATCGGCGATATGCTTGCTGGGTCTTTTGGGCAGGGATTCTTTGGGATATTTCATAAATGCCCCAAGGGTGGCATAAGACAAACGCAAACCGCCTTCGGCTCCAGGTTGAGATTGGGTCAAAAGTCGAAAGCCATTGGCATTACCTTCAAAACTACACAGGTCTTCGTATTCTTTGTCGCTTAGATTCTCTTTAAAATGTTTACCCTGGCCATTTTTAAAATAGTCACCTATGGCTTTTTCGCCAGAGTGTCCAAAGGGTGGGTTTCCAATATCATGTGCCAAGGCCGCTGCTGCGACTATAGCACCAAAGTCATTAAATCCATAACCGTGAACGGTAGCTAGGTGCGGATATTTTTCTAACAGCCTTTTTCCGACCTGACGGCCTAAGGTACGTCCCACCACAGATACCTCCAAACTGTGAGTGAGTCTAGTATGGACAAAATCGGTTTTGGAGAGTGGAATGACCTGAGTTTTGTCTTGCAAGCTCCTAAAAGCCGAAGAAAATATAATACGATCGCAATCTACCTCAAACCCTAATCGGGTTTCGTCTTGTTCGACACGCAAACGCTTATTTGTATCGCCATATCTCTTTAAAGACAATAGCTGTTCCCATTCCATCATAAACTCAAAAATTTGGCAAAGGTCGAAGATACTAGAACTTTCAATATCCTCAAAGGTCAATTGACACTGGGACTACTAATATCTCTGACGCATTGAATAGCTTGGGCTTAACATTAAACTAACATTTAAATTACCACATGCTAAAACAAGCATAACATTAGATTAATCACAATGGTGAATTTCCATAGCATCTTTGCAGCGTAATATTCAAACTACTTACTAAACAACATTAAAATGAAAAAATTATTTTTAAGTCTAGCTGTAATCGGAATGATTTTCACTAGCTGTGGTGATGACGATTCTCCTATCATTTCTTCTGACGATGACGGAATGATGACAACTGATGATGACGGAGGAACTGTAGATACTATTCTTAGTGGTCAAATCACAGAAGACGTAATACTTACTTCCGATTTAATTTGGGAACTTGACGGTCGTGTAACTGTAACAAACGGTGCAACACTTACTATTGAGCCAGGTACAATTATAAAAGCCTTTGCTGGTCAAGAGGCCAATGCATCTGTTTTAATCATTGCCCGTGGTGCTCAAATACAAGCAAATGGAACGGCCCAGCAGCCAATTATTTTTACTTCGGCTGCAGATGGTATCCAAATTGGACAAACAGTTGGAACACTTGATGAAAATGCACGCGGATTATGGGGAGGACTTATCGTTTTAGGTAATGCTCCTATCTCTGAAGATGGTGATATAGAAGCCTCACAAATTGAAGGTATTCCTGCAAGTGATACAAACGGCCTTTACGGAGGTACAGATCCTGCTGACAGCTCTGGATCTATGCAGTATCTCTCTATTAGACATGGAGGAACATTAATTGGAGAAGGAAATGAAATTAATGGATTAACCTTAGGTGGAGTAGGAACTGGTACTGTTGTAAATCATATAGAAGTTGTTGGTAACGTTGACGACGGTATTGAATTCTTTGGAGGTTCTGTTAATGCATCAAACCTATTGGTTTGGGCCCAAGGAGATGACGGTTTGGATATTGATCAAGCCTATTCTGGTACCATCACCAATGCAGCAGTGGTACAAGGAGAAATTTCTGATCACGCTTTGGAAATTGACGGTCCTGAAGGATCTCTTGAAGGTAGTTTTACTATTGATGGTTTAACTCTTATCGGAAACGCGACAACTTCAAATGGAGAGTACGCCGATTACCGTGACGGTGCTATGGGTGAAACAAATAATGTTTATGCCGTAAACTTCCCTGACGGTAAAGATGTTGAACTTGATAATAACGGTGTAGCCCAAAATTATCTTGATGGTAGTCTTTCATTTGCAGCCTGGATCGTAAACGGTCCTTCTCCAGCAAACTCAATCTTTGTTGAGAAAGTAGGGTGTATTGCAAACTGTGATGACGATAATGATGATAATGATGT
>CAZJWI010000152.1:0-32156 GCA_964549485.1 uncultured Flavobacteriaceae bacterium
AAGCGCATAACGGCAGTCTTGATAAAGTTTTCGAATATATAGACGCGATAGCGCTTACCGGTGTTGATGCCATAAAGTTTCAAACACATATCGCTCATGCCGAAAGTAGTATTCACGAACCCTTTAGAGTGGCATTTTCAGATCAGGACGCTACCAGATATGATTATTGGAAGAGGATGGAGTTTAGCCTAGATCAGTGGCATCAGATAAAGGCCCGATGCGATGACAAAGGGCTAGAATTTATGTCTTCACCCTTTAGTAATGCTGCGGTTGATTTGCTTGAGAAAATAGGCGTTAAACGCTATAAAATCGGATCGGGTGAGGTGACCAATTTTTTATTACTCGAAAAGATAGCAAAGACCAAAAAACCAATCATTTTGTCTTCGGGCATGAGTTCTATTGAAGAATTAGATCAGGCCGTCGCATTTTTAAAGCAGCGGGATGCCCAATTCTCCATCTTGCAATGTACGACCAGTTATCCTACGCCACCAGAGCGATATGGATTAAATGTGATTGACCAATTACAACAGCGGTACGGGGTGCCTATTGGCTACTCAGATCATTCGGCAAGTATAGGAACCTGTATTGCAGCAGTTGCTTTAGGAGCACAAATTATCGAATTTCACGCTGTCTTTAGTCGCTCCGATTTTGGGCCCGATGCCAAGAGTTCTTTAGAGATAGATGAGATCAAAACCCTGACTAGAGAGGTTGATAAAATTGCGCTTTCGCGAAAGCATAAGGTCGACAAAACCACCAATGCACAATACACCGAATTAAAACGTATTTTTGAAAAATCCCTGGCTGTTAATAAAGCCATAGCCCCGGGGCATAAACTTACTTTTGAAGATCTTGAGGCTAAGAAACCAAAAGGATATGGCATAGATGCTTCCCAGTATCAAAGCGTGATAGGCCGTGAGGTGCATCACTCCTTAAAGCCTTGGGACTTCTTGACAGAAACCGATTTAAAATGACAGTAGAAGAGCATGCTATATCGAGTTATCTTACCTTTTCAGGTTATGAGGGAAGCCAGCACATAGCTGGACAATACGCCATGGTCAAGATTTTGGAAATAGCCGTTAGATTTGAGGTTAAACACATTCTTGAAATTGGTTTGGGTATAGGTACCTTACCCTATTTAATTATGGGATATCACAACGGTTTGTCGTCTTATACAGGGAGTGAAACAAATACATTTTGTCTTGCTGCTTTGCGCAAAAATTTACCCCAAAATTTTTATGAACGCTTATCTATCTACAACGATACATCAGCTATTTTTGATCAAAAAAATCTTTTTGACATGCTTATTATAGACGCTGGTTTTACCGATTATAAAACCCTGCCCGAGCATATGTCCAAAAACGCTGTCATTATAATAGAAGGAGATCGCTCAGATCAGGAAAAGCGCATAAGGTCTTATTTTCCAAAGGCTCGCTTTGTACATTTAATTAGTGGTGAAAAAAATCATCCCGATGGTATTTTTGATAAAAATCATTGGCAGGGCGGCATAAAGGTTTTTTTTATTCAACCTACCTTAGCCCAAAAGTGGTACTGGCTACAAGGTAAATTGCGGTCAAAATGGAACTATTCTAAAAGAAAACGAACACATGCCTGATAAATCACCAAGAAAAATTTGTGTAGTTATCACTGCTAGACCTTCTTACAGTCGGGTCAAAACAGCACTTACAGCTATTCAAAAACATCCAGGATTGGAGTTGCAACTAGTAGCTGCAGGCTCTGCCTTATTGGGTCGATATGGCAATGCCATTGATTATATAGAAGCCGATGGCTTTGAGGTTACCGAGAAGGTATTCATGGTGCTTGAAGGCGAAAATAAAACTGCAATGGCCAAAACAACTGGCTTAGGGGTTATGGAACTCGCAACTGTATTTCACAAATTACAACCCGATATGGTGGTGACCATAGCCGATCGTTTTGAAACTATTGCGACATCTATAGCTGCGGCCTATCAAAATATTCCCTTGGTTCACATACAAGGAGGTGAGGTTACAGGCAATATTGATGAAAAGGTAAGACACGCCAATACCAAACTGGCCGATATTCATCTCGTAGCCAGCCAGGCGGCCAGAGATCGAGTCATCAAATTAGGAGAGCTTCCCGAAAAAGTGTTTAATACGGGTTGTCCCTCTATTGATTTGGCCAAAGCTGTGCAAAAAAGCCCGGCGCTCAATTTTGATCCTGTCCAAAAATATGGTGGGGTAGGTGGTCAAGTAACAACCGAATCTCCATACCTGGTAGTGATGCAACATCCTGTCACCACAGAGTACCATAGTGCTAAGGCCGACGTGCTCAAAACGCTTGAGGTCGTCAATGATTTGGGGGTGCCTACATTTTGGTTTTGGCCTAATGTAGATGCAGGATCGGATGGGACGAGTAATGGTATTAGAAGCTTTCGCGAAAGCGTAAACCCCAAACACATTCGCTTTTTTAAAAATATGGAACCCGATGATTTTTTGCGCTTGCTTATCAATGCACAATGTCTGGTTGGAAATAGTAGCGTGGGTATACGAGAATGTGCCTTCCTTGGCGTAGCAGTGGTCAACATTGGAACACGACAACACGGTAGAGATCGAGGAGCAAATGTCATCGATGTTGATTATCAACCTGAGGCTATAAAAAAAGCTATTCTTGAGCAAATGAAGCGAAAGGATATTCCCTCTTCGACAATTTATGGAGCAGGAGACGCAGGGGTCAAAATTGCAGAGGTATTGACCAATTGTCCTTTAGAGTATCATAAAACTATTACCTATTAATGAGAGTATTAGGGCTTATACCAGCAAGAGGTGGCAGTAAAGGGGTACCTCACAAGAATCGCAAGAAGCTCTTAGGGAAACCGTTGCTGGCCTATACCATAGAAGCAGCCAAAAATGCCACAGGCTTAGATCGAATTATATTTTCATCAGAAGATGCCCAATTACAACAAATGGCTCGTGATTATGGTGCAGAAGTTCCTTTTTCGCGACCAGCTCAGTTGGCTCAGGATCATTCGGGTAGCCTGGAAGTAGTACAACATGCCTTACGCAGCTTGGCAGATCAAGGTCAACATTATGATGCGGTTTGTTTGTTACAAGTTACCTGTCCTTTTAGAACTACGCATTTGATTGATACCGCTATTGCCAAATTTAAACAGAGCAATACCGATGCCTTAGTGTCTGTATTAAAGGTGCCTCATGAGTACAATCCGCATTGGGTTTTTGAAGCTGATGCTACCGGGAGGCTACAACTTGCCACTTCAGATAAAGAAATAATAAAAAGACGTCAGGATTTACCTGATGCCTTTATACGTGATGGAGCTATTTACATCACAAAAACAGAAGTGATTCTCAATCAGCATTCGCTATATGGAGCATCACTTTCTTATGTACTATCCGATCCTGATAGGCATGTCAATATTGATACCATAGAAGATTGGCAAAAGGCAGAAGCCTTAGCCCAAAAACTCATTACCTAATGTGTGGTATCGCAGGAATTATAGGTAGCACTGCCACGAGTACCACTATGAAACGCATGCTGGCGGCTCAATCGCATAGGGGACCCGATGCCCAGCAACTATTTGAAGAAGATCAAGTTGTATTAGGACATAATAGGTTGTCTATTATAGATTTAAGCACCGCGGCAAACCAACCCTTTTACAGTCAGGACAGGCGCTACGTCATGGTTTTTAATGGGGAGATTTATAATTATCTCGAACTGCGTAAAACCTTATCACCGCATTATGACTTTAAGACACAGTCGGATACAGAAGTGCTACTGGCTGCCTATATCCATTGGGGAGACCAATGCCTATCCCGATGTAATGGAATGTTTGCCTTTGCCATCTGGGATCGGGAGCGTTCACATTTATTTGCGGCAAGAGATCGCTTTGGGGTTAAACCATTTTACTACCACCTTAAGGATGAGGTATTGTATTTTGGATCAGAGATTAAAACCTTAGCAGCGGCAGGTATAAGCTGTATTCCAGACCAAGAGGTATGGGCTAGCTATTTTGCATACGGCAGCTATGGCATGCCTACTCAAACGTTCTATAAGGATATCTTACAATTGGAGGCTGGACATTGTCTTAGCTGGGAAAAAGGAAAACTTAGTATAAAGCGTTGGTATGACCTTGTCAAGGCCGTCGAAAAATACTCGGAAGTGCTTCCTTTGAAGACTGTCAAAGAACGCTATTTGAGTTTATTGGACGAGAGCATCGCCCTGCGTTTTAGAGCCGATGTTCCTTTAGGTTTTAATGTAAGTGGTGGGCTTGATAGTAGTGCGTTGTTAACCCTGGTAAATAGACTTACCGCAGGAGAGAATATTAGAGCCTATACCTTTTACACTGGTAACGATCTTTATGATGAGCTGCCCTGGGTAAAAGCACTTTTGGCACATACCAAAAATCCATTAGACTCCGTATTGTATACCGCAACTAGGGTAAGTAGTGAGGCTGCGGCTATGGCCCATATACAAGATGAGCCTTATGGCGGTGTTCCCACTATGGCCTACGGAGCTATTTTTAGGCAGGCCAGATCTCAAGGAGTCAAAGTACTCCTCGATGGTCAAGGTATGGATGAGCAATGGGCTGGCTATGATTATTATACCAAAACCAATGCTACCACCATACAAGGGGTTAAAAAATCACCGTTTAGGCCAGAGGTATTACAGGCTTCATTTTTGGCTAAAGCCTCAAAACCCGTATACCCCGAACCCTTCGATGATACAGTCAAAAATCTGCAATTCAGAGATTTGTTTTATACCAAGATTCCAAGAGCTCTTCGTTTTAATGATAGAGTATCGATGGCTGCCAGTACCGAATTGCGCGAGCCCTTCTTAGATTATCGCCTGGTCGAGTTTGCCTTTGCCCAACCCTTGGCCTATAAGATCCACGATGGTATTCAAAAATATGTTCTAAGACAAATCGTAGATCAGCACTTATCTTCGGACTTGTCTTTTACTCCTAAGCGTCCCTTGCAAACCCCGATGCGTGAGTGGCTTGCCGGACCTCTTGCCGTTTGGGTAGAACAACAGCTTCAGCCACTTATGGATCATCCTTGGTTTGATGCTGCTGCGCTCGCTGCTACCTGGACGGCCTATAAAAATGGTGATCAAGACAGTAGCTTTCATATCTGGCAATGGGTAAATGCGAGTTTGTTACTCACTCAAAAAAGCGTATAATTACAGTTATGGGAAAAAAAATACTGGTGCTGATGCCCGATGGAGTGAGCTTGAGAAATTTTGCTTATACTTCCTTTTATCCCGACGGTATCGCGGCAGGGCATCACATTGTATTTTGGAATAGCACGCCTTTTGATCTTTCAACTTTAGGTTTTGTTCAGCGTACACTCGCTCCAGGCAAACTAGGTCTCTTGACCGATCTTATGAAAGCGGCTCGGAGCCGTATTGAATTGCGATTATTTGAAGAAAGAGATCAGGATCCTATCTATAGGGGTTATGTTTTTCCTCGGTCTAACACCACAATTAAAGCACGTATTAAAAGTGGTATTATTCAATGGTACACTTGGAGATATGGATCGGAAAAAGGCCTAGATCGCTTACGCCAAAAAATAAAAAAATCTGAAAGACAGACTGATCAATACCAATGGTGCAAGCAAGAACTACAACAAGAACAACCCGATCTTTTGTTTTGTGTGAGCCAACGATCGGTACATAGTATAGCTCCCGTATTAGCCGCTCAAGATTTACAAATACCAACAGCTTCCTTTATTTTTTCTTGGGACAATGTGCCCAAGGCTACCAAGGTTATAGAAACCGATTATTATTTTGCCTGGAGCGCTTTGATGAAAGACCAATTGCTGCATTATCATCGCTATTTGAGCGAAGATCAGATTATGGTAACTGGAACACCTCAATTTACCCCTCATTACAATCCAGAACTACTTCAAGACAGAGCCAAATTTGCAGAGACTATAGGCATAGACCCGGCAACAACCCTTATATGTTTTAGCGGCGATGACAGGACCACTTCTCCAAAGGATGAGTTGTATTTAAAAGACGTGGCTAAAGCTGTAAGGCATCTCAATCAAAAGGGTAGAAGTATTAAGATCTTGTTTAGAAGATGTCCCGTCGATTTTTCGGACCGCTATGACCAGGTGCTCAAAACCTATAAAAATGAAATAGTAGCCCTACCACCATTATGGAAAAAAATTGGAGAGGGCTGGAACACCATTTTACCTACGCTAGAAGATATTCACTTGCAGGTCAATATTCTATATCATTCGGCAGGGGTAATTAATCTGGGCTCAAGTATGGTTTTTGACGCTGTTGCCCACCATACGCCTTGTGCTTATATGAATTACAACTATTTAAATCAACAGGACAGCTATCAAGAGGGAGTATATGTCTATGATTTTGTACATTTTAGATCGATGCCTACGCCACAAGCGGTAGTTTGGTTAGATCATCCAGATACCATAGCCGAGGGCTTGACTCAAATGATCGACCATCCTGAAAAGACAGTCAAGGCAGCACAACAATGGTTTGAAACTATTAACCTGCCGCCTGCTAAAGATGCTTCAAAACGTTTATGGCATTACATCAATGCAATAGAATCATAGGTATGCATATAGCATTTTTGACACCAGAATATCCACACCCAGACGTTAGGCATAGCGCTGGCATTGGTACAAGTATCAAAAATATGGCCACTGGACTTACAGCAGCCGGCCACCGTGTAACGGTTTTTGTTTATAGTCAAAGCCATACCAAAGTGTTAAACAGTGAAGGTATAGAGCTACATTTGATTGCTCACAAAACATATCGCTTTGGAGGTTGGTTACGCTATCGCAAGCTTGTAAATACATACCTTAACACTGTCATTGCTCAATCTGATATTTCGGTTATTGAGGCGCCAGATTGGACAGGTATTACGGCTTTTATGCAATTTAAAATTCCTGTGGTGATTAGACTACATGGTTCTGACACTTACTTTTGTGACCTCGAAGGGCGTCCTCAAAAAAAGAAAAACTTCTTTTTTGAAAAAATGGCGCTGCGAGGTGCTACAGCCATAGCTTCGGTGAGCGCCTTTACCGCAGAGCGTACGCTGTCGTTATTTGGTCTTTCTACCACTTTTACTGTTTTACCCAATCCCATTGATACTTCTAAGTTTCAACCAGGTACAGAGGCTGTAATAGCCGGTAGCATTCTCAATTTTGGCTCTGTGATTCGGAAAAAAGGAGTTTTGGCATTGGCTAAGGCTTTTGATCAAATGGCCAGAAGCTCTGAGCTCCCACAGCTTACTTTTTTAGGCAATGATGTAAAAGATAGCCAAACAGGAAAGTCTACGCGATCTTTAATTCTGGCTAGTATTGACCCACGTTTTCATTCGCGTGTGCATTTTATAGATGCGGTTCCTTATGATCAGGTCATCTCTCATATAGAAAAGGCTGCCGTTATATGTTTACCAAGTTTTGCAGAAGCCTTTCCTATGACTTGGCTCGAGGCCATGGCTATGGAAAAAGGTCTAGTCACTAGCGATATTGGTTGGGCCAAAGAGTTAATGATTGATGGCGAGACAGGACTAATGGTAGATCCCAACGAGCCTAAAGCGCTAGCAGCAGCACTTGAGCATCTTTTGGAATATCCAGAGCAGGCCAAAACTATGGGCAAGGCAGCAAGAGCGCACTTAATGGCACATTTTGCTATGGAAGCGCTCACAGCGCGTAATATTTCATTTTATAATCAAGTTCTGAAAAAATGAGTAGTCCAAAGCGTATCATTTTAAAACTAAAGCAACGCTTTGCCAGGATGAAGGGCCACCCTTTGACCAAGACTCAACCTTACAAAGCCTTGTGGCGCTACGTGTACTTACATTTGTACTTTCTTGTATATAAGCAATATAGACATTCGTGGATAGGCAATTTGCATTTGGATATTCAAAAAGGCGATGCAGGTATCATCGGGAATGTGTATTATGGGCTGTACGAATACAGCGAGTCTTTGTTTGTTTTACACTATCTCAGAGCCGATGATTACTTTCTGGATGTAGGAGCCAATATGGGGCACTATTCGCTGCTTGCTGCAGGCATAAGCCGTTGTCGTACCATTAGCTTAGAACCTGTACCAGCCACCTTTGACCGGCTACAGCAACAAATACGTCTCAACGGTCTCGAAGATCGTATCGATAGTAGACAAGTGGGGGTGAGCCAGCAAGAAGGAAGTTTGTATTTTTCAACCGATAGAGATGTGATGAACCGCGTTGTAGATGCCAATTACACTCCTGCCGTTGCGGTGCCTGTTATGGTCTTAGATCAGATAGATTCTCAATTACCCATACGGCTTCTTAAAATGGATGTAGAAGGGTTTGAATACCAAGCCTTACAGGGAGCTGCTTCATGGCTACGCCACCCGGCCCTTCATGCGATTATTCTAGAGCTTAATACTTCGGGTAGCACTTATGGCGTGTCAGATCAAAAGCTAGTCTCGCTTCTGGAAGACTACGGATATTATCCCTACCAATACGAACCTTTTTCGCGCAAGCTAGAACGCTTATCGGGGCATAATACGACTCAGTTTAATACTATATTTATTCGCGATCTTGAATCTGTTACTAGGCGTGTGGCCTCGGCCAAGCCTGTTCGTATTTTTAAACAAAGCATATGACAGACGGGCGAATTGATATTATACTGGATAAGCAGGATACCGTGATAGAGATCGCTACGGGGATGGCTATGGTATTGCCCGAGATACATCGGCATGTATTTTATGTATTAAAGGAGATCGATACCACTGGTAATTATTGGATATTTTTTAGTAGAGAGAATAAGGAGCTAACGACTCAGTTTTCCAAATTTGCAGCTTATTTGAATCACAGCAATACCATGATTACTGCTGGTGGTAGAGATAGCATCTATGTTTCTAAAGATATAGGATACGTCGAGGATGGACCATATTTGGCCACCGGTAAGAGCGAGTTTTACCCCACCTGGCAAATGGTAGATCACAGCGGGGTTTTTCACAGTAGTTTATTGCGTCAACTTCCCGCAACATTATTTGACAGCAGTTCAAGTTTTGCGTATTGGTTATGCAGCGTTGCCAAAATAGGAAGGCCTCAAGGACTCTGCTGTTACCGTATCTACCTACCTCATCCCACCTATCATAGTATGGTGATGACAAGATCTCAGACCTATCAATTTGTGGCAAGACACTACAAAAAGAGATGGCTTTGGATCTTATTTTTGGCGCATAGTATTTACGAAAAACGTTTTGCTGTTCTTGCTTTCGCGAAAGCGTTGCCTACCTCAAAATATGAGATAGCTTTAGATTTTGATACCTTAGAAAAAACCAAAATTGACAGCTCCCAAACTGAGTTTAAGGTGACCGTTTTAATCCCGACCATGGGCAGAGCCGATTATTTATATCAAGTATTACAAGACTTGAGCGAGCAGGAGGTCTTACCTCAAAAAATCGTCATTGTAGAGCAAAACCCCGATGTATCAGCCCACAGTGCTTTGGACTATTTGCAAACCGAATCTTGGCCCTTTGAAATTGTTCATCACTTTACGCATCAAACGGGGGCTTGTAATGCAAGAAATAAGGGGCTAGAGCAAATTGACAATGGATGGGTACTGTTTTTTGATGATGATGTTAGGTGTGCTCCTGATTTTATCGCAAAATTGCATAACGCTTGTATTAGCACGGGAACAAAAGCCCTTACTTTTGCTTGTTTACAACAAGGCGAAGTCGAAACTATGAAAGCCTTTAAACAGTGGGAGTCTTTTGGGTCGGGTTGCTCCTTGGTTCATAGCGATATTACTAAAAAACTGCGTTTTGATATGGCTTTAGAACACGGTTATGGCGAAGATGTAGATTACGGAATGCAGATTAGACATGCTGGATACGATATTCTCTATGCCCCACAAATTCAGGTGTTGCACTTAAAAGCTCCCGTTGGAGGTTTTAGACAACCTCATATTTTTGCTTGGCATAACACGACTCCAGCACCCAAACCTTCTCCACAAATAATGTATCACAGACAAAAAAATTATACCGATAAACAATTGTTAGGATACAAATTGGTTCTATTTTTAAAGGCATACAGCCGTGCTGCTAGTCTTAATCTGATAGGCTTTTATAAAGAAGTTGAGGCCAAATGGCAAGCGAGTAAACGTTGGGCAGCTACATTATGATTTACATTTATACAAATCAAGACCTTTTGACAGAAGCCTTACGGCCTCACGTCTTTCCGCTTTTATTTGATTTGTGGTTTCATACAGCAGCAGATCCTGAGATTAGAGCGCATTACCAATTGACAGATCGTATAGAGCAGGCACATATTTTGATCTATCCCATAGCTATCAATCGTGCTATAAAGCAATTTGGGACTACAGCGCTAGAGCGGCAATTGCAACAATGGAAAAGCTATCAAAAACCGATTTGGACCTATACCGAGGGTGATTATGGCATCTCGCTCAAAGATGAGCACATCTGGCAGTTTAGATTTGGAGGTTACGATTCGTTAATGACCCCTCAAACTCAAGTCATGCCTGCCTTTATTCCCGATCCATGTCAGACTCAAGAAACTACCTTCTTTGAATTGGAAAAAACGCCTTTACCACAGATTGGCTTTGTTGGCTTTTCTAGTTCCAAGTTCAAGGTTTGGTCTAAGGCTTTGGCCGCCACCTATTACGGTAATCTAAAGCGTCTTTTAGGTAAGGATCCTACAGACTTTCAAACATTTTATCCAGCTGCTTACAAGCGAAAACAAGTACTGGCTACCTTAGAACAGAGTCCTCTTGTAGAAACTAGCTTTATACACCGCGATCAGTATAGAGCTGGAGCTATTGATAAAGTACAACGACAAAAAACCACCGCCCAGTTTTTTGAGAATATTTTTAAAAATCCATACACGCTCTGCATGCGAGGTGCTGGGAATTTTTCGGTACGATTTTATGAAGTCTTAGCCGCTGGTCGCATCCCTGTTTTAATTAAGACCGATGTGAGATTACCTTTGACAAACCAGATTGATTGGGAAGCTCATTGTATCATGATAGATAACCCGGCTACGATGGCAGAGCAACTCTATCATTTTCATCAATCTTTAAGCCCATCCGATTTTAGGGCTATGCAAAACCGAAATCGCCATCTCTGGCAGAATCATTTAACGCGAGTATCCTATTTTTGTGCATTACACGCCGCTTTAAAACAGTCTTTGTGAGTCAAACAAAAATATGTCTAATTGTATGTACCTATCAACGTCCGGCTGCGATGGTAGCTCTGTTGCAATCTGTACATGAGCAAAGTATGCCACTCTTTCAAGTGTTGGTTATTGACGGTTCTCTTGATCAGACCACCCAAGAGCGCTTAAAAACCGAGGCAGCAGTTCCTATAGAATATCATTTGGTTACCAAGGCGCATCGCGGGCTTACCCGGCAGCGTAATTATGGCATAGCCTTGGTCAATCCGGAGGTAGACCTGGTTTGTTTTCTGGATGATGATGTTATTTTGGAGCCTAATTATTTTGAGGCTATTAGCGATACATTTAGAGAGTATCCAGAGGCAAAAGGGGTTGGTGGTTTTATTACCAATGAAGTTATATGGGAGCCAATCGCTCAAAAACATCTAGGCTCTAATGCGTATTATTGCTACGATGGCTTTGCTAGAAAAGAAGGTGTGCGCTACAGATTACGAGCCAAATTAGGGCTGATAGATCCCATACCTCCAGGTATCATGCCGCCAGCCTCACACGGACGTCCTGTGGGCTATTTGCCACCAACAGGGAAAACCTATCCTGCCGAACTTTTGATGGGCTGTAGTATGTCTTTTAGAAAGGAAGTTTTTGAGCAATGTTCTTTTTCAACTTATTTTGAAGGTTACGGCTTGTACGAAGACGCCGATTTTTGTTTGCGTGTAGCGCGTTTGGGACCCTTATTTGTGAATACTCAGGCAAGACTGGCACATTATCACGAGCCATCGGGTAGACCTAATCACTATAAATACGGCAAAATGGTTTTGAGAAATGGATGGTATGTGTGGCGTATCAAATACCCCAAACCATCAATCTCTCAGCGTCTAAAATGGAATGCCACAGCAATGGTGCTTACTCTTATCAGATATAGTAACGCGCTTGCTGCTCATGATAAAAAAGCCGCTTTTAAGGAAGCCTTGGGGCGTACAATTGGTTGGGGAAGTCTTATATTTAATCGACCTAAGCTACCCTGACCTATGCGCTTTGCAAAAGATGTAAAAAAATATAAAAAATATAGTGGCAGACCTGCTCTGGTGCTCTTGTTGACTCAACAGGGTTTATGGGCGCTGTTTTGGTATCGTTTATTTAATAAGGTGTATCGTAGCCGCTGGCCCAAATTTGCCAAAGCCCCATTGCTACTTATTGGGGTGCTTATTCAAAAAAATATAGAGATTATTACAGGGATTATGCTACCCTATAGCGCTACAGTGGGATCGTATTTTTATATAGGCCATTTTGGCGGTATTATTATCAATTCTCAAGCAGTTATTGGAGAAAATTGCAATATTTCGCAAGGGGTAACTATAGGTGTAAGTGGAAGAGGAGAGCGTCGCGGGGTGCCTGTCATTGGAAATAATGTCTATATAGGTGCCAATGCAACTGTTGCAGGTAAAATAAGGGTAGGAGACGACGTCGTGATCGCGGCAAACTCCCTGGTCGTGGCCGATGTTCCTCAAGCTACCACGGTAATGGGTGTACCTGCGGCTCATGTTAGTTCAAATTCGTCAAAAGGATATATTTGATGAAGTTCCTTGTCATTACCAATGCACCTACTTTAAATGAGAACCATCAGTGGGTGGCCTATGCCCCTTACGTGCGAGAGATGGATTTGTGGTTTGCCCATGTAGATGAGGTTACCATCTTATCACCTACTCAGTACAACGGCCCCTTACTTACTCAGGCTTTTAAACGTCAGGATATCAGGGTAAGTGCCATCCCTGCCATTCAGCTCAATGGCATCTTTCAAAGTATTAGAACAGTTTTGCTGCTGCCTCTATTGCTTTATAAGATTTTTATCGCCATGAAAAATGCAGATCATATTCATTTGCGTTGTCCTGGTAATATTGGTCTACTCGCTGCCTTTGTCCAAATAGTATTTCCTAAAAAACGAAAAACGGTCAAATATGCAGGCAATTGGGACCCCAAAGCCAACCAGCCTTGGAGTTATCGATTGCAAAAACGAATTTTGAGTCATCCGAGATGGTCTAAGAATACAGAGGTGCTGGTATATGGATACTGGGAAAATCAGCCCCCAAATGTGACGCCCTTTTTTACCGCCTCCTATAGCCAGCAACAAATAAAGCCGATACCATCTTTTGAACTGCCTAAAACCATCAATTTGCTCTTTGTGGGAAGTCTCTCGCCTGGAAAACGCCCTATGTATGCAATGCAGTTTTTAAAGGCTTGTATCGATAGCGGTATAAACTGCCATTTAGATATTTATGGAGATGGGGTAGCGCGCGCCAGTCTTCAAGAATTTATCCAGACACAGCAATTAGAAAGGCAGGTCACTTTGCACGGTAACCAACCATCCAACATCGTAGAGAAAGCCTATCAAAATGCACAATTTTTACTACTGCCCTCACGTTCTGAAGGCTGGCCCAAAGTGGTCGCAGAAGCCATGTTTTGGGGCGTAATCCCGCTGGTTACTCCAATTTCTTGTGTACCCTGGATGCTCGACCATGGAAATCGTGGTATCTTGTTAAGCCTAACTTTAGAGAAGGATGTGTCCGCTTTCGCGAAAGCGTTATCAGATCCATCCCATTTGATAGACATGGCACAGCATGCTCAAGACTGGGCCAGACAGTATACGCTTGAGGCCTTTGAAAGCGCAGTAATTAAAAAATTATGAATGTACTACAGCTCATAGATACCCTTGAAGCCGGTGGAGCCGAACGGATGGCAGTTAATTTGGCCAATGCAGGTAGCGATAGCACATACCGATCCTTTTTGTGTGCTACCCGATCTGGAGGGGCCTTGGCTACAAATGTACATCATGATGTCCCGCTGCTTATCACCTATAAAAAGCGCTTAACTGATATCAAGGCTTTACGTGCTCTAGTCGGATTTGTCAAAAAACATCACATTGATATTTTACACGCCCATTCGACCTCCATTTATACCGCTTTTCTCGTAAAGATGATAATCCCCAAAATTAAACTGGTTTGGCACGATCACTATGGATGGAGCGATGCACTTCAGCAGCGCTCTACCAAAGGTTTGGGATTGATTGCAAAATTTATGTCTGGAGCCGTGGCCTGTAATAAAAGGCTCCGTGATTGGGCAGGTGAGCGTTTGGGGGTCAAAAAAACTTTGTATTTACCAAATTTCTCTGTGCCTCAAAAAACGGCTTTGCAGACCGAAATCTATGGTACAAAAGGAAATCGCATTGTTTGTCTGGCCAATTTAAGACCTCAGAAAAATCATTTGGAACTCTTAGAGGTATTTGCCTCTTTTTATCAAAACCATCCAGAGTATAGTTTACATCTAGTAGGTAAAGATTTTGAAGATGAGTATGCCCAGCAAATAAAGACTTTGATCAAGACACTTGGATTGGAACAAGCTGTTTTTTGTTATGGTAGTCGCCCTGATAGCACCGCTATTTTGGAAATGATGGATATCGGACTATTATTGTCAACTTCTGAAGGCTTACCTTTGGCTTTATTGGAGTATGGTATGGCTGGACTACCAGTTGTGGTTGCAGATGTTGGCATGTGTAGTGAGGTAGTAGGAGATACAGCTTTTGTTGTTCAAAATGTGCAAAAAGAGGCTTTGGCGTATCTCGAGCAATATCACCATAATCCAGAACTAAAAAAGAATATGGGTATGGCTTTTCGCCATCGTGTGCGAAAAGAGTTTGATGCCAGCAAGAGCGCCCATGAATTATTTACATTTTACCAATCGCTTGCCTAGTGAAAGCCGTCTTATTTAAAAATAAAAATCCCTATCTGCTATTATTGGCATTACACGTGCTATTTGGTTTTATTATCTATATGGTCAAGCCGTTTGCCAAAGTTTATTTTCTGGGGGCATGTGGTTATTTTCTCTATCGCATTCTCCGATCTGGAAATAGAAATAATGAAGCCTTACTCGCGGCAGGTTACATCGCTGGAGGAGAAGTGCTCTTTAGGATGACGGGAGCCTCAATTGCCTACGAAGCTGGGAAGTACGGGGTGATATTTTTTATACTCCTTGGTCTTTTTATAAGCGGAACGTCGAGAAAGTCTGGGCCCTACTGGTTGTATCTATTGCTCTTATTACCTGCGGTGATAATCTCGTCAATAACCCTAGACTACGGTACCGATTTTAGAAAAGCGGTCATTTTTAATTTAAGTGGTCCTTTTTGTCTTGGCATAGCTGCACTTTATTGTGTAGATCGACGCCTTACCTATAAACAACTTATTCATTTGTGTTGGGCTATCCTTATGCCTATAGTAGCCATGGGAGTCTATCTTTATTTTTATACCCCAGATACTCGAGCTGCGCTTACCGGAACGGGATCAAACTTTGCTACATCTGGTGGTTTTGGACCTAATCAAGTGGCCACAGCTCTTGGTTTGGGTATGTTCTTACTCATCGTTCAATTAGTGACCATGTCCAAAGATAGACTCTTGGTCATAGTCAATTTGAGTATGTTATCATTGCTAAGTTACCGCGCGATCGTGACCTTTTCGAGAGGTGGGGTAATTACAGCCATTGTGATTAGTGCGGCCTTTTTATTTTTATATATGCGCGGAGCCAAAGCCCAAACGCGCAGTAGGTTAACCATAGTCATTCTTGTGATAGCGGCCGTAGGCGCCTTAACCTGGGTGTTGAGTTCTACGCGTACCGATGGGCTAATTGACAAGCGTTATGCCAACAAGGATGCGGCTGGGCGTATTAAGGAAGATGTCTCTACGGGTCGTGGCGTTTTAATATCCTCTGAGTTGGAGGCTTTTTATGACAATCCTGTCACAGGAGTAGGGGTGGGAAAAATTAAAGAGTATCGCGAAGAAAAACTAGGTGTAGCTGCAGCCTCACACAATGAGGTGAGTCGAATACTATCAGAACACGGCATTGCAGGATTATTTGCCTTGTCCATACTCCTGTTTTATCCATTAGTGTATCGAATGCGTAATAAGCGCAATTATTTATTTCTTTCGGCCTTGGGGTTTTGGTTTTTAACCATAAATCACTCGTCGATGCGAATTGCAGCGCCTGCTTTTATCTATGCGCTCAGTCTGCTAAATATTGTTCATGAAAAGAAAAAAGCTGCTGTACATAGGAAACGCCTTGTGGCATAAGGGGATGACTCCCACCACAATACACACGCTAAGCCAAAACCTAAGAGACATTGGTTTTAAGGTAAGTGTGGCATCGCGTTATCGATCCAAACCGCTTCGTTTGCTCGATATGTTATGGTCTGTTTTTACCCATAGAAATAAGGTAGACGCTGTACTTATTGATACCTATAGTACCACTAATTTTTGGTATGCAGTAATGGTAGCCAAACTCTGTAGAATTTTTAATATAGCATATTATCCTATTTTGCACGGGGGTGAACTGCCCAAGCGCCTGGTTAACAGTCCTAAATTGTCTCGGTCTCTATTCGGGAATGCACAGTCCAATATAGCCCCTTCTACTTATTTGATGCACGCTTTCGCGAAAGCGAGCCTGCAAGGTTCACAACCACAGGGAGGCTACAGTGACATACCGCAATTTGATAATCTAATCCACATTCCTAACAGTATCCCGCTAGCCGATTATCCTGTTAAGAAAAGAAGCGATCTACGTCCCAAATTTCTTTGGGTACGCGCTTTTGCAGAAATATACAACCCGATGCTTGCCCTGAGGGTATTTGCTAAGATTACAAAAGAATATCCTGAGGCACAATTGTGTATGGTTGGACCTAAAAAAGATAAGAGTTTTGATAAATGCAAAGCCTATGCTACTACCCATAAGCTCGATGTCATATTTACAGGTCGCTTATCCAAAAGGGAGTGGGTTACCCTATCGCGAGACTATGACGTTTTTCTCAATACAACCCGGGTAGATAATACCCCTGTGAGTTTGATTGAAGCCATGGCCTTGGGATTACCTATTGTGACTACAGATGTGGGAGGTATACCTTATCTATTAGAGGATCAAAAGCAGGCCTTGCTGGTTCCCTCGGACGGGTTGGGTGAGATGGTCACAGCTATTAAAAAACTACTAGAGCAACCCAAATTGGCAGCCCAGCTATCGGCATCTGGACGTGAGATTGCCCAGGGGTATGATTGGGAAAGTGTCAAATCACTTTGGTTAAAGGTATTATCCTGATAAAATCTAATATATTTGTTACTAAGCGACCCCTATGCCACTATTACCAGACATACATTTCGAGATTTCTGAACGCAAAGTTTTGTTGCGCATTTTGGACATGGTCTTTGTTTTTGGGTGTTTGCAATTGGTTGGAAATTTTTTCGAATTCGATTATTTTATTATCAATGAGGCACATTGGGTTTGGCCTTTAGTACTAGCCACTTATTTGACCATTTTTGGGACCATATTTGAGCTGTACGATTTGCAACAGGCCAGTAAGTTTCAAAAAGTTTTAAAAAACGTCATACTCACGGTTTCGGTGACAGTGCTCTTTTATCTGTTAACCCCCTTTTACACGCCAGTATTGCCCGAAAATCGCCTTCAGATCATCTACTTTTTTCTGGCTATGACAGTAGGCATACTTCTCTGGCGCTGGCTATATATTACTTTAATTTCTTCACCTAGATTTTTTAAACGTGTACTGGTTGTAGGTGACTCGTTTGAGATAGAGACGATAGTGTCCAATCTGGAAGGTGCCGATCCAAATTATAAAATTGTTGGTTTTATCAATACCAGTGATCGTCCTGAAGACATTACAAGCATCACAAAAGATATCCCAAAATATCCTATAGATCACTTAACGGAGACTGTGGCCGCCAATGGTATTTCAGAAATTGTAGTCGCTTCCAATTATACAGATGGGGTGACCGTCTCGCTCTATACACAATTAATCAATTTGCTTGAGTCTGGATTTCCTATACGAGAATATATGCAGGTGTATGAAGAAATTACCCAGCGTATACCAGTGCAATATGTCGATAAGGACTTTTATCGCTATTTTCCCTTTAGCCGTAGTAATCAAAATAAGTTTTACTTGTTCTTTCATAGGCTCTTTGATATTATCATATCACTCTTTGGTCTAACGTGTTTCTTAGTGATTTGCCCTCTAATATTTATACTCAATTTGATTTGGAATAAAGGCCCTTTGTTTTATACCCAAAGTAGGATTGGTAAAAATGGACGAGCTTTTAAGATAATCAAATTGCGTACTATGGTTACTGATGCCGAAAAGGATGGCGCTGTTTGGGCCAAAGCCAATGATACACGTGTCACAACCTTTGGGCGCTTTTTGCGCAAATCACGTCTGGATGAGATCCCTCAGTTTTTTAATGTATTATTTGGAGAGATGAGTTTGATAGGACCACGGCCAGAGCGGCCTGTCTTTGTGAGAGAACTGTCTAAAAAAATCCCCTTTTACGAGACACGCCATGTGGTCAAACCAGGACTAACAGGTTGGGCGCAGGTTATGGGAAGTTATGGCAGCAGTGAAGCTCACGCCTTAGAAAAACTCCAATATGATCTCTATTATATAAAACACCGAAGCTTATTTATGGATCTCGGGATCGTCCTTAAAACCATTAGTACGGTTATTTTTTATCGAGGCCAATAAGACTTAATCGGCCTTAGGATACTTTAGACGCATATAAGCTACTGAGTCTGCAATAATTTCGCGTAGTACTGTTTGATCAATATCATCTAATTTCTTGATGTAGAGACAAGACTTGCTCGTTTTGTGTTTTCCCAGTTTAGATAGTAGTGTGGTATATCTATCAAATCCTGGCATAATGTACAGGGTAAGATTTTGCTTTCTTGGCGAAAACCCGGTAATAGGCCAATCACCTTCGCGCCCACTGGCATAGATGTAGTGATAAGTATCAAAGCCTACAATACTATCGCCCCACATAACGGCTTTGTGATCAGTAATTTCTTCAAAGATCTTACACAGGCGTATGCTATCTTCTCTTTTAACAGGGTTTTCGATAGCAGCGAGAAAATCAGACACAGAAGCATCATTTTTCTTTGTTTTAGGTGAGCTCATAGGCGATAGTTTTAGAGCGTAGGCAAGCTTAGTAAGACCAAGCTAGCACTGTGCTATTTTTTGTATTTATCGTTCAATCCTTTTCCATCAAGGATCATTGGTGTACACTTTTCAAGACGACGCCATCGGGTTGCTTCTTGTTTGGCTCCGCCCAAGTGTTCACAATATTCTCGTTGTTTTCCTGGGGTGAGTTTTTTAAAGGCCTTTTCTAGGGTATCGCTTTTCGCGAAAGCGTTTACAAGAACCTCTGGATAGCTTACCTCCTTTGGGCTACGGTCTGGCTTTACTTCTTTGCCTGCGATGCTATTGGCGATGGCTTCTTCTACATAGGTCCTGACGATGTCCAAATCTACCTCTTCATCATTGGCGTAGTTTAAGGCGCGCATGGCCTTAGTTTTTCCTTCCTGAGCGTTGCGCAATAGTCCTAATTGATCTTTGAGAAAAACACCCTGAAAAAACCAAATTCCAAAGTTTTTTTTAAACCGTCCTATAGCGATGAGATTTTTACCATTATAAGTATAGGTAGGGAAATTCCATTTCCAATCTTCTTCTAATTCGGTCTCCAAAAGAACATTTCTCAATCTAATTAAGGGCTCTTTAAAAGGACTTTCGGTCTCAAAGAATAGGTTCAATTTTTCCTGTTTGGTCATAGTGAAATGTACAAAAATTGCAATTGAGTAGCAATTATATACAGTTGGGTAAAGAGAATTCTTGTAAGCCTCTCAACTAATGCATCTTTGAACTATCAATCAAAAGCAATCAAAAGCAATCAACAGCAATCAAAAAACGAACTATGAAATTAATCATTTACTTTACCTTTTTCTTTTGTAGTGTTCTTACAGTTTGGGGGCAAACTACCATTAGCGGTAGAGTGACCAATTCGAAAGGGCAGCCTATTTCTGGTGCCAATGTCTTTTTGGATGGCACCTACGATGGCGCTTCTACCGATGACCAAGGTTATTATTCATTCACTACTACCGAAACAGGAGATCAGGTCTTAACGGTCTCTATGCTCTCCTTTGAGCCTTTTACCTATTTCGGAGATGTGACTACGATGCAAAATTTTAAAGTCAAACTACGGGAGGACGTCAATTCGCTGGAAACAGTTGTTTTGTCTGCAGGTACCTTTGAGGCTAGTGATAACAGCAAGGTTTCGGTATTAAAACCACTAGATGTGGTGACAACCGCAAGTGCATTGGGCGATTTTGTAGGAGCACTTCAAACCCTACCTGGTACTACGACCGTAGCCGAAGATGGGCGTCTTTTTGTGCGTGGTGGGGATGCGACAGAAACTCAAATATTTATCGATGGTCTTCGCGTATTTACACCCTATACACCCACCACAAATAATATCCCAACCAGAGGGCGCTATTCTCCCTTTCTCTTTGACGGTATCACCTTTTCTACAGGTGGATATTCTGCAGAGTATGGAGAGGCGCTCTCTAGCGTACTGCTTTTAAATACGATAGATGAGCCCGACCAGAACAAAACCGATATTACTGTAATGTCTGTAGGTGGCGGTTTAGGGCTTACCAGAAAGTGGGAGCGAAGTTCGTTAAGTATCAACAGTTCTTATATCAATTTGGCGCCTTATCTCGCATTTTATCCCGATAGAAACGATTGGGAAAAACCCTTTGAGTCATTTGCTGGAGAGGCTGTTTATCGATATAAAACAAATAATGGTCTTTTTAAGCTTTACACCGCCTTAGACGGTAGTAATTTTGAGCTTACACAAGACGATATAAATCTTGAAGATGGTCTTGATTTTGGTCTTAAAAATACCAATTTCTATATCAACACCTCTTATACTGGAGTGCTTTCGGATACTTGGAGCATACGTAGTGGTGGGAGTTATACGCTTGCGCGAAATAAAATTGCCGTAATGAGCAATGATATCGATGCTACCGAAAATTCGGCTCACGTCAAATTGCGTCTCAAAAAGCGATTTGACAATAGATTTAAGTTGAGTTTTGGTATTGAGCAGTTTATAACTGATTTTGACGAGTCATTCATAGGCAGTTTTGGAAGTGAATCTATTGATGCCACTTATGGCTATCGCAGTAATATAAGCGCTGCTTTTGCCGAAACCGATCTGATCTTTTCCAAAAAGCTGGCATTAAAGGCTGGTTTGCGTGCCCAATATACAGATGTTATGACTTCATTTACCATTGCACCTAGATTGTCATTAGCCTATAAAACTGGGGCCAGTAGTCAATTGTCTGTGGCCTATGGAGATTTTTATCAAAATCCAGTAAGCGAGTACCTGAAATTTTCAACTCAATTTCAGCCTCAGCAAACCCATCACTATATAGCCAATTATCAGTATAGTGCCAAGGGGCGCATTTTTAGGGCAGAAGCTTTTTTAAAAACCTACGATAAGCTGGTCACATTTGATACCGAGTTTGCTGGGTTTGACAGCAACTTTGCCAATGATGGTGATGGCTACGCTCAAGGAATTGATTTGTTTTGGAGAGATAACACCACCATCAAAAATATGGATTATTGGGTAAGTTATTCCTATTTGGTTAGTGAAAGGCAATACCTCAATTTTCCTCAAAAGGCAACACCTTCATTTGCCAATACACACAATTTTTCGGCGGTGGCCAAGTATTTTGTCACCGATTGGAAATCGCAAATTGGTTTTAGCTATCAACACGGCTCGGGACGCACTTATACCAATCCTAACCAGCCTGGATTTTTACAAGAGCAGACCAAGTCCTTTAATAGTATTAGTCTTAACTGGGCATATTTGATCTCGGCTCAGAAGATTCTCTATGCTTCTGTCAATAACGTTCTTGGTTTTAATAATATTAACGGCTATCAATATGCCGATACGCCCAATGGCAATGGTAGTTTTGACCGGAGAGCCTTAACCCCAGCCGCCGATCAATTTTTCTTTATTGGATTTTTCTGGACGATCAGCGATGACAAGACAAGCAATCAATTAGACAATTTGTAAGCGGCTGTCTACACGGCGCTGTTTTAAAATAAAATTAAACCCAGAGGGTAACAAAATGAGACTGGAGTGTATATGGTTGTAAACATTAACAACTTCCCATCAATTGGGACTTAAACACTTAGAAATCATGAAAACATTTGCAAAAAACTTTAGTAAACTTGTAACTCTCATTGCTGTAGTCATAAGCGTAATCGCTTGTGAAAAAGAATCCCTCGAAGAATCCTTAGAGGTATCCAACCTTGAGCATCTCGACGATGCATTTGATTTTGACCAATTTGGGCGAGCACACAATGATTATCTGGCCTATGTGCATGCCACGGGACAGCCCGATCCAAAAGTTCGTTTTGAATATGGAAAAACCTACGTCGATCCTGTTTTTGGTTCATTTGATGTAGGTATTAATTACAATGAACTAGTGGCGGGTATGCCAGCTCATATGCGTAAGATGGATGCCATAGTGGCTGGTACCTATCAGGCCAATAGAGAAAGCGTAACTCCAAAAATGCAACGCTTTCTCGATAAACTGGCGACCACCGTATACAATAGCATGCAGGCCGGAATATCTTTAGACGAATTTACTGCTCAATTGGATGATTTGTCTGCTCACATCGCAGCGACCGAGGATATTCAAATCGATCTCAATGCCCACTACGCCAATGATGGGGCAAGTATGCTGGCCATTGTATCTATCTTGAAATACAGTATTCAATATTGGGACGCTTTGGGCGGAGATACCCAGCGTGTAGGCTTTTGGAAAAAAGTTAAGCGTGCCTTAGCCGATGCCTGGGGTTATGTCTCGGCCTGGACAAACAACGGCGACGGTAGTTATTCTTGGGACCCTCAGTCTGCCCTTGTCAATGCCGATTGTCATTCTGATCAGGTGTATGAGAATTAGAACAAGTCTATATCCTATATTAAAAGCAGGCCGAGGCCTGCTTTTTTGCCGTCTATTTCTTAATAGTCAAAAGATAAGGACAGCTAATGGGTGTTGGTATTATGTGCTGGCTTTGTGTATCTTCGTTATATAAAAATGTAGTCTATGAAATATGTAGCCCTTTTCTTTTGTTTATTTATCTTATCCTGTAGTAGTGATGATGACGCTACAGATGAAGGCTTTATCTGTACCGAAGAGTTTGTATACGGCCTGCAAGTCACCGTAAATGATGCCTCTACGGGTAGTGGCCTAGCCGATGTGGTTATTACTGCCAGAGAACCAGGTTATTCTGAAATACTCCAGGCTACTGGCACTGTAGGCGTTTATGTAGGTGCTGGAGAGCGAGAAGGATCTTACACTCTAACGGTAGAGCGTGAGGGATACCAGACGGTTGTGACCGATGTAATTACTGTCACCTCAGATGAGTGTCATGTAATACCACAAACCAGAACCTTTACCTTGGCGCCTTTATAATTTAACATATCGAAAAACAGTAAATAAAAAATCCCGACAACTGTCGGGATTTTTTATTATTAATGACCGTAAATGTCATTGTACAAGTGGATGTATTTCTCCTTTATAATTTTTCGTTTTAACTTCATCGTTGGTGTAAGATGCCCGTCTTCAACACTCCACAATTCTGGTGTGAGTCTAAAGGCTTTCACCTTTTCCCATTTTGCAAAACTTTCGTTGGCATCATTTACCTCACGCTGATAGCGATCTTGAATTCTCGACATCTCCAAAAGTTCTTTAATAGATTGATATTCAATCTCTTTCTTTTTTGCCCAATCTTCTAAAAATTCGAAATTAGGTTGTATCAGTGCAGCTGGCATCTTCTCACCATCACCAATTACCATAATCTGTTCGATAAATCGAGATTGCTTAAAACGATTTTCTAACAATTGTGGCGCTACATATTTACCGCCAGAAGTTTTAAACATCTCTTTCTTACGATCGGTGATTTTTAAAAATCCTTCACTGTCAATCTCTCCGATATCTCCGGTATGGAAATAACCATTTTTAATTACCTCGTCGGTTTTTTCTTTGTCTTTGTAATAGCCCAACATAACATTAGGCCCTTTGACTAAAATTTCTCCATCTTCCGCAATTTTTACCTCTACCCCTGGAAGAAGTTTCCCAACGGTTCCAATTTTAAATCCTCCGTTGCGCATATCGTTTACAGAGCATACTGGAGAGGTTTCTGTAAGACCGTAGCCTTCCATAATTCCCATCTCGGCTGCATTGAAGATTCTTGCCAATCTGGGTTGTAGGGCTGCACTACCCGAGGCAATAAGTTGCAGATTGCCACCTAAGCCTTCCTTCCATTTAGAGAAAATCAATTTGCGTGCCAGCGCCAATTTCTTCTCATACCACCATCCATTTTGACCGTAGGGCTCGTATTTCAAACCAACATCAACCGCCCAGAAAAAAAGTTTCTTTTTGATACCAGATAGATCGGCTCCTTTGGCGATAATTTTGTCGTATACCTTTTCTAATAATCGGGGTACTGCCGTCATTACTATAGGCTTTACCTCCTTGAGATTATCGCTTATCGTTTCTAGAGATTCGGCAAAGTAGATAGATACTCCCATATATTGGTAGAGGTACATCAGCATGCGCTCATAGATGTGACAAACAGGTAAAAAGCTCAATGCCCTTACATTGTCTTCAGGAATTGGTAATCGATGTGAGCTTGCTAGGGCGTTACTTACAATATTTTGATGACTCAGCATCACTCCTTTGGGACGTCCTGTGGTACCAGAGGTGTAGATCAAGGTGGCCAGGTCATTGGTGTCTACGGCTGCCTTCATTTTTTCTACCTCATCTTGATTGCTCATATCGGCACCCAGGTCTAAGACTTTAGACCAATGTTCACATTCGCTCAAGTCATCAAATGAATAAACTTCTTTTAATGAAGGAACCTGATCTTTTATAGCGATAATCTTGTCGTAGACCTCTCTACATGAGACAAAACAATATTTGGACTCCGAATGATTTAATACATAAGCATAATCCTCCATAGAAATGGTAGGGTAGATAGGCACATTTTGCGCACCCAATTGTAAAATGCCAATATCACAAATATTCCACTCGGTACGATTGGTCATTGAAATAACGGCAATTTTATCGTTGGCTTTAACACCTAATCGCAGCAAGCCACGACTTAGCGCATTGGCCTGATCTATATATTCTTGTGTTGAGGTAGATACCCATTGTCCATTTTTTTTGGTATTTAGGGCATCGGGAAGGTTCTTTTGTTCCAGTTGATAGTACGGAAAGTCAAAGAGTCTGGTAATTTCCATAGAGGTATGATTTATCTGCAAAATAGGAAAAAATGATGGCTTTTTTATGTCAAATTGCAAATTCGAACGGTCTTCTTGAGCGCTAATTGCTATTTAATTGATTTTGAGTCAAAAAAAAGAGCCACAAACATAGTGGCTCTCTCTTACATATCTCTTGTAGCTATTGTTTGATCAGTTTAAAATTCGTCACTTTATCACCTTGTGCTAGTTGTACAAAATAGATACCCGCAGCCAAAGCGCTACAGTCAAGCTGTGCATTTTCTCTTTGACTCACTACGTCAGATACCAATTGGCCCTGTAGATTAAATATAGCCGTGCTATAGTTGGCCAAGTTACTCTGTATAAACAAGACATCTTGTACAGGGTTGGGGTAATAGGAGAACGCTTTCGCGAAAGCGTCATCAACACCAAGCGCCGGATCATTGATCACCGAGAATTCTAAATCGTCAAAGTAAAAGCCGTCCCGATTACCGCCATTATCACTTACCAGTTGAAAACGAGCGATTACAGTTTCTCCCAAATAATCACTGAGGTTTATTTCTTCTTTAACCCATTGGGTTTGAAGCCCGTCGTAAATTGGCTCTCCCTCTACTTGCTGGGCACTTCCTCTGGTGGTAAACTTCCCACATTGAGGTATCCAATTGGCTCCTGCATCAATAGATATTTCAAATTGTACATAATCAAAACGCTCTTCTATATCCCAACGCGCTTGATAGCTCACTCCAGCAGCAACAGCCGTGCTAAGATCAATAGGAGTACTTATGGCAATGGTTTTGTTTTCATTAGAGCCGTAATTAGCTCCTTCAGAATCTGTAATCGAGCTAGGGGGCGATACAGCGGTAGCCGTAGTCACATCCCAATCGTTGGTCTCAAAAACATCGGTAGTGCTATTTCCTTGAGACAAAAACGCTTGAGTTGTTGTTCCATAAATCTGAGTTATTGGCGTGGCGGTGGTGTAGAGTTCATTATCAACCACGAGTTCATAAACAATAGCCTCACCTTCTTCAATATCACCGGCAAGGGTGAAGGTGATTGATCCATTGTCGGTCTCTAAGGTTTCTAGATTATTTAAATTGTCTGGCATTCCTGGGTCTTCGATATTTGAAGAGATAGGATTGATACTCACCGTAAAATCGCCTTCTCCTGTAACGCCCATGTTTTGAAGGCTAAAATCTACGGTTATTGTCGTAGGTGTTCCTACAAATAGTGGATTGTCTGTCGTAATCATCCCATAACTATTGGCCATTTTGGCGGCGGTCAAATTTTGAAACATCATCTCTTTGCAAGTCGCATCAATAAGACTGGCTGGTGGCCAAAAACTTGTACCAACTTCTGGGGTAAAAGAGAAAATTTTATCATGCGTATTTACTGTGCCATACATAAAGTCGTCGCTATCACCAGAAAAGGGTGAGTCACGTAGTGGGAAATAGCCATTTCGAGAGGTCAATTCGGCACCCATTTGTTGAAACAAGGCTTCGTCAGGCGTAGGCACATCGGCATAGGAGAATGGGAAATAAAGCAATTCTCCAAAAGTGTGGGTGTTTAAGGCAATGACAAATTCGTGTTGCTCTACAAACCATTTCATCGCTTGATTCTCTACTTCTGAGAATGGCCCGCTACCGTGATATATATCACTGTTGGGATTACTTGAAGAGCCAGGGCCACCCCAACTACCATTAGAAGGGTCTCCTCCAATAAAGTAATTGTAATTGCGATTATTGTCAACTCCCACACCATTTAATCTATTTTTTCGCCAGAATCCTCCTCCATTAGGATCGGTGACTTGGTTGTATAAATAACCATCAGGATTGACTACAGGCACAAAATAGAGCTCGGTATTATTTACGATATTTTTGATCTCAGGATCGATGTCATAGTTCTCTAATAAATACCACATAAAGTAAATGTTTTGCATCAGCGACATCGGTTCTCTAGCGTGGTGTATCGAATTGTAAAGAATTTCAGGCTCGTCTTCATCTACCTCCGGATTGTCACTTATGCGCACCCATTTAATAGGGTTTCCACCTATATTAGGTGTTACTGAGGTATCGGGTTGTCCCTCTGTCTCAAAATCACTAATATTGGCAGGAGCAGAGATCAGATTGGGATACAAATCATGCATATCTTCGAGCTCGTCCAATACTTCTTGATAGGTGAGATAGCCACCCATAGAGCCTTGATTAAAATTGACCGGAGTGGGATACGAAAATGCCGTTGGGGCAATGACACAATCATTTGGGTTGCGCGAGGCTATGGGTTGCATACTACGCTGGTTTTCGGCAAGAAAGGCAGCTTTAACATCGTTGACAAGGATCTCAATTTGAAAACCTTCAGTTCTTATTTGATCGAGGTCACGAGAAGAAAATTCTGAAATAAAATAGTAATCTTTTTTATGAATGCCGTGATCTAGATCAATGCCTAAGGCTTGTATACGATTGAGATCACCGCTTTGGTTAAAAAGAATTTTTGCTCTTTGAATTTTATAATCTTGTTGGGCTTTCGCCAAAAAGGAACAAGCACATAATGCTAATAATAGAAAAATTTTTCTCATAATAGTCGAGGATACAGCTGTATTAGGATTTTAAGAGGGAGCATGTAGTAGTATAACAATTAACCTCATAGAATTCCTCTCAAATTTACGCATAAATCTTAAAGGTATTGGGTCAGTCTCCTTCTTTAGACAATAGCTTGTATCAAAAGATAATCATCTCCCTTTCTCGAGTAATTTTTTGAGCAAGACAATTTGTCCTAGGTGATAATGCGTGTGTTCTACAATACCTTGTAAATTACGGTAGTAGGTCCCGTATTTTTCTTCAACAAAAGTCTGCTCCATTAAGTGAGGGTCTAAGGTCTTGATTGCCTTGATAAAGCGTCTGGTCTCTTGATAATTTGACGCTAAAAATGTATCCCAATCGTCTTGAGACTTAATAGGTGGAGGGTTAAAACTATGAGCGTCTTTGGCAGTCAGAGGTTGACCTTCCAATACCTCTAGAACAGCGTGAATATAGTATTGAATATGAAATACAAGTGTGGCAATACTATTGGTGTTGCCCACGGCTGTTGTGGCCTGTTGCCAAGTTACAGCCTCGAGTTGTTGTTGGAGCGAAGAGGCGGTCCAATTACCACCAAAACACACCTGATCTAAATGCTGTGCTATCTGTTGCGCTGTATTCATGCCTCGTTGTTCTAAGAGCTTATGAGCGATTTATAAAGATATAGATTTTGACTGGTATGAATGCAGACGGTATGGCTAAGACCGCCTAGAGAAGCTATCGCTCTACATCGATAATTAATACATTTCGGCTAAGCGAGGTGGTATTAACTCTTGTAGTGGTCTGGGTTCCTGTATTCGTGTTTACCTTTAAAATATCGAGGTAGGAATCGGTCTCAAAGGAGCCTACAAGATTGAGATAAGTGCTTGTTGCCGCATCATATACACTCGCCCCAAACACACTCACTAAGGCATATACCGTAGGGTCATCAGTAATGGTAACAGAGGCAGTTTCTACATTAACAATAACAGGCTTGGCCCCACCTATATATCCCGCTTCGCTCTGTAGCATAGCAATCTTATTGGTGCTAATTTGAGCCAGTCTACTACCGTATAGAGGAGTGGTGCTACTTACCACTTCTTCCGATAGCCCAGTAGTGAGATTGGTTCGAGTAAGGGTTTGGTCCCAGGATGAGATGTAGAGTGTGTCGGCTATCTGAAGTACAGAAGTAATAAGCGAAGCTTCTACGCTAATCCCGGTATCTGTCATTTCATAAGTGACTGGATCTATGGTTGCTATATAGAATATGGCTGGTTGTCCTGTAAGTATGTCTGGAGCAACAAAGGCGAAAAGCTTATTTTGACTATGGTATAAATGCACAATTCCAATATCATTACCGCTCATGCTCATTGGAAAGTTTAGAATCACACGCTCTTGCGATTGGGCTATGCGGTCATATATAATGAGCTCAGTAACCGGGCCTGGGTTGTAATAGCGATCTAAATAATAAAGGGCAGTATCACTCGAGGCTATGGTACCCATACTGCCTAGCGTATTTACATCGCTCACTCTATCGATAGGTCTAAGTGCACCCGTATTATTGCCTATAGCTACAATGTCACCAACATCTGTAACTGCAATGAGCTCGTAGGTGTCTGTTGTGCTATCTGCATCACCATCAGCGTTATCAGTATCATCGGTATCTGTCATTTGCTGATCGTCCTGAGATATAGGCTCATCGGTAGCGCAGGCAATGACCAGGAGGTAAAATACCCCCACAACCAGACAATTGAATACTCTTTTCATAGAATTACTTCAGATTATTTAACCAATTTTTGGCATTGACAAAGGCGGTCAACCAAGGCGAAACAGCATCCTTTCTGCCATCGGGATAATGTGCCCAATTCCAGGGAAAGGTTGAGCGCTCAATATGTGGCATGGTCGCTAAGTGTCTTCCCGTGCTATCGCAAATCATCGCGGTATTGTAATCAGATCCATTTGGATTGGCAGGATAGCCCTGGTAGCCGTAAGTTCCTACTATGTCGTATTGGTCTTTTTCCATTGGGAGGTGAAATTTACCTTCTCCATGCGAAATCCAAACGCCTAAGGTAGTACCTGCCAGAGAAGACAACATCACCGAATTGTTCTGATGTATCTTTACCGAGGTAAATGCACTTTCGTGTTTTTGAGAGTCATTATGGTGCATTTTGCTAAGTTTCTCGTGTTCTGGATTGATCAAATCCAATTCCAAAAACAATTGGCATCCGTTACAAATCCCTATTGACAGCGTATCTTCTCGGGCAAAGAAATCTTTGATGGCTTTATTGGCTTTTTCGTTGTATTTAATAGCGCCAGCCCATCCTTTGGCAGACCCCAATACATCCGAATTTGAAAAGCCACCTACAGCTCCCAGAAACTGAATATCTTCTAGCGTTTCTCTACCACTTATAAGATCGGTCATATGAACGTCTTTTACATCAAATCCTGCCAGATACATAGCATTGGCCATTTCGCGTTCAGAGTTACTTCCTTTTTCTCTTAAAATAGCTGCTTTTGGTCTAGGCGTATTGGGATCAATACTTGGTAGTGTCCCGGCAAAGCTTGACGGAAATTGATACTGCAAGGGTTGTTGCTTGTAATTTTCGTATCGCTGTTGGGCCAAATCATTGGCTGTTTGTTTATCGTCCAACAAGTAAGAAGTCTTATACCATGTATCTCTAAGAGATGCGATATTAAGGCCTAATTCAATACCGTGATTTTTGATCGTAAGCGTTGGCTCGGCAACTACCTTACCAATTCGGGATACCTTTATTCCCTCACTTTGAAGGTAAGCGGCTGCCTGCTCATCTGTGGCTTGAAATACTACACCTGCATTTTCAGAAAATAACAATTTGATCAGGTCAGATTCACCAATATCAGACAGCTCCAATTGTGCGCCTAAATCAGTATCGGCAAAACAGAGTTCTAATAGCGTTGTGATAAGCCCACCACTGGCTACGTCATGCCCAGCTGCAATCCGTCCTTTCTTAATAGCTGCTTGCAAGCCGTTAAAAGCTTTCGCGAAAGCGTGATCATCTACCACCGTTGGGGCTTTATCGCCAATAGTATGACAAATTTGTGCAAAACTAGAACCGCCCAACTGATGGGTGTCTCCACTCATATTGATATAGTAAATATCGCCGCCATTTTTATCAAATACTGGTTCAATGACGTTGTTGATATCATTACAACTAGCCGCCGCACTAATAACAACAGTACCAGGAGCCAAAACATCGCCATCAGGATATTTTTGTTTCATCGACAGGCTGTCTTTACCAGTAGGAACGTTAATGCCTAGATTGATCGCAAACTCAGAAACAGCTTCTACAGCGCGATATAATCTGGCATCTTCACCTTCATTTTTGCAAGGCCACATCCAATTTGCCGAAAGGCTTACTGATTGTAATCCTTGGGTGAGCGGTGCCCAAACAATATTGGTTAAGGCCTCTGCTATACTGTTTTTACTACCAGCTACAGGATCTATCAGACCGCTTACAGGAGCATGGCCAATAGAGGTAGCAATACCTTCACTGCTTCTAAAATCCAGAGCCATGACACCCAGATTATTAAGAGGAAGTTGCAAAGGGCCCGCGCATTGTTGTTTGGCAACACGTCCACCTACACATCGATCTACTTTGTTGGTTAACCAATCCTTACAGGCCACAGCTTCAAGTTGCAACAACTGTTCAAGATAATCGTGGAAGTGTTCGAGTTGGTATTCAGGGTTTTTGTAGTGACGTTTTACAGTCTTGTCTTCCATTATGGTTTTAGGAGAAGAGCCAAACATATCACTAAGGGCCAGATCCATAGGAGTCTCACCTGTGGTACTGCTTTTGAAAGTAAAACGATGATCATTAGTCACATCACCTACGGTATACATAGGCGAGCGTTCTCTATCGGCGATACGCGCTAACATATCCAAATCGTCCTGACCTATCACCAGTCCCATTCGTTCTTGTGATTCGTTACCTATGATCTCTTTGGCAGAGAGGGTAGGGTCTCCTTTGGGTAATTTGTCCAGATCAATATGACCTCCTGTATCTTCAACAAGTTCTGAGAGACAATTTAAATGGCCACCTGCCCCGTGATCATGAATAGACACGATGGGGTTTTGTTCACTTTCAACCATACCTCGTACTGCGTTGGCTGCACGCTTCTGCATCTCGGGATTGGAACGCTGTATAGCGTTGAGCTCGATGCCTGAGTTAAAAGCACCTGTATCTGCCGAAGATACCGCAGCACCGCCCATACCTATGCGGTAATTCTCACCACCTAGGATAACAATTTTAT
>CAZJWI010000153.1:0-18949 GCA_964549485.1 uncultured Flavobacteriaceae bacterium
TGCTTCATTTCTTCCAATCTCAGTCCATTTCCGTAGAGTTGTGACAAATTGAGTACTACCGCATGATCCACTTTGTTGCGCTCCATCCATTCTAATTTCTCATGTAGAAAAAAACTAGAATCGGTCACAGGTCGGCTCCAATTTTTCTGGAGCATAAATTTGCGATCTTTATCTACCCAAAATATACCTTTCTCTTTCATGAAGTCGGGTATTTCTTCTGGGTAAGGAAGCAAATGCGAATGGCCGTTAATACGTAATTTTTTAGTCATAGGTTAAAGGTACAAATATTGACGCGATAGCATTTTTATCATAGCGATTTGGTGCGACCCCCATCAACAGGTAAATTGATACCATTGATGTAAGCTGCAGCTCCACTTGCCAAAAATACGATCGCATTAGCAATTTCCTTGGGCTGCGCAAAGCGCTGGGCTGGGGAGGCCTGTTGCATTTGTTTTGAGACCTCGGCTTCGGTTTTGCCCGTTTTTTTGGCTTTATTAGCAATTATTTCAGAGAGCCTACCCGTTGCCGTGGCTCCAGGAAGTACATTATTTACCGTAATGCCGTAGGCGCCCAGTTCATTGGCCATTGTTTTACTCCAATTTGCCACAGCTCCTCGTATGGTATTACTCACTCCCAAACCATCTAAAGGTTGTTTGACCGAAGTAGAAATAACGTTGATGATTCGTCCGTATCCAGCTTCTTTCATTCCCGGAATAAGGGTTTGCGCCAGCACGTGATTGGTTTGTAGGTGTTGTGTAAATGCTTTCGCGAAAGCGTTCACATCTGCCTCGACTATAGCACCTCCTGGAGGGCCACCGGTGTTGTTAATTAGAATATGAAAAACCGTATTTGCTTTTTTAACAACCTCGGCAACGGTTTCTGGTTGGGTAAAATCGGCAACGATATAGCTGTGATGTTGCTTGCCATTATTGGGAAGGGCATCTCGCACCTGCTTTAATTTGTCTTCCGATCTGGCTAATAAGGTCACATGACAACCTTCTTGCGCCAAACCCATGGCAGTGGCCTTACCAATCCCAGCGGTACTTCCGCATACTAAAGCATTTTTTTGATCTAGTTCTAAATTCATTTTTATGTTCTTTTCTGACCCTTAGTGGCCCTAGATTATTGATCGTATTGTATACACACATTCTTTGGTTCGGTAAAAAAACGAAGGGCTTCAAATCCACCCTCACGCCCTACACCGCTTGCTTTTACACCACCAAAGGGTGTACGCAAATCTCGCATCATCCAGGTATTCACCCATACAATGCCAGCTTGCAATTCTTGACTCATTCGCATACTCCGATTCAGATCCTTGGTCCACACTGTCGCAGACAAGCCGTACACCGTACCATTGGCCATGGCCAGTACTTCTGCCTCGGTATCAAATGGCATAAGGGTAACTACGGGACCAAATATCTCTTCTTGATTGAGTATACAGTCATTGTTTTCTACCTCGATTACCGTAGGTTCTAAATAGAAGCCATTTTCATAGTCCTGAACACGTACTCGATTCCCACCTGTAAGTAGCTTGCCGCCTTGATCTTCGGCTCTTGAGATGTAAGTGAGTACCTTTTCCAGATGCGCTTTTGAAACCAAAGCCCCTAGGTTCACATCATCTAATGGGTAACCTACCTTTAATGCGGCGACACGTTTTACAAAATCAACTTTAAAACGGTCATAGAGTGAGCGTTGTACAAAGATGCGACTCCCACAAAGACAAATTTGACCCTGGTTGGTAAAGGATGACCGTAAGCTCGTCTCTAGCATACGTTCATAATTACAATCTTCAAAGATGATGTTTGGATTTTTACCTCCCAATTCTAAAGATAATTTCTTGAACATGGGTGCACAAGTACGCGCTAAGTGTTTTCCGGTTTCAGTACCTCCAGTAAAGCTAATAGCCTTGATATCGGGATGTTCTAAAATGGCCTGTCCTGCCGTAGTGCCCTCACCTTGAATGATATTTAAAACCCCAGGAGGTAAACCTGCTTCATTACATATTTGACCCAGTAAATAGGCGGTCATAGGCGTTACCTCAGAGGGTTTGGCTATGACGCAATTCCCCGCGGCTATGGCGGGAGCAATTTTCCAGGTAAAGAGATAAAGGGGTAAATTCCAAGGGCTAATGCATCCTACAATCCCGATGGGTTTTCTAAGGGTATAATTGAGCACCTGATGTCCTACACTTTCGTGACTTTCGCTGGCAAATTGTGTAATGGCATGGCCAAAAAATCTAAAATTACTCGCTGCCCTTGGGATGTCTACCGCTTTGGCAAGACTTAGGGGTTTCCCGTTGTCCTTGCTTTCGGCTAAGGCCAGCTCGTCTAGTCGGGACTCAATACCATCGGCAATTTTGAGTAAAATACGGCTGCGCTCTTCGACAGTAGTGGTAGACCAAGTGTCAAAGGCCGCTTTCGCGAAAGCGGTAGCCTGGGTAACATCTTCACTGTGGCTATTAGCCAATTGACTATAGACCTTGCCTGTAGCAGGGTTGTAATTATCTAGCCAAGCCCCTGAAAGTGGTTTTTGATATTGACCATTGACATAGTTGAGAATTTCCATCTTAGACAGGTTTGTAAGCCATTACTTTAATTTCGACCACCAGATGTGGGTGTGGCAACTGATGTACAGCTACGGTGGTACGCGCTGGGCCAGTTTCTTTATCAAAAAAGGTGGCATAGACTTCATTGTAGCCTGCAAAATCATTCATATTTACTAAGAACGAAGTCACATCTACCACATCCTTCATGGTTGCGCCTTCGGTGGCGAGATAGTCTTTGATATTATTTAAAACGGCTTTGGTTTGGGCTCTAATATCCAAGTGCATGGTACCCATGTCGTCTATTTGATCAACACCCGCAAAACTGTTATCAGGCAGCCTACTGCTCGTTCCTGAAATAAAGAGAAAATCTCCTGCTCTTTTCACATGAGGATAGGCTCCTCTAGGACTTGCTTTGCCTTCTACTAAATTACTTTTCATTGGTCTTTTTTTATAGGTGATTATGGCTAACTGAGTTATAAATTTTTGGCGATAGCATCATCGTGTAGAATGTCGTTGGTTGCCTCTTGTACCATGTGAAGTTTCTCTTCAAGCGAAAGCGTATCGGGTAATTTGCCATCATCAAATAGATTGAGAATGGCTTTATTTTGCGCTCTACCGCGTACCATGGCCTCTCGATAGCCAATGTCTTCTTTAAAGGTTACCAAACTGTACTTTGAATGATAGGTCTGAGGGAAATTGGCTTCAAAGGCAGTTTCTAGTTTTCGTTTTTCCTGAAACATAGGATGGGCGGTATGCTCCTTCATCTCGTGAAAATTATCAACAGCAAGATCGGCTATGGCGTCAGTGTCTTTTTTCCTCTCCTTCTCAAATTCGTTAAAAACTCTTTCCCATCCATGATCTTGATAGGTTTCTAGGATTTGATCAAAGACCACTACATCTTCAAAACTGGCATTCATACCCTGACCGTAAAAAGGGACAATGGCATGAGCAGCATCTCCTAAAAGACAGGTTTTACCAAAGGCGCTCCATGGGCTGCATTTGATGGTACCCAAAGGCCCTGTAGGATTTTCCATAAATTCTTCGACCAGATTGGGCATCATCGCCACAGCATCGGGAAACTGACGCTCAAAATATTCTCTGATTGCTTCAGGGCTATCGAGACTTTCAAAACTGTCTGCGGCGTCTTTGTAATCCAAAAATAGCGTTACCGTAAAACTACCGTCCAAATTGGGTAAAGCAATAATCATATCTCTGCCACGAGGCCAGATGTGAAGGGCATTTTTCTCGGTTTGAAAATCGCCATCGGCTGTGGCGGGAAAGGAAAGTTCCTTATAGCCATGCGTTAGGTATTCTTGAGAAAAGCTAAAGAGAAATTCTTTATTTAAAAACATGCTCTTGCGCACCACAGAGCCTGCACCATCGGCCCCTAGAATTATATCGGCAGCGATGGTTTGCGTTTTTTTAGTGTGATAATCCTCAAATGTGGCTGTTGCATTTTTTAGATCGACCTGCTTACAGCCTTGATTAAACTGAATATGCAATGTTTCATGTGCATCGGCCGCATTGAGTAGCATAATATTGAGATCGGTGCGCGAAATCGAGTTGATGTACTCATCACTTCTTCCAGAGTAAGGGCTTAAAAAAGTTGTGCCATCCTTTTCGTGTATCATACGACCTTTCATAGGGATACACAATTGTGCTACTTCCTTTTCCAAACCTACCAGTTTGATCCCTTTCATGCCGCGATCAGAAAAGGCCAAATTTATAGAACGACCTGCATCTTGATGCACTTTTCTCAAATCTGGGCGTTTTTCCATTAGACTTACCATGTAGCCTCGTTGGGCCATTCGCAAGGCGAGTAGCGATCCGCATAAACCTGCTCCAATAATTAGTATGTGGTCTCGTCGTGTTGAAGTACTCATAATTGTTTATCGTCTTTACGCTGTTTAAGCATCATTTTAGCCAGTTGTTGCTCTTGTGGTTGTTGTGTGTTTTCTAACCGATTAACTACAGCTTTGTGGTTTTTATCGTCTCTATTTTGAGAGAGTTTATAGGCGGCTTCCATACTAGTAATTTCAATTTCAAAACCTATAATGCCGTGCAATTGTCTCATGGTTGATGCTGATAAATCTTCCAGACGCACCGGTTTTTCCTGTTTGGCCTCATAGGTATCCATGAGTTTTTTGACAGATTGATACAAGGCTTCCTGGTCTAGTAGGCGCAGTGTGCCACGTACATGAACCGAGACGTAGTTCCAGGTAGAGACTTCTTCAAAATCATACCAACTGCTCGATATATAACTGTGGGGGCCATTAAAAATACAAAGTACCTCGCTACCATTTTTTAAGTGGGTTACTTGTTCATTGGCCTTAGAGATATGTCCGTGTAGAATTTCTTTGTTGTCTTCGTTATGATCCAATAACAATGGGATATGTGTCGCCATTGAGGTATTTTCAACTGCGGTGACCAAAATTCCAAATGCATGCGCTTTTAAAAATGCTCTTATCTCATCTGGATTTTCATTTTTATAGATTTTTGGAATGTACATCAAAGAATACTTTTAAGTCGTTGGACTAGCCTATAAACATCTTCATAACTGTTATATAATGGTGCCGGTGCCACTCGTATGACATCTGGTTCTCTCCAGTCTGATATCACACCGGCCTTGGTCAATTGTTCATGAAGACTTCGGTCAGCGTTTTTTACTTGAATAGACAATTGGCATCCACGCTGTTCGGGATCTGAGGGCGTAATGATTTTGAAGCGGTCATTGTTTAAGTCATCAATTAAAAATTCTAAAAATCCGGTAAGACGTTTTGACTTTTTTCGAATTTCTGACATTCCCGCTTTCGCGAAAATATCCAGGCTCGCTCTTACCGCAGCCATAGACAAAATAGGCGGGTTGGAGAGTTGCCATCCTTCGGCCGTAGGAATGGGATCAAAGCCATGTCGCATATTAAACCGCGTATCTTTATTATGGCCCCACCATCCGGCAAAACGAGGAATAGAGGTGTCGCTTGCATGCTTTTCGTGTACAAAACATCCTCCTAAACTACCCGGACCGCTATTTAAATATTTATAGGTACACCACACGGCAAAGTCAACCTGATTCTCGTGTAGGTCTGGCATAATATTTCCTACACCATGGGCGAGATCAAAACCTACTTTGGCCCCAATGCTATGCCCTAAGCTTGTGATTTTTTTGATAGGATAACATTGTCCAGAATAGTAATTTGTGTTTCCTATCAGTAATAGGGCAATACTGTCTGAATGGGTAGTAACCAAGGCTTCTAAATCTTCATAACGACACAATTCTTCTCCCGGTCTTGGTTGCCATAACAGCAGGCTTTCTTTGGGATCAAATCCGTGGTGTCTCAATTGACTTTCGACAGCGTAGCGATCTGAGGGAAAGGCATCACTTTCTATGATAATCTTATAGCGAGTTGAAGATGGTTTATAAAAGGAAACCATCATCAAATGGAGGTTAGTCGTAAGAGTATTCATGATGACCACCTCGTTGGGTTTGGCCCCTACAATACCAGCCATTGATTCACTTAAAAATTCGTGATATGGCATCCAGGGATGCGCTGCATCAAAGTGTCCTTCAACCCCTAGATCGGCCCAGTCGTTGAGTTCTTGTTCGATATAGGAAGCAACAGATTTTGGTTGACATCCTAAACTATTCCCACACATGTATACCAGAGGTTCTCCTTTGGCATCTCTTGGTAAGAAAAACTGATCGCGATATGAGGCAAGAGGATCTTGGTTATCGGCATTTTTCGCGAAAGCGAGACTATTTTCATAAGAAGTTATAGAGGCACTCATAGACTGTGATTGGTGCTATAAAAATAGGCATATTCGATAGAGTATTAAAGTATAGTGATCTATTTCTGTTTGCCTTGGACACAGCTTTTTAAAGCCCAAATATATCGTTTGCGTCAATTTTTACGACTGGGAGGCAAATGTTGCTTCTCTTTTAATAGTTTTGAATTTAATGAATTCACTCATCCAAATCTTGAGACATCGAAGGTATTTTGCCCCGGCCTGGGTTTTTGCCTCACTTAACATTATGATTGGAACTTGGGTGTTGTACATCCCAAGAGTGAAAGACAAACTACAATTGACAGACAGCAGTCTTGGGGCTGCATTGTTTTGTCTAGGATTAGGCACAATGGTCGCTCTGATTTTCTCGTCTAGAATCATTAAGCGCATAGGTGCTGGATGGGCAACGCGTATCGGTATTTTGTGTTTTGCTATCTTATTTGTCTTCCCTTTGGTTACCCCATCTTTTTTGTTGCTGTGTCTGAGTCTTTTTCTTGTGGGTATTGCCTCTTGTTTTACAGATATCGCTATGAATGCCTTAGTTTCAGAAATCGAAATTGAAGACAACATTCATATGATGAGTGCCGCTCATGGTTTTTTTTCGTTAGGTGGGGCTCTCGCTGCTGGCCTGGGTTATTTTGTTATTGAGGGATTGGACAATCCGCTGCTGCATATGGTTGGAGCGGCCTGCCTAGTGGTACTTAGTAATATTTGGCTTTCCAAAGAATATGTAAGCATACGCCTTAATAAACAGGAGAGAAAGACTCCTATTTCGATAGGGGCACTCCAACCTTTGTTGGGGCTTGCCATTATTGCCTTTATAGTCATGGGAAGTGAGGGAGCTATTGAGCAATGGAGTAAATTATATCTCGAAGATATAGTGGGTAATGTCTCAGAAAAAACCGCAGGGCTGGGGTTTTTGAGTTTTTCGGCATTGATGGCCATGGGCCGCTTTTTTGGGGATGGAATGAGTAAACGCCTGGGGGCGCATGCCGTTATACTTGGTGGGATTTTTCTAGCGCTATTGGGTTATATAGGCGTGCTGGTAGCCAATAAATGGGCAACTGTTTTAGGTTTTGGGGTGATAGGATTGGGATTTTCGGTGGTGATACCAGAACTGCTACGCTTAGCGGGTAGAGCCAAAGGTATTACAAGTGCCGAAGGAATCTCTATCGTGGCCGGAGCAGGATTTATAGGATTTTTGGTAAGCCCGCCATTTATGGGTGTTATAGCAGACATAGCTACTTTAAAGGAAAGTTTTACAGCACTCGCTGTGGCGGCTGGTCTCGCTTTTGTGGTTAGCTTCTCTATTAATACGATCAATAGGAAATCCTGATTGCCTTTACATTTGCAATAAAAGCGCATGATGAATTTTCTACAAAGTATGCAGGAGCGGTATACGACTAAAAAATACAACCCAGAACGAGCCATAAGTAAGGATGATATCCAGGCACTTGAAGAGATATTGCGATTAACACCCTCATCTATCAATAGTCAACCTTGGCAATTTAGTTTTGTGAGCGACCAAACGCTTAAAGAATTGCTTTCAGAGCACTCAAAAATCAATACACAAAAAGTACTAGATTGTGACACCTTAGTAGTTTTTAGCCGTATAGATTCGCTAGAGATGTTTGAAGAACAAATCAAACGGGAATTACCTCAAAAAGCTTATGACTACTATAAAGATAAAATCAAATCGATGCCAGACGAGGCAATAAAAAATTGGTTTGACAAACAAGTTTATATAGCTCTGGGTGTATTTTTAAGTGCCTGTGCCCAGATGAAGATTGATGCCACTCCAATGGAGGGTATAGAGCCTGAAGCCTACGATCGCATATTAGAGCAGCAGGGATATACAACCTTAGTGGCCGTTGCCATAGGTTATAGAGCCCAAGATGATCAAAATCAACCTAGTATAACCCCAAAATCAAGAATAGCCTTACATCGGGTAATAGTTGAGAAATAGGATCGTATGCCGTAGCGCCTACTCAGTTACAGTCACGCCTTTCCAAAAAGCAACGTGATTTTTAATGCCTTTGGCAAGCTCGCTTACCTCGGGATAATACCAGGCGGCATCTGTGTTTTCTTTGCCATCTACGGCAATGGTATAGTATTGCGCGGTGCCTTTCCATGGGCAAACAGAAGTGGTATCTGAAGAGGTAAAATAGGCTTTATGTATACTGTCGTGTGGGAAGTAGTGATTCCCTTCTATTACAACGGTATTGTCACTTTCTGCAATGACTTGATTATTCCAAATAGCTTTCATAGGATTTATACTTAAGAGGGTTGTTTGGTAAAAATGTAGTTTTTATAGTAATTTTTGGCATCTGTATATTGATCTGACATTTGCAGGCCAGCTTCCTTGGCAAGCCATGCCACTATAGCATCGTCGTATTTCTGACTAATTTCGGTATGTATGGATTCCCAAGCAGAAAAATGAATCGTCAAATCTATCTTGTTAATATCAACGGTTTGTTCTTTGTTGCTTATTAAAAAGCTTTTTGCGGTACCGCTTTCAGGATCGTAAACCTCCCAGTGTGTAAAAGCATCAACCTCAAAATTGGCGTCTAGCTCTGAGTTGATACGATGTAAGATGTTTTTGTTAAACGCGGCTGTGATTCCTTCAGGATCATTATAGGCATCTAAGATCACCTTTGGATCCTTTTTTTGATCAAACCCCATAAATAAGATGTCCTGAGGTCCCATGGCCTGTTCAATTTTTTTTAGAAAGTCTATCGCTTTTGGGTGGAGTAAATTACCAATATTGGAGCCCAGAACCATAATGACTTTTTTGCGACTATTGTACTTAGTCAATGCCTCCAATACCTCAAAATACATACCTTGTTGTGGCTTGGTAACCACCTCAGGAATTTCTTTTTGGATACTGGTTTGAAGCCCATCGAGTACATTTTGACTTATGTCAATAGGGAGATAGGTGAATTCTCTTTTTTGAGTTACCAATTCTTTTAAAAGAACTTTGGTTTTTTTGCCATCTCCTGCTCCCAGTTCTATGAGATCAAAGCCACCACTGTCAGCAAAACTTTCGGCTATATCACTCTTATGTGTTTCAAAAATTTCATATTCACAATTAGTCAGGTAGTATGTAGGCATGGCCATTATATCCTGAAAAAGTTTATCGCCTTTGGCATCGTAAAAATACTTAGAAGAGAGATATTTAGGATAGGCACTAAGCCCCTCGGCGACCTCTTTTTCAAAGCTGGTGGTATAGGAAGTTTTGGTTGAAGTATTCATAGCATTATTGTCGTTGATTTTTTGGACTCCTTTCATTTATTTAACTAGACGCAATCCTGTAAATTGCCATCTAAGATGTGTCTGAAAGAAGTTGCGATAGGTCGCTCTGGTATGTTTTGAGGGTGTAGCGATAGATCCTCCACGAAGTACTTTTTGATTCACCATAAATTTGCCATTATACTCGCCTAGGGCACCCGCTGCTTTTTTGTAATTGGGGTAGGGCAAATAGGCACTTTCGGTCCATTCCCAGCGATCACCCCATAAAAAGTGTTTACTGGCGACTTCCCACTCAAATTCTGTAGGTAAACGCATAGCGCTCCATTGAGCAAAGGCAAATGCTTCAAAGTAGGAAATATGACAGACAGCTGCGTCCAGATTTAAGCTTTGTAAGCCTTTTGGGGTGTAGGTCATCCAGCTGCCATCTACAAAATGCCAATACATAGGTGCTTTAATGGCATTGGTATTTTTCCAATCCCAACCTTCGGCATGCCACAGCAACACCTGCTCATAACCTCCATCATTTATAAAGTCTAGCCATTGACCATTAGAAATTAGTGTATTGGAAATTTCAAATGGTTGAAGAAATACTTTGTGATTTCCCAATTCATTGTCATAACAAAAGCCATCACCTTGATGTCCTATGTTGTAAACACCTTCATCTATAGCGATCCATTCCTGCGCTGGGGCAGGGGTGGTCTCATTATAACAGGCTTCATATTGTGGTAATAGCGGATTATTGCCAAAGATGTACTTGATATCGGTGTGAAGTAACTCTTGGTGTTGCTTTTCGTGATGGATTCCAATAGTGACTAAGGCTTCGATCTGAGGTGTGGCATTGATCTCTAGCAGTTCTTTCATAGCATCAGTGACATAGGTTCTATATGCATATACCTGATCTACAGTTGGTCTGGATAAGTTGCCTCTATCTGTGCGTACCACCCTTTTGCCTACGCTCTCATAATAGCTGTTAAACACAAAAGAGAAATGCTCGCTAAACACTTTATAACCTTTCAAATGCGGTTGTAATACGAAGGCTTCAAAAAACCAAGTGGTATGTCCCAAATGCCATTTAGGTGGTGAAACATCCACTATGGGTTGTACTACGTAGTCTTCTGTCTGTAGGCTTTGACAGATTCGCTCAGAGTCTGCTCTTGTTTCTAAGAAAAATTCAATGAGGGACTGTGTGGCAATCATTAACTAGGCTTTAATTTAGGCTATTAAAGTTCGGCAATTTTACGCTTTCGTGAAAGCGGAAACCCATTTAATCCCTGAAAAAAATGGATCAAACACATCTTTTAGCCGATGGAGCTAAGGGGTAGCGCCCTTGTTAAGGGGACATTTTAAGATCCCATCCAATTGCAATTTTTGTCTCAAATAGCTAATGACAAATTGTTACAAAAAAAAAGCAACTCTATCAAGTTGCTGTTTTTTTTAATGCCGATGCGATTAAAAAGTGAATGGCATGGTGTATTGAATTTCTTTGGGCTTGCCACCTAAGTGCCCTGGTTTCATCTTGGGCAAGGATAAGATTTTACGACGTACTTCATCTTGCAATGCTTTAGGGCCACCATCTACTTTTTTAACTACGGCATCTCCATTTTTATCAATCACAAATGTGATGGTAACCTTGGTACCCATTTTGTGGCCTTTTGGAAACTTAAATCCTTTAACCACGTGATTGGCTAAATTTTTATTAAAGCAATTGCGTTTTGAGGTGATAGAACCTTCGCATCCAGGCCAGGTAGGAGGCACTTCATTCATGGTCAGGGTATTACCCTTCATAGATATACCATTATCTTTTAAAGTGCTTCTTTTTTGACCAAAGGCCACAGCACTCACTAAAAATAAGGCAATCATTAGTGTCTTTTTCATGTTTTCTAATTTGTAGGTTAAGTGAATTATCTTTTAAACGGCCACTGCGCCTTTAATATGCGGATGTGGGTCATAATTTTCTAAAGTAAAATCATCAAAAGTAAAGCCAAAAATGTCTTTTACCTCAGGATTTATTTTTAAAGTAGGTAAAGTACGAAATTCTCGAGACAATTGTAAATTGACCTGATCCATGTGATTAGAGTAAATATGCGCATCGCCAAAGGTGTGTATGAACTCTCCAGCCTGGTAGCCGCACACCTGCGCCATCATCATAGTAAGTAGGGCGTAACTCGCAATATTAAATGGTACGCCTAGAAATATATCGGCACTTCTTTGATAGAGCTGACAGCTCAATTTACCATTGGCCACATAAAATTGAAAAAAGGCATGACATGGGGGTAAGGCGGCCTTACCGTTGGCAACATTGTCTTCAAAAGATTGAGAAGTGTCGGGAAGCACAGAGGGATTCCAGGCAGAGACCAGCATTCTTCTACTATCTGGGTTGTTTTTTAAGGTGGTCACAATATCTTTGATTTGATCAATCTCATCTCCGTTCCAATTGCGCCATTGATACCCGTAAACAGGCCCCAGATCACCGTCTTGATTTGCCCACTCATTCCAAATTCGAACTCCGTTTTCTTGCAAATACTTGACATTAGTATCTCCCTTTAAAAACCAAAGCAGCTCATGTACAATCGATTTTAGGTGTAATTTTTTGGTTGTCACCATAGGAAACCCTTCAGACAAATCAAATCGCATTTGATACCCGAATACGCTTTTGGTACCTGTCCCTGTTCTATCTTCTTTAGTATGTCCATGCTCGAGGACATGCTTTATCAAGTCGTGATATTGTTTCATATGTTGTCTTTACTATATCTCAAATACTGCGTCAATATAGCCTATTGCTAAGCTGCTCTAAAAATAAAAAACAAGCTTCATTCACGAGGTATCACACCAGAGGTACTTATCCCAAGTTATCAACGTCCTAAAGCCAATATGCTCTTTTTGATTTCTGAAAAATACGGCAGGTTTTAAAATGCTGATATACAGTGCTTCATGAATATTTATAAAAGAGAATTGAATATTGATAAATGTTCATCTAGTGCATTTGTGAGCCCCGTATTTTCTCTTCAATTTTGGAAAAGTCTTAAGCCGGTAGCTTGTGATTTACATTTTAAAATTGAGTCTTTTTCTGGAGCAAACCTTCTAAGTATCCTCCTGTAGCAAATTAATAAAAATTGATTGCCAACTCAGTAAAGTGCTATTCATTACAAGCAGACTCTAGTGTCGTAGTCATACCATACTACCGCGGATACCGAAAAGCGATAGAGTAGGTCCATTATAACTAAATCAAAAAAAGAATGAAAACAAAATCATTTATACTAGGCGCCTTTTGTTGCTTGTTTTTAAGTACGGGCTATGCGCAACGAAGTAGCAGTACAGCAGGAAGCATCTCTCCAACCTTGCCTCCTCAAGATATAGCTTATCTGCAATCGCAGTTTGTAAATGGAATGGTTGATTTTGTCGAGGCTGTTCGGCCTTTTTATCAACCTGGAGATAGCTATGCACAATTCAAATCTAAGGTGCTTGCAGGTTATCAATCTTCTGGAGGTAAAACGACTATCCCTATACTTCCCAAAGAAGGTGAAGGAATGTTATTTAAAGCATATACTTATCTTAGTTCAGGTAAATCTGCGGCGGCTATAGCCAAAGAAGACGACGGTAAAACCATAGGATTAGCCTATGTCTTTACCCTCGAAGAACAACAAAAAGGTCGCTCTCAGATCGATGCACAGGCGGCACTTTTTGGCGGTGACGCGGCAGCATTAGATAAATCGGCCTTAGGCAAACAGATGCGTAAGCGATGTAAATGGTGGCAACTATGGTGTCATTTAATTTCTGTCGTTACTTGGGTGAATGATCACAGTGATGAAATAAGCGAGGCAATAATAGCTGTAGTGTCGATTATCAATATGTTTTAAAATTTCACTCTTATGAAAATCAAATTTCTTTTCCTTCTCTGTCTTGTACTGTCTGTGATATCGTGTAATTCTTATAGAGATTTTATAAGTATAGAAGATCGCTATATTGAAGGTGAACGTGATCAGTTAATCAACGGTAAGTTCCTATCGGTACTAATTAATAAATCCCCCCTTATGTTAACTTTTGATACTGGTGCTCAGCGTTCTATAATAAATGATATAGGGGCCATAGGAGGAAAAGAAATTTTAAATTCTGACAAGTACAGAGGTATTAGAACGATGGTTCTTCCCAATGGAGAGAAAGAAGAGGTGGGACTTCTAAAACTCGATAGTCTTAAGCTCAATAGCATACAATCCATAAATAGAAAATTTATGATTGTGTCTCAAAAACGACTCTTTCAATGTCAGGATACAACCTACCTACAAAATCAAGGCTATTACGGAATTGATAATATTGCTGAATCCGAGCTACCAATTGTTTTGGATTACGCAAATAACACGATAGGTATAAATGCATCTCCTGATATGACTAGATTTAAGGAGGTTGACGCATTTTTTGAACGGAAATATATCGGGGTGCGATTAACGATTAAGGGAGAGCCTATTAGTCTGCATTTTGATACGGGAAATACTGGAGGGATTATTTTGGTCAAAGACAAACTACCTAACAAGAATCCTACTATCGATTATGAGGTAGAATTATTAAACCTATTGGGTAATGAATCTTTAGTTTCTCTCAAAATGGAACGAAGCAATTTTAAAGACGTTACTTCTAAAGAGCTGTCTTTTGATAAATTAGATGTCATGCTTACCAACGATGTGACCAACCACAATATGGGTCTAGAATTTATAAGCCAGTTTGATTGGGTTATCGATTTTAAAAATGAACGACTCTTTGCGCGCCCGCATCAAGATCAAAATTTGGCACCTTCTTATGATGGTATGTCAAAACCGTTTTTGGTGGTTCCTTCCAATAATGAATTAATTATAAGTTATAAAAAAACCAATGCTGGCTCCTACCAAATAGGAGATGCGATTGTACAGATAGATGATACTCCCATTACTTCCGAGAATATTTGCTATTGGTTTAAAACTTTAAATACAATCCCAGATTGGTCCAAATACCGATTTAAGTTTAGGCCAGTCCATTAACAGACTTTATATGAAATATTTGAGCTTCACCATATTCCTATGGTGCCTGATATCTAGTGCCCAAGTTCAACAAATACAGATGAAATTGAATTTTAAGCATATCGATTGTGGCGTACGTCGTGGTTTCTCGTGCAAAGAAGGCACTACTACTGCTTCTTCAAAAACAGTGACTAGTTATAATTCGACATATATACTAGGAAAAGAAGTATTGATTTTACGCATACACAGAGATCAGATTACAGCTTTAGATGAGATTCAATTATTTGGGCGTCGCATCACCAAACGGAATCAAAATACGTTGCGATTTGTCTTACCGCAACCTGAAGAAATTGATGCCGATTTAATCGAAATGATCGATCAGGATTTAAAGCTTCTATACCCCGTACTAGAAGCCAAACCTTATCTCACCTTGATCACAAAAAATTACATAGACATTACGCTGATCGATTTACGACAGTAAGAAACTCTTAACACCAAGCTTAGCTATGAAAGTTACACATATTACATTTTTACTACTGATGAGTCTCGGGTCTACAAACGCCCTTAAAGCTCACAATATGTTATTGGTGTCAACCCAACCTACTATTGATCAAATTCTGTTAGAATTAGACTTAGAAATCACCAAAGTGCAATTGTATTACAACAGCTGTTACCAGCACTTCATCCAAGAAATTATACAGCTGGATAAGCGTATCAAATCAACAACAAGTACTGCCGTTAAGCTAGATTTGTTGCTTTTAAAATTAGAAAATCAACAGCTCAAACAGGAGCTAAAGCGCAATGAGTATACCGAGGTGAGCAAGATAAGGTACATCAAAGGATTGCAGATTATGAAGATACTCTACGAAAAAACACTGGCTCTCGATCATCATTTTGCTTCACTAAACACCTTTAACGAAATCAATAATATATCCAACCCAAATCACTATCCGGAATTTGAGAAGTTTAAAACGCTTTTGCAGCGACAAAGAGATAAAAAATCAGGGTTTAGACTTTCTAGCCTTTTGGGAGAGAATATCTATACCTCCATCATCCACTCCTTTATTAGCATGTTTGGCAACCATCAAATCGATATGGTCGAAAAAGAAAAACAATTAAGCCGTATCGATTGCATACTTGACTTTACCCTGCGAATGCACGGTGACTTAAACACTATTTATTTTGAAACCCAATTCTTACAAAAGAGCAATGATGCAATTATGGATGAATTGCAACAATTATTTGTTGATTACACCAAACCTATACAATATCATAACACACTAAAGATATGCAGAGATACCGATGATTGGGATAGGGTACGAGAAAACCTGTCTACTTATCTCCAAAAACTAAATGACATCTCTCAAATGGAAGACCAGAAGTACAAGGCCCACAAAATGCAAATCAACTTAGAATTTCCCATCGATCGCTTGCTCCAGTTTATTACACAGTACAATGCTTTTATCGACCAAGGTGCCAAATTCTATGAAAAATTTGGAATTATGCTAAGTAGTTATGAAAATGAAAAACAATGCGGCGCAGAAATACCCATTGCCTACCAGCAATTAAAAACCAGTATAGGTATCGCCATAGAAAAATTTAATACAGCCTATAAGCCTGTAGAAATAAATGGTAGTAAAATGAAGGAAGTTCTTTACGGTCTCACCGAATATGATTGACGTTTGAGTTAGACGTTAGGTTTTCGATTATGAAAATGGATAGTGAATGTAAGTCATTAATTAGGGCATTTTGCAGGGCATTCAATTTCCATAAACCCTTGACAGTTTGTTAAGGGTTTGCCTTTTTAAGGACATAGACAAAGACCTTATGGCTTATCCTATGAGCATTCCCGCTATGGTGGCTGTTAATAGCGCGGCTACAGTACCGCCTATGAGTGCCTTAACACCAAATCTGGCTAAAGTACCCCTTTGGCTGGGCGCCAAAACCCCTATTCCGCCTATTTGAATACCAATAGAAGCAAAATTGGCAAAACCACACAATGCATAAGTCGCAATTACAATAGAACGGTAGTTGGTGATGGTACCGCTGGCTTTTAAGGTACTTAATGATCCGTAAGCGTAAAACTCATTAAGTATCGTCTTTTCTCCTAAGAGTTGACCTACTGTGGTGATATCTTCGGCAGGAACTCCTATTATCCATGCCACAGGTGCAAAAATATTACCCAATATATACTCCATAGACAAACTGGAATAACGACCATCACTAGCGCTAGCTATTAGACTATTGAGCCCGGTAATGTCACCAATAAGATCGCCTAGCATCCAGTTGAGCACCCCCATCAAGGCCGTAAATACTAAAAGCATAGCCCCTACATTAACCGCCAGTTTAAGACCATCGGTGGTACCTCTTGAAATAGCATCAAGCACATTTGTTCCTACTTTTTCTTTGCTAATATTGAGTTTTCGATTAACCTCTTCAGTTTCTGGGTACAACATCTTTGCTATAATTATGGCAGCAGGAGCAGACATAATTGAAGCGGTCAATAGATGCTTGGCAAAAATGGCTTGTTCGGCAATACTATCGCCTCCCAAAAAGGCAATAAATGCCGCGAGTACTCCTCCGGCAATAGTGGCCATACCACCTACCATCAGACACAGCATCTCCGATTTAGTCATTTTATCTAGATAAGGTTTTACCACCAGAGGCGCTTCGGTTTGACCTATAAAAACATTGGCAGCAGCAGCCAAACTTTCGGCCCCAGAAAGTTGCATTGTTTTACTCATGACCCAGGCCAATGCTTTGACAATTATTTGAAGTATGCCCAAATAATACAGCAAGGAGGTAAAAGCCGAGAAAAACACTATGGTAGGTAGTACCTTGAAAGCAAAAATATATCCCATACTTGCCGAGGGATCCACTAATTTTCCGAAGACAAAAAGAGCACCTTGTTCTGCGATATTTAAAAAGTCAACTACTTTGCGCGAAATCCAGTCAAAGCCAGCAGCCACAAAATCGACTTTTAATACCAATACAGCAAATAACAATTGCAAAATTAGTCCTGTAAGCACCAGGCGCCAATTGATTATACGTCTATTACTGCTCAAAGCAAAGCAAATACCGATCAAAAAAGCCATTCCCAAAATACCTCTACCCAAACTGTTGGCAGATAAGCCAATACCAATCTCCGGATCTATAGCCAAAGCATCCTGAGTATTTTGAACAAGGCTATTTAAGGAGGAAAACAGCATCATCATTGAGAGTTGCAATGTCTGCATATAAAAAAGATTAGAAAGAGGTTAGTTGCGTTTGGAAATTTCGTCGCGTATCTGAGCTGCTTGCTCATAGTCTTCATTTTGAACAGCTTGTTCTAGTTGCGTGTGTAATTCTTGTAATGACATTTTCTTGTAATCGTTGTCACTAGACAAGTCTTCGTCCAGAACAATCTCATCCATAAGCACTTCGTCCTCTTCGGTAATTTCGGTTGGGTCGGTATTTCCCTTTAAAAAGATACCTGCCTTGTCTAATATATTTTTATAGGTAAATATCGGTGCTTGAAATCGCAATGCGAGAGATATGGCATCACTAGTGCGTGCGTCAATAATCTCTTCAATTTTGTCTCTTTCACATATGATACTTGAGTAAAAGACGCCATCCACAAGTTTATGGATGATGACTTGCTTGATCACAATATCAAATCGGTCTGCAAAATTCTTAAATAAATCATGGGTGAGAGGTCTTGGGGGTTTGATCTCCTTTTCTAGAGCAATAGCAATAGATTGGGCTTCAAACGCTCCTATGACTATAGGTAACTTACGTTCTCCATCTACCTCATTTAATATTAAGGCGTAAGCCCCGTTTTGGGTCTGACTATAGGAGATACCTTTAATGTTTAAACGCACTAAACTCATAGCTGCAAAAATAGGAAAAGTTAATGGAGTTTATGCTAGGAATCTATATTTGAGTTTTTAGAGCATTGCCGTACCAGGATATGCCTTAAAACAGTAATACTGTAGTAGCTCTTGAGCAAACAAAAAAGAGCCACAATTTGTGGCTCCATTTCAATTGATGTGTTCTACTTTTTTAGGCATTTTCGGCCATAAAGGTTTTTAGTTTGTCGTTTAACTCTGGAACAACTTCAAAGGCATCGCCTACAATACCGTAATCGGCAGCTTTAAAGAAGGGTGCTTCAGGATCATTGTTGATCACCACCTTTACCTTTGAGGCATTAATTCCTGCCAAGTGCTGAATAGCACCAGATATACCAATAGCGATATATAAATTGGAATCAACGGGTTTACCGGTTTGTCCAACGTGTTCTCCGTGAGGTCTCCATCCCAAATCCGAAACTGGTTTTGAACAGGCTGTAGCCGCTCCAAGCGTTTCGGCTAACTCTTCTATCATACCCCAATTTTCAGGGCCTTTC
>CAZJWI010000154.1:0-56974 GCA_964549485.1 uncultured Flavobacteriaceae bacterium
CAACAATTTCTACAGTTGCAGGAATTACTTTTTCTGGATTTACTAACTCTTCTAATTTTTCTAAACGAGTATCTGGTACATTTACAACTCCAATATTAGGCTCTATCGTACAAAAAGGATAGTTGGCGCTTTGCGCTTTGGCGTTAGACAAACAATTAAATAAGGTCGATTTACCCACATTTGGCAATCCTACAATTCCTGCTTTCATAGCGTATAAGAGATTTACAGTGCTGCTTAAATCAGCCCATAATGATCATTCTAAATTTGTGAAAAAGCACTGCTTTTTTCAGGGGGCAAAGATAATAGGAATAACCCGAATCAGCCCCATCTCGCTTGGCAAAAGATCATATTCCAGTTTTGAGCTGCTTTAAGTTCACTGTAGAATCTCAGAGATTGCCTGCTGGTACATCGGGAAATCGCTCAAATTGTTATGCCCACCGTCCGGAATAGTGATCAATTCTTTTTGAGGCTTTTTGATATGCTCATACAAACGTTTGCCATGAGTGTAATCAACAACGTCATCGGCTGTACCGTGCAATATATGTATAGGCGCCGTTACCTCATTGATAAAAGAGTAGGTCTTAAATGGATATTTGACCAATGCTTCTACCGGCAAAATCGAAAATCTAGCCTTGGCCTCGTTGGCTATACTGAAAAATGGAGTTTCCAAGATCAAACGTTCACAGCTGTTTTTACTGGCAACATAGGTGGCAAAGGTGGTGCCTAGACTACGGCCATAAAGGGTGAGCGGGAGATCTGGATACTGCGCTTTCGCGAAAGCGTACCACTGCAAGGCATCCTGGTATAAATGCTCTTGCGACAAGACCCCACTACTCTTTCCAAACTGCCGATAGTCCATGACGATAACTGCGTAATTCATCTTGACCAAAGGTTGTACAATTTCTCCCCAACGCGCCAGATTGCCTGCATTGCCATGAAAATAAAGTATCACCCCTTTGGGTTGTGGCTGTGTAAAATGCAGCCCGTGTAATCTAGCTTCTTGGGCCTCAAGAGTTACTTCTTTAAATGGACTGTCAAATTCAAAACGGTAGTTTGCTGCCAAAGGCGTAGGGTGGAAAATCAAATTTTCTTGAAAAAAATAGAGCCCGCCACACAGAATGGCATAAAAATTAGCTAGAATAAAGAGTAAAAGGAGTGGTTTTTTAAGACGTCGCATTTTTGCGTTTGGTATTGTGAATCACGTGATAGCTACTTCCCTCAAGGGTAGATTGCTGTGGCTTGGAGTCTAAAATTTCGGTGAGCATATAATGATAGCTTTCAAAATTATTCAAATTTTTATGCCCTCCACCTATGACGGTGTATAATTTTGTTTGCTTAGGTTTGATTTTTGACAATTTCACACTGGTCTTATATGGGATCAGTTTGTCATCGGTGCCGTGAATGATATGTATAGGACATTGCACATACTTGAGCCACTTATAGGTAGGTAAAGGATATTTGATAAGCCAGCTCAGGGGCATAAAAGGAGCGTATCGCGCCGCAACTTTGGTCAAACTGTAATAAGGAGCATCAAGTATAAGCATACGCGGATTATTGACCGAAGCGAGCTTGGTGGCCAGCCCAGAACCCAGACTACGGCCGTATAAAATGATATACTTTTCTGATACCTGCTCGCGCAATTTGTTATAGACAACCTGAATATCGCGTTTAAGCGCCTTTTGGGTTCGACGTCCGGTACTTTTACCAAAACCCCTATAATCAAGCATGACTACATCGTAACCATTACGTGTAAAATCAACAGCAAATTTACCCCAGCCTTTGATGCTTTTGGAATTGCCTTTCAGGTATAAAACCACTCCTTTGGGGTTTTTAATTTTAAAGTGAAGTCCATTCAGGGTGGCGCCATCTCTTGTTTCTATATTGTATTCTTCAATTTCTTGATTTTCGTAAAAAAATTCAAAATCGGGAGGTAGCTTTTCGGCTTTAAACAAAAAGTAATCCTGCAAATAATAGAGCAACACACTTATCACCACATATATAGCAATAATAACAAGTCCTATGGTCAACAGTTGCGACATTGTTTAAAGATAGCTAAAAAACCCAAGTTTGACTTTGCAACCGATAGATCTAATGCCGTGGCTGGTGTTGGTTTTACAAAGTATTTAACAGTAATTTAAGATAGGAAACTACTTCCAGTTGTATCTTTAACCACTACAAACAATGTACATGATGAAACAATCAAAAAACAATTTAAAACTACTGGTCGCTCTTTTTGCGGCCGCTCTTCTTTTTGTAGGCTGCGGCCAAGACGGAAAAGACACTGCCGATGCTGGTGATAGCGCTTCGCTATCGGTAGATTACGAAAAGTATGAACTTGAAAATGGCCTTGATGTCATTTTGCACAAAGACACTAGTGATCCTATCGTATCACTCGCCATCCAATATGGTGTAGGGTCCAATCGCGAAAAAGCAGGCCGTACTGGTTTTGCTCACCTTTTTGAGCATATGCTTTTTCAAGAATCTGAGAATGTACCACAAGATCAATTCTTTAAAACGGTTCAAGATGCCGGAGGTACACTTAATGGAGGTACCTGGAAAGACGGAACGATCTATTATGAAACTGTCCCAAATAATGCACTGGAAACCATCTTATGGTTAGAAAGTGATCGTATGGGCTTTTTGATTAATACGGTGACAGAATCTGCTTTTATGAATCAACAAGAGGTGGTTCAAAACGAAAAGCGTCAGCGTGTCGATAACAACCCATACGGGCATACCAATTGGGTATTAGACAAAAACATCTACCCAGAAGGACATCCATATAACTGGCAGGTTATTGGAGAGCTGGTTGATCTACAAAATGCAACTGTAGAAGACGTTAAAGAATTCTACGATCGTTTTTATGGGCCTAACAATGCGACCTTAGTATTGGCTGGAGACTTTGATACCGAAGAGGCCAAGCAAATGATTGAAAAGTACTTTGGCGAAATCAAAAGACGTCAGGAAGTTGCGCCTCTAGAGCCACAACCTGTGACCATTTCTGAAACCAAAAGACTATACCACGAAGATAATTTTGCCCAAGCGCCACAATTACACATGGTATGGCCTACCCTAGAACAATACACCGAGGACGCCTATGCCTTAGACTTCTTAGCCGAAATATTGGCTAGTGGGAAAAAAGCACCTATGTATAAGGTGTTGGTCGAAGATAAAAAATTGACCTCACGTGTTACGGCTTACAACAACTCTCAAGAAATTGCAGGAGAGTTTCACATTATCGTCACGGCAAACTCTGGCGTAGACCTCGATAATGTAGAAGCTGCCATTGAAGAAGGTTTTGCAAAATTTGAAACCGAGGGCTTCACAGACCGTGATATCGAACGTATTAAGGCTGGTTTGGAAACTAGTTTTTACAACGGGATAAGCAGTGTACAAGGTAAAGCCTTTCAGCTAGCAAGCTATAATGTGTTTGCAGGATCTCCAGATTTTATCGAGCAGGATATTGAAAATATCAAAGGCGTGACCAAAGAAGATGTTATGCGAGTGTATAACACTTATATCAAAGACAAGCCTTTTGTAATGACTAGTTTTGTCCCTAAAGGGAAATTAGAACTCATAGCCGAAAATTCTGAAAAAGCCCCTGTGGTCGAAGAAGAAATCAAAGAGAATGTTGCTGTAGAAGTGACAGATGAAGCTACAGAGGTCGTAAAAACACCTTCTTTAATTGATCGTACAAAGGCTCCAGAAACAGGACCGTCTCCAGCGCTTAATGTACCTGATCAATGGACCACTACCCTAGATAATGGCATGGAGGTTTACGGAATTGAGCAAAATGAAATTCCTACGGTAAACTTTAGTTTGGTCATTGACGGTGGTCACTTACTTGACGATATGAACAAAAACGGTGTGGCCGACCTGATCTCTGACATTATGATGGAAGGTACCGCAAACAAGACACCTGCCGAGTTAGAAGAAGAAATCGAATTGTTGGGTGCGAGTATCAATATGTATACTACCAGAGAATCTATCGTGATTAGAGGCAATACTCTGGTACGCAACTTTGACAAGACTATGGATCTCGTAGAAGAAATTCTATTACAACCACGTTGGGATGCCGCCGAATTTGAACGTATCAAAACGGCTACTATCAATCAAATCCAACGCTCTGCGGCCAATCCGAATGCTGTTGCCAGTCGTGTTTACAACCGTGTGTTGTATGGAGACGATCACATCTTTGCTTACCCAACCAGCGGTACGGTAGAATCTGTCCAAGCCATTACTATGGATGATTTGAAGAACTACTACAATAATTACATCTCTCCTTCTGTGAGTAGATTTCACATAGTAGGACAAATCGATCAGGCAAAAACACTTGCTGTACTCGAAGACTTGAATAAAAATTGGGAGGCCAAAGAAGTCACTATCCCAGAATACCCTGTAGCCGATAATCGAGATAAATCATCGCTATTATTTGTAGACATTCCTAATGCTAAGCAGTCTGTGATTAGAATCGGTAATATTGGTCTTGCCAGAACCGACGACGATTTTTACGCGGCCGAGGTAATGAATTACAGTTTAGGAGGAGCCTTTAACGGGGTAGTTAATATGATACTTCGTGAAGAAAAGGGATACACCTATGGGGCTCGAACTGGATTTAATGGTTCAAAAATCCCTGGTACCTTTACCGCCTCTTCTAGCGTACGTACCAATACAACCGGAGAGTCTGTAGAAATCTTTAGAGATGAAATCAAGAAATATCAGGAAGGAATTTCTGAAGACGATCTGGCTTTTACAAAGAACGCCTTGATCAAATCAAATGCACGTCGTTTTGAAACGCAATTTGCCCTCTTGGGTATGTTACAAGAGCGCAGCGCTTATGACCTTCCAGAAAATTATATTGAAAATGAAGAAACGACTATTCGCAATATGACTCTTGAGCGTCATAAAGAGTTGGCAAACAAATACCTTAACGAAGAAACCATGGCCTACCTTGTAGTAGGAGATGGTGCTTCTCAATATGCTCAATTTGAGAATATGGGCTTTGACGAGGTCAAAATGCTCGACAAAGAAGGAAACGAAGTGAATCTACAAGATGTAGAACAATAAGATCACTTTTAATCTTTAGAAAAAGGGATATCGCAAGATGTCCCTTTTTTTATTTAATACCTTTACCAGATCAAAACCTTTCTCAGGCATAACATCCTCTTGGCAGTTTCACTTGCTGTGCTGCTGCTCTTTGCCACCTATGTCTATATAGACACTATTGGCTTTTATACTCAAATTGAAACCGCTGCCTTATGGGTACGCGAGTGGTTTGGGACCTTTTATCTTTGGTTGGGCTTAGGATGTGTGTTTTTTATTTTGGCCATTTCGCTTTCCCCTTTTGGGAAACGTAAATTAGGACCTGCTGATGCTGTACCTGAGTTTAGCCGAGCCGCCTGGATTGCCATGCTCTATAGTGCGGGTATGGGAGCGGGTATACTATTGCGAGCCGTACAAGAACCCGTCTTTATGCAGCAACATCCTCCCATTACTACTGGCAATCCTGTCGAAGTGGTAGCCTTAGAATACACCTTTTATCAATGGGGTTTTACCGCTTGGGCTTTTTATGGACTCTTTGCTTTGATCTTAGGCTACTACCTCTACAATAAGAAGACAGTAGTTCGCATGAGTGCAACCCTAGGGCAAAATAGCAACCCCTCATGGTGGACCAAACTTTGTAAAGGAGGTATTGATAGTCTTACCATAGTTACCACAGTCTTTGGACTTATAGGGGCTATTGCCCTGGGTACAACCCAAATCAATGGTGGGCTCAATCATGTATTTGAAACCGATTTTGGACTGGGCACCACCATAGCTTTGACGCTTACTATTTCACTTTTAGCATTTATCTCGGTGTGGAGTGGTATGCATAAAGGAATCAAAACGATCTCTACCTGGAATATATATGTCACCTTAGCCATATTGCTCTATATTTTTGTCCAAAGCGATGTCCTAACTGTTTTGAAGAATTTCTCCCTAAGTCTCTATCACTACGTGCTCGATTTTGTACCCCTAAGTATTGCGGCTGCGCCTTATGATCCAGGCAAGGCTTTTTTGACAGATTGGACCTATTACTATTGGGCCTTTTGGCTGGCCTGGGCACCCTTTACCGGGGTGTTTATCGCCCGTATTTCAAAAGGAAGAAGCCTGAGAGAATTGCTCATTGGTGTGTTGCTTATTCCATCTTTGGGCACCTTTTTTTGGTTTTCGGTTTTTGGGACTTCTGCTTTTGATGTGATTCAGGATTGGGGCAGTTATAACAGCGAGTTTGGCAATGTATTCTCATCAATTTTTGTCTTTTTTGAACAATATCCCGGAGCAAGTTTACTCAATGTTATCACCCTTGTACTGCTCATTAGTTTTTTAGTAACTTCGGTAGATTCGGCTGTCTTTGTACTGAGTATGTTTACCGATAAAGGCAAGTCAGATCCCAGTAAAAAACATAGACTAATTTGGTCTTTGTGTCTGGCTGTATTTTCTGTGGCTATTATTCTGCTGGGAAACGCTCGCGTCGATATAGACGTACTGGTGGCCTTGCAAAAATTACTCATTATCACCTCACTTCCTTTTGCCCTTTTTATCATAGTAATGGTAGTATTATTTTTGAGACAGCTTTCGCGAAAGCCAAAACCAACCTCACAGCATGGACAAAACAGATCTTAGAGATCGAGCAGATATTGCCCGTTTGGTCACAGCCTTTTACGACAGGATACGCGCCGATGTGTATTTGGCACCTATTTTTAACAAACACATCCACGATTGGGAGGCGCATCTGGACCATCTCACCAATTTTTGGGAACACAGCCTATTTCTAAAAGGCAACTACAAGGGCAACCCTTTACGCGCCCATGAAGCAGTTGATGCAGCCCACGATTATCAGATTAACGAGCAACACTTTGGCATTTGGCTCAATCATTGGTCACAAACCATCGACAGCCTTTATCAAGGGCCACAAGCTGAGGTTTTAAAGCTGCGCGCCCGCAAAATGGCCACTCATATTCATATCCATATTTTTAAACAGCGCCCTCAAGGGTGAAATCCTAGTACCACCACCCAGATCAAAGGGTGATATTCAATGCGCCTCCAAGGCCAATTGAAATAAGATCAAGCTGTCAATACTTCCTAAAAAATGGTATCTTCGGCCGCTCATGAATCTAGCAAACAGCCCTCATTCTAAGCCTTTTCAAGTCATAGGTATAGGAGCCACTTTTTCGCCAAATCTCACTGCCAATCTTTCTGAAGCCGCTCGATTATCACGTATGTTTAAAGCCAAATTGGTCGTTATTCACGTTGGAGAAGCATCTCCAAAAAAGCGCCAACAGTTTGATACAATTTTATCTTCATTTGTGGAAGAGGGATTAGAGGTTGACTATATTTTTATGCCCGGTAAGCCCGTAGATGTCATCTTACACGCCACAGAAGCCCTAAAAATAGATTTACTGATTATTGGTGCGCTGCAGCGCGAAAACGTGCTCAATTATTATATTGGCTCGATTGCCAGAAAAATAAGCCGTAGTGTCAAATGTCATATTCTCTTACTAATCAAGCCATCGGTAGAGCGTGTGGCCTGTAATCACATTGTTGTTAATGGTCTGGAGCATTCAAAGACAGAACAATCCATACATATTGCCTGTTATATTGGAGAACAACTGGGAGCGAGCAAAATGACCATAGTCGAAGAGATTAGGCATCAGGAAATTCACGTCAATGTGAACGATGACATCTCCTTGCGCAGGGCTACTATTGCACGCGAAAAGCTAAGACGACGGGAAGATAGCCGAGTTCAAAACATCCTTGATAGTATTCCTGAAGCTTTGGTCGCTGGTCTAAGCATCTCAACCCAATCGATATTTGGGAAACGAGGATATTCAATAGGGCATTATGCCGAAATGGCGCGTGCCGATTTGTTGGTTATGAATGCCCACCCCAAAACTCGGTTATGGGATAGGTTGTTTCCTCACGATATCGAACACATACTCACCGAGCTTCCTACAGACGTACTAATCTTACAATGAGTTCAAAAAAACTTCATACCAAGGCTTTTCTTAGGGAGCTTCCGCGCAATATCTTTTCGGGATTTGTAGTGAGTTTAATTGCCTTACCCTTAGGACTAGGGCTCGCTATGGCAAGTGAAGCACCACCTATTGCAGGTATTATCACCGCTATTGTAGGCGGCATAGTAGTCTCCATTTTTGGCGGAAGCCATGTCACCATCACAGGACCCGGTAACGGCTTGGTAGGGGTCTTGCTGGTTGCTATTGCTACTCTTGATCTTGAAGGAGCTTATGCTGCTATTATATGTTCTGGGGTATTATTATTGCTACTCGGTTTTTTACGAATGGGAAAACTCGCCAATTTCTTTCCATCATCGGCTATACAAGGCATGCTGGCGGCTATTGGACTTATCATATTAGGGAAGCAGTTTCATATAATGCTAGGCAATAAAATCGCGCGTGATACTAGTGTAGCCTATTTGCTTGAAATTCCCGAGAGCATAGTCGGGGTGTTTTCTTATCGCGATAAAGGTCTTATCTATGCCGCTCTTTTTGGGGTGATTAGTCTATTGATTATGATCTTTTACAATAAGATTAGAAATAAATACCTACAACTCATCCCCGCTCCCATGTGGATCGTCTTGCTGGCGATTGGCTTTAGTTATTACTATGAGCTTATACTACAACAACCCAATCCTATTGCTAGTGAGTATATGATAACGGGTATCCCAGCTATAGGAACCATTATAGCCAAGCTACCCATACCGGAATTTTCGGCTATGGGCAGTTGGGGTTTTTGGTCAAGTGTGATAGCTTTAACACTAATTGCCAGTATAGAATCGCTGTTGAGTATTAAGGCGGTAGATATGCTGGATCCACAAAAAAGGCGCTCTAATATCAACAAAGATCTAAAAGCACTCGGAGTAGCTACCATAGGCAGTGGCTTTTTAGGTGGGCTCAATGTAGTTACGGTGATTGCGAGAAGTTCGGTTAATGTGAATAATGGAGCAACCAATAGAAGTTCTAATTTTGTACACGCCACCTTTCTCATCATTTTTATAGCCCTGTTTAGTACACAGCTCACCAGGATACCACTACCTTCATTAATGGCTATACTGGTCTATACGGGTTACCGCCTCGCTTCTCCTTCGGTAGTGCTCCAGATGTTTGTTATTGGTAAAGAACAGGTCTTTATTTTTATGGCTACTTTACTCTCCACCCTCTTTATTGATTTGATATCGGGTATACTTATTGGAGTCCTGACCACTTTTGTGATCCATATGCTGCTTAATCGCAGTGCAGCTTTGTTTTTTAGAAACATTTTTAAACCCAATGTTTTAATGTTTATGGAAAACAATGAAAGCAGACAAGACAATTATTATGTGAGTGTCAAACACTTCTGTACCTTTCTCAATTTTTTTAAGCTCAAGAAACAATTAGACCAAATACCTGAAGACAAGGATGTGGTTGTCGATTTTTCAAAATGTGGGTTCGTAGATCATACTGTAATGGGTAATCTCAACGATTATCAAGAACTCTTTATGAAAAAGGGAGGGCATTTTGAAGTGGTTGGTTTAGACATGCATGATACCGATTCTACACACCCCTTTGCCTTACGTCGCATTTTGCCTATTCCTACAGCTATCTCTAAAAGTCTTACCAGACGTCAACTGGCGTTAGAAGAATTGGCCAGAGAGTATCAATTGCAATACCGTAGAGATAAACACAAGAATTTTCAAGCCATCGCTCAATTTCACTATTTTCAAACCAAGCATATTGACTATGTGTATCACGAATTTTACGATCCAAAAAATGATTTAAAACTATTTGATATTGTGTATTCTGAGGGTGCTTTGATGGCCAAAGAAAACGTACGCTCTACTATGGTCACTATCAATCTGCCCAAAGCAATTCCTTCTTTTACCATAGATAAAGAAGGTTTCTTAGAAAAGTTTTATGCCATCGCCGGTTTAGAAGACATCGATTTTGAAAATCACAGTGATTTCTCCAATAGGTTTTATCTTATAGGCCAGGACGAGAAGGCCATACGAGCATTTTTTACAGATGAGCTTATTCACTTTTTAGAAAGCAACCCTTACTATCACATCGAATCAAAAGGAGATCAGCTCCTAATCTTTTATAAAGAACGTCTCGCTTCTATTAAAGAACTCAAAGCCCTACTAGATTACGCCAAGCGTCTACAACATATTATACTTCTCACCACGATACGACGACACTAGAAAATGAGTCGAGATTCATGTTCTATTTAGGGCACAAAAAAAAGCATTCCGAAGAATGCTTTTATACCTTGTAGTAAATTCTTATTTATGACTTGTGCATAAAGGCTTGTTTGCCTAATAATTCGGCCTCGGTCTCTACGTGATTGTCATCTGGAACACAGCAATCTACTGGACATACAGCGGCACACTGAGGCTCTTCATGAAAACCTTTACACTCTGTACATTTATCGGGAATGATGTAATAGATCTCATCGCTCACTGGCTCTTGCGCCTCATTGGCGTCTACAGATTTTCCGTTGGGAAGCACTACCTGTCCTTCCAAGTCAGTACCATCGGCATAACGCCAGTCATCTGCTCCTTCATATATTGCAGTATTGGGGCACTCTGGTTCACAGGCACCACAATTAATGCACTCATCGGTAATGATAATTGCCATAGGGTTCTTTTTTCAATAACTTTGCACAAAAATAACGCCTAGTGATGTATTAGGCAAACTCATATGGATTTACAACAAAGAATTAACGCTTTTGTTCAACTAGGACACTTCTTGAGTCAGTTTTCAAGAGAAGAAATTGTACAAAAAAAAGATGTGGCTTACAACGACCTCTTTTTTGATGGCATGCTTCACCAAATAAAGCTCGCTGGAGAAGATAATGGCTGGTTTACCAAAGAAAACGTGCTATACGCCATTGAAGGTTGGGCAAACACACTTACCCAAGACAAGCTGGAACAGTGGTTGACTCCTTATGAGCAAGATTTGGCTTTAGCCCAAAAAGAAAACACTACAGCCGCTGCTAAGACAGTTGCGGTGATTATGGCGGGCAATATCCCATTGGTAGGCTTTCACGACTTTTTATCGGTGCTAATTAGCGGGCATAGCTTTGTGGGTAAATTATCAAGTAATGACAAGCACTTACTCCCTTTTCTAGCCATGTATCTTCAAAAGGTAGATCCTGCTTTTAAAGGCCGCATAGGCTTTACCGATGACAAATTACTAGCTTATGATGCCGTCATCGCTACCGGAAGTGATAATACGGCGCGTTATTTTGAGTATTACTTTGGTCACAAACCCAACATCATTAGAAAAAATAGGAATTCTGTGGCTGTGCTTAGCGGAGATGAAACCGAATCAGAACTCGAGGCACTCACAGAAGATATCTTTAGGTACTATGGTTTAGGGTGTCGCAATGTATCGAAGTTATTTGTCCCTAAAGGCTATAACTTTGACGCCTTTTTTAATGCCGTATATGCCTGGAGAGACATTATTCATCAAAACAAATACGCCAACAATTACGACTATAACAAGGCGGTTTATCTCATGAGCTTATTTGAGCTCAAAGAGAATGGCTTTTTAATGCTCAAAGAAGAGACAAGTTACTCATCACCTATAGCTACCTTGTTTTACGAATATTACGATGAGCTCGCAACGCTTTCGCGAAAGCTAGAACAGGATGAGCAATACATACAATGTGTGGTAACCAATAAGGATACAGCCACTTCGCTTTCGCGAAAAGCGGCATATGTAGCCTTTGGACAAACACAGAAACCCGCATTGAATGATTATGCCGATGGAGTAGACACCATTGCATTTTTGTTAAGAATTTAGCCGATAAATTATTGAATTATTAACGTGATTCTCTCTTGTTTTGGGCATCTTTGCACTGCATAAAAAAGACGTAGCATGAAGAGACATAATTTTAGCGCAGGACCTTGTATTTTACCACAAGAAGTCTTCCAGGAGGCTTCAGAGGCCATTTTAGATTTTAACAACTCTGGACTATCCATTTTAGAAATATCACATCGCAGCAAAGACTTTGTAGATGTGATGGATGAAGCCCGTAATCTCGCTTTAGAGTTATTAGGTCTGGAAGGAAAGGGATATAAAGCGCTTTTCTTACAGGGAGGTGCCAGCACCCAATTTTTGATGACTGCCTACAACCTTTTACAGAACAAAGCCGGCTATCTCAATACAGGAACTTGGAGTGACAAAGCCATCAAAGAGGCCAAACTTTTTGGAGAAGTGGTAGAAATAGCCTCGAGTAAAGATGCTAACTACAACTATATCCCTAAGGGTTATGAAATTCCTAATGATCTCGATTATTTGCACCTTACCAGCAACAATACCATTTTTGGTACGCAAATGAAGGAATTCCCCGAAGTAGATTGCCCACTTGTATGTGATATGAGTAGCGATATCTTTTCGCGACAAATAGACTTTACTCAGTTTGATCTCATTTATGCAGGCGCTCAAAAAAATATGGGCCCAGCAGGAACTACCTTAGTCGTGGTACAAGAAGATATTTTAGGAAAAGTATCGCGTGCTATTCCTTCTATGATGGATTATAAAACACATATCAGTAAAAGTAGTATGTTTAATACACCTGCTGTATACGCGGTTTATGTATCCATGCTCACTATGCGCTGGTTAAAAAATCTAGGTGGTATTAGTGCCATTGAAGAAATAAATGATCGCAAGGCTACCCTACTCTATTCAGAAATAGAATTAAATCCTTTATTTAAGGGATTTGCTGCCAAAGAAGATCGATCTACTATGAATGCCACCTTTAGTCTAACCGATGAAGATCTTAAAGAGACTTTTGACGCCATGTGGCAAGAAGCAGGTATTAATGGCCTTAACGGTCATCGCAGTGTAGGTGGTTATCGCGCTTCTATGTATAATGCGCTTAGTCTTGAAAGTGTAGGTACACTCGTAGATGTTATGAGTGAACTGGAAAGAAAGGCATAATTATAATTCTCTGATCCTCAATAAAAAAGTATAAAAAAGAAAGATGAAAGTATTAGCAAACGACGGTATTTCTCCATCTGGAGTTTCGGCATTAGAAGCTGCAGGCTTTGAAGTAAGTACGACCAATGTAGCCCAAGAACAATTGATCAATCACATCAATCAAGAACAAATCGCGGTTATTTTGGTGCGTAGTGCCACTACCGTTAGAAAAGAAGTTATTGATGCCTGTCCCAGTCTTAAGATCATTGGTCGCGGCGGTGTGGGTATGGATAATATTGATGTGGCCTATGCTCGAGAAAAAGGACTGCATGTTATCAATACACCTGCGGCATCCAGTGCTTCGGTAGCCGAGTTGGTTTTTGCACATCTTTTTAACGGGGTGCGTTTTTTATATGACGCCAACCGCAATATGCCTTTAGACGGTGATACCAAATTTAAACAACTCAAAAAAGCCTATGCCCAAGGAAGCGAACTGCGCGGTAAAACCCTAGGTATTATTGGTTTTGGACGTATTGGTCGAGAAGTAGCCAAAATTGCCCTGGGTTGCGGCATGAAGGTGGTTGCTACAGATAAATTTGTAGGCGAAGCGACCATCAAGGTCGATTTTTACAATGGGCAGTTTATCAATGTAGACATTCAAACACAACCCATGGAAACTGTTTTAAAACAGGCAGACTTTATCACCTTGCACGTACCAGCCCAATCCGATTATGTCATTGGGAAAAAAGAAATTGACATGATGAAGGACGGCGCTGGTATCATCAATGCGGCCAGGGGCGGTGTTGTTGACGAAGTGGCATTGGTAGAGGCCCTTGATAATAAAAAATTATCTTTTGCTGGTCTAGACACTTTTGAAAAAGAACCTACCCCTGCCATCAAAGTGTTGATGAATCCAAAAATTTCTCTTACGCCACATATAGGTGCAGCTACTGGAGAAGCTCAGGATCGCATTGGTACCGAACTGGCAGCACAGATTGTAAGTTTGTTAAAAAACTAAAGAGTCAAATTTGGTCTGGAAATGACCAAAAAATGACCGATTATCGTCAAAATATGACCAACCGTCCCATTCTGGGGCGGTTTTTTTATTCCTAGTTATGGCTGGCGTATTATTTTGTAAATTAGAGCAACTAATTACAAAAAAGAGAAGATGTCAGCATTACTAGAATTACTAAATAGCCCAATGGGTAAAACCATTATAAATGGGGTGAGCCAAAGCACTGGAAAATCTGAAGACCAAACAGGACAAGTGCTAAGTATGGCACTGCCCGTATTGATGGGAGCCATGAAAAAAAATGTACAAACCACAGAGGGAGCCAATGGCTTGATGAATGCTATTTCCAGCAAGCATGACGGTAGCATCCTCGATAATCTAAGCGGTTTATTTCAAGGCGGTGTAGACGAGCACGTGGTGCAAGATGGAGCAGGTATCCTTGGACACTTATTAGGTGATAAACAACCTGCTGTAGAAAATACCCTTAGCGCCAAGTCTGGTATGGATGCTGGATCAATAAGCCAGATACTAAAAGTAGCTGCACCTATATTAATGGGTGTTATTGGAAAGCAGACCAAACAGAGTAATGTCAATGATTCTACAGGTATGAATGCACTTTTGGGTAGTATGCTTGGAGGTCAACCTCAAGAAAATCAAAGCTTGATAGAATCGCTCTTAGACGCCGATGGAGATGGTAGTATTATGGATGATGTAGCTGGTATGGTTTTAGGCGGAAAGAAAAAAGGCGGTATCGGTGGTTTACTTGGCGGCTTGTTTGGTAAATAATTAAGAGGTAGAAGCTTTAGGAGAAACACGTCTTTTTAGAAAGTTAAGACGTGTTTCTTTGTTTTGGGCTAATTTGGAGCGATTTTTGTAGCATTAATGAAAAAAAAGCAATGAAACATTGGATATACTTTATATTAGCCTTAGGATTGGTGGTGGGTTGTGCCTCCCAGAAAAATCCTAAAAACCTACAAACACCCGCTTCAGATTCTGATACCGTCCGTATTGCCAATGACAGCTTGGAATACGAAATTTTAATTATAGAACCTGGATTTAACACCTGGCTGGCTACACAGCGTCCAAGAGGGTATTACGAACAGGTCTGGCTCGAGAACCGAAACATTTTTTTGGTGACCGAATACAACAACCGAGTCTTGAATAATACCCAATACGATCCCAACCTCTACATTCTACAAATTGATTATGAGCGCGGTGTAGATTATGGTTATGAAGTTAATTATCTGCTGTATAATTGGTTTCAATTTTTCCAACAACAATACAATCAAAAGCTGCGATAATCGTATTTTTGCTAGCCTATGAAGGCATTTAAAAAGCGCTGGGAGATCACTAAAGATTGGCAACTCATTCATCCGTTTCTGGGACTGATTGCCTCTTTTTTTTGTGGTTATCTCGTTGCAAGAGGTATCGTAAAAGGGTTTCCTATCTTGCGTCAGAGCTACCCTATCCTCTGGAAAGTCTCCTTGACTCTGTTACTCACCTACATCATTATTATAATAAGTCTATGGCTCTTTACCAAGCTCTACGACAGGTGGAAAGTCAAAGCCAGATGGGAATTAATCGCACTTTTTCTAGTATTTGCTATCACAGGAAGTACAGCGGGCAAACTATCTGACCCTTTAATGCAACTACTAGGTTTGGATCGAGATACAACCAGTGGTTGGTTGTACTGGCCTGTTAGAATTATCATAATTTTTCCCATTTACCAGATTTTGTTGGTTATTTTTGGTTGGCTTTTTGGTCAATTCGCTTTTTTTAAGGAATTTGCTATCAAAATGGCTTCCCGTATGGGATTTGGTTTTTTATTTAAAACACGTGACTCAAGCAACTGATATACATACTACCTCTATCTGGCGTGCGACAGCTTTTATGCTCGCTTTGCTCCTGTTGCTACCTAGTGGATTATCCTTTGCTCACAATTTTGAAAATCACGATCATATCGATAGGTGCGAACTATCAGCCGATGTTCATATGCATGAGAATGATATCGACTGTGATCTCGACACCATTGTATTACACAAGTTAGGGGTTTTTGCTTTCGCGAAAGCAGAATTAGCCGCACAAACCCTTACCCTTAATCAACCTTCACACTATCAATCGCCAGTCTACAACAAGGCGATACGATTGCAGTCATTAAGAGGTCCTCCTCAGATTAGTATTTGATTTCCATCGCTTACTAATTAATGTTACGACTACATGAAAACTTTATTATGGCTCGGCAGTCTATTGCTGAGTACATTTGCCATAGCACAAGATTGTGACTACACCCTAAGTGGTTATATTATCGATCTTCACGACCAAACTGCGCTTAGTGATGCTACTATCATTATAGTGGGTTTGGAAAAGGAGGTGAATCCTGATGATCAAGGGAAATATGAAATCACAGGATTATGTGCTAACACTTATACATTACAAGTTTCACACCCAGCTTGTGAAACCCAATTGATTCGAGTTGCTGTCAATCAAGACACCGAGCGCACCATATATATGGAGCATCACCTTGAATCTTTGGGGAATGTAGTCGTGGAGGCCCATGCGCATGAGGCCAAAACTCAAACAGCTAGCCAGACGGTGGTTTCTCATGATATATTACAGGCCAACAGTGCTGGCTCGCTGGCAGATGCCCTTAAAGAACTAAGTGGGGTCACTAGTCTTAATACGGGAAATGCTGTAGCCAAACCAGTCATAGGTGGCTTGCACAGTAGTAGAGTTACGCTAATTACAGACGGGACACGTTTACAAGATCAAGAATGGGGTGTAGAACACGCGCCCAATATTGATATTAATGCAGCAGGTGAAGTAACTGTTATCAAGGGTGCAAGTGGCCTGCAATATGGCGGTGATGCTATTGGGGGAACTATTATAATAGAGCCTGAACAAATACCCGTCAAAGACACGATTTTTGGGCGCACCTTACTAACAGGAGCGACCAATGGTCGTGGTGGTTCATTAAGCAGCAGTGTCACTAAATCGTTTAATAGCGGTTGGTATGCTGGGGTACAGCTATCTTTAAAACGTTTTGGCGATTTTGAAAGTCCAGACTATATACTGAGTAATACGGCCCTGGCAGAGCAAAACGCTACGGCAAGAGTAGGGATTAATCGATATAGCTACGGGCTTGAAGCCAGTTATTCTAGATTCCACAAAGAATCAGGAATACTACGCTCTTCACATCTGGGTGGTGCCGAAGATCTAGTGGTGGCTATCAATAGCCAGCAACCCTTTATTGTAGCTCCTTTTACCTATGATCTCAATCCTCCAAGACAGGATGTAACCCATCAATTGGCAAAGCTCAGTGGATACTACCGCTTTGAAAATTTGGGAAAGCTATCGGCTCAACTCGATTACCAACGCAATAATCGTTTAGAGTTTGATGTGAGAAGAGATAGTGATGACACCAGACCTTCTATAGATCTGCAGTTAGAAACCTATAGTTTAAATACCGATTTTGAGTTTGAGGCCGATAACAGCATCACCGCCAAAGTAGGTATTCAGGCGCGTTATCAGGATCACTTTCCCGATCCGAGCACTGGTGTACGTAGGCTAATTCCAGATTACACAGCCGAGGCTATAGGTGTATTTGCTATTGGTTCTAAAACCTGGGAAGACTGGACCCTTGAAGGCGGAATCAGATATGATTACAATCGAATTGTAGCCGAAAAATTTTACCAGACCTCGCTCTGGGAAGAACGTGGCTATGATGAAGAATTTGAAGATTTAATCATTGCAGATTTTGGCAATCAGTTATTGGTCAAACCCGATTTGCAATACCACAACTTTTCGGCAACGGCTGGGGTTGCTAAAAATTGGGAGAATGGACATAGGCTCGCGTTTAATTATGCTTTGGCCTCGAGATCGCCCAACGTTTCCGAACTATTTAGTGATGGCTTGCACCAGAGTGCGGCAAGGGTAGAAATAGGAGATTTGCGTTTTGAACAAGAACAGGCCAATAAGTTGTCTTTTGAGTGGCAATTGGAGAAAGATAAGTGGAGCTTGGTCTTAGCTCCTTACGCCAGTTTTATCGACAATTTTATCCTTATTGAACCCACTGGTATTAGACAAACCATTAGAGGTAACTTTCAGGTTTGGGAATACCGTCAAACGATGGCACGCCTGCTAGGTGTAGACCTCGATGCACAATTTGAATTTGATCAGCAGTGGTCGCTACGCCATCAATTTGCCTTGGTTAAAGGCAAGGATATCGACAAAGATAATGCCCTTATCAATATGCCTTCGGCCAATACTAGAAATGCAATTACCTATCGATTGCCTAAGTGGCATCAATTATCATTGACCCTGGAGAGCAATTATGTCTTTAGACAAAATGAATTTCCAGACAATAATTTTGAGGTATTTCTACCTCAGACAGAGACCACTGCCTTGGTTGATGTAAGTACACCACCTGATGCCTACCATCTACTCAATTTTAGGAGCTCGATGGTTTTCGCTTTAAGCGAAAAAAATCTATTAACCCTTGGCCTTATGGTCAATAACGTCTGGAATACATCTTATAGAGAGTATTTGAACAGACAACGTTATTTTGCCGATGACCTGGGTAGAAACATATTATTACAAATTAAAATTAATTATTAAAGTCAATTATTAAAACCATTTTTTAAATCCAATATTTACAATTATGAAAACACTATTTAAATTTATGTTCTTATTTACCTTCGCCTTAGTATTAACAAGTTGTGATAGCGACGACGATGGGACTCCAGAAATTGTCAATGAAGAAGAAGTGATCACTACTGTTATTGTTAATCTAGATCCTGGGCCAACGGGTACCGCGATTACGCTTCGTTCCTTTGATAGTGATGGAGACGGGCCTACCGAGCCAGTTATCACCGTGTCGGATGAGCTTGCAGCAAACACTATTTATGAAGGAGAGATTCAATTCTTAAACGAAACCGAATCACCTGCCGAAGATATCACTGAAGAAGTTCGTGAAGAAGATGACGAGCATCAGGTATTTTACACCATCGCTAGCGGGTTGAATGCCAGTGTTACTTATGAAGACTTTGATGGAGATAACAATCCATTAGGTACACTAGTAACTGTAACCACTACAGATGCTAGCACTGGTTTATTGACAGTTACATTGCGTCATGAGCCTAAAAAGCCAAATGACAACACCTTGCTGGACGCTGGAGGAGAAACCGATGTTCAGGTGAGCTTCCCAGTTGTTATCAACTAGATGCTTGTTGCTTTGTCTCTTCGGGCTTAGCAAATAGATCCATAACGGCTCGTCCTAGGAATTCAATTACATCTCCTGCGGCGAGCCCTTCTATGCTGTATTGATTTACGGCAATATCGGCCGCCAGTCCGTGAAAATACACCCCCAAAATAGCGGCCTGCATCGGGTGATAGTGTTGGGCGATTAGTCCTGTAATAACTCCTGTGAGCACATCGCCAGTCCCAGCAGTTGCCAGACCTGGATTACCCGTTGTGTTGATGTATAAATTAAAATCGTAGACGGTAATAGTATGTGCCCCTTTGATAACGATAATTACATCGTGCTCTTTGGCCAATTGGGCCGTTTTTTCAAGCATATCAAAATCGCTTTCCCACTTACCTACCAAGCGTTGTAATTCACCCAAATGAGGTGTCAAAATTGATTTGGCCGGTAGCTGTTTCAACATTTGTGGCCGTTTGGCGATAATATTAATCGCATCGGCATCTATGACAATGGGGTTATTTTGCGTCTTTAAAAACGCCTGCATTGCCGAAACAGTCTTTTCGTCTGTGCCCATGCCTGGGCCAATAGCTATGGCCGTAGCTTGCGTTTGGAAGTCAATTTCTTCAAATACTTTCCCGTTAAAATTGTCGGTCTCTACCATCACTTCGGGTAAGGCCGTTTGCAAAATAGGGACCCCAATTTGAGGTACATATGCTGTTACTTTACCACTTCCTGCACGCATGGCGGCCTTAGCCGCTAAGCTTACCGCTCCCATTTTTCCAAAACTTCCTCCTATGATCAGACTGTGACCAAACATTCCTTTGTGTGAAAATTTAGACCTTCCTCTATACATCATCATGATCTCATTTTTTGTGATCAATTCTGTATCGGTTGGGGTTGCCGCCATATGCTCAGGATCCAATCCGATATCGATCACATCCCACATATTGATATAGGCCCCCGTTTGGGGTAAGAAAAAAGCCAATTTTGGCGATTGAAAGCTAAGGACAAAAGTCGATCTAATGACGACATCGGTCTCCTTTAACCCTTGATCCATATACATACCCGATGGTATATCTACAGAAAGTATGTAGGCTTTAGACTCGTTTATGGCATTAAAGATAGCTTTGACCCAATCATCCGGACAACGATTAAGTCCAATACCAAAAATGGCATCCACAATAATGTCTTTAGGACTTAATTCTGGGATAGGACTATTTTCTTTGAGCAACTCTGGCCAGTTTTTTGTCTTGTCTTTTAATGCATCATAGGCTTTTAAAAAATCAGGAGAGCGCTTTTCGCTACAGTTAACAATATAGGTGGTCACATTGTAGCCATTCTCTATCAAATTACGAGCAATTACTAAACCATCACCTCCATTATTCCCAATACCACAAAACACTTTAATGGGAACTTGCCCACCTTTAAGACGTTCGTGCATCCATTGGTAGACATAGCCACCGGCGCGTTCCATTAAATTATAGGAAGGAATTCCTTCTTTTTCTATCGTGGCCTTATCTGCCTCGTAAATCTGCTTGGCGCTAAAAATCTTCATAAAAACTGGCGTTGTTTACATTTTCCTTTCGCGAAAGCGCAAATCATTAACACTTTCAAAATCTAAGGTAGCAAGAGAAGAAGCAATTTGTCATTTCTGTAAAAATAAGCCACTCCCCTTGCCTACTTCGGTAAATGTACTACTTTTAAAGTATCACAAGCAAGATGATGCAAGAACAAAAACCTGTCTTAGCGGTAGGCGTTACAGCCCTCAACACGTGTCGTACCCCTTGGGGGTGTGTACACTAATTGCCTTGTCATCCCTCTCCTTTATTAAGGAATTCCCTCTTTTTTTGAATATTCATAAACCCACCTAGGTCGGGTTGAATTATTAGATATTATGCGTGTATTAAAATTTGGCGGTACATCTGTCGGGAGTATAGAAAATATTAAAAAAGTTATAGCCATAGTGCAGGAACAAGCCGCTACAGATCGAGTAGCCGTTGTGGTATCGGCTATTGGTGGTATAACCGATTTATTGATAAAGGCAGGCACCTTGGCCGCCGATAAAAACGATATGTACATCTCTCTTTACCAAGTGATCAAAGAGAAGCACTTATCGTATACCAAAGCGCTTACCGGTGATGATGCCTTGGTTCTGGCCGATATCACTGCGCTTATGATGGATCTACAAGCCTTGTTACAAGGGATCTTTCTCATCAATGAATTGTCACCCAAAACCATGGATAAACTAACCGCTTTTGGAGAAATTGGTGCTTCAAAAATGATCGCGGCAGCCTTTAATCACCACGGGTTGAGCGCCGTTTTAAAAGACAGTAGACAACTTATTACCACAGATGACACCCATACCAGAGCTTCGGTAGATTACAGTCTCACCAACCCAGCCATAGAAGCATACTTTGGGCGTCAAAAAGAACAGATATATATATTGCCAGGTTTTATTGCTCAAACCGATAAGGGCGAAATCGCTACCCTGGGCAGGGGCGGTTCTGACTTTACTGCAGCAATTATTGCCGCAGCCACTACTGCCGAACGTTTGGAAATTTGGACCGATGTAAGCGGTATGTTTTCGGCTCATCCCAGTATTGTAAAACAGGCCCAACCCTTAGAACACCTCTCATATGACGAGGCGATGGAGTTGTCGCATTTTGGTGCCAAAGTGCTCTATCCGCCTACCATAGTCCCGGTTATGCAAAAAGGCATCCCGATTTTTATTAAAAATACCCTGTCTCCAAAAGATCACGGCACCCAAATTGGACAAAACAGCAACGGTGCAAATACTCCTATTAAAGGCATTAGTCATATAGCACAAATTGCCTTACTCACCTTAAAAGGCGGGGGTATCATAGGAACTACTGGCACTTCCAAGCGCTTATTTGAGGTACTTTCAAGACTGGATATTAATATTATTCTAATTACTCAGGCTTCTAGTGAGCACAGCATCTGTCTGGGTATTATGGAGACCGAGGCGGCCAAAGCCAAAGAGGCCGTAGATCAGGAATTTGCTTATGAGATCAGTTTGGGTAAAATAGCTCCTCTTGTTGTCGAAAAAGAATTGGCTATAATCGCATTGGTAGGCGAAAAAATGAAAAGCCATCAAGGTATTTCGGGACGAATGTTTCGCACTTTGGGAAGAAATAATGTCAATCTTAGGGCTATTGCACAGGGAGCCAGCGAAAAAAATATCAGTGCCGTTATTGCCCAAAAAGACGTTCACAAAGCCCTAAATAGTTTGCACGAACGCTTTTTTGAAGACCAACGCAAACAACTCAATATTTATATTATGGGAGTTGGAAATGTAGGTAGTAAATTGTTGGCACAAATCGCACAGCAACAAGCCTTTTTAAATGAGCAGTTTCACCTAAATCTCAGAGTACTTGGTATCTCCAATAGTCGAAACATGCATATAGACGAAAATGGTATCGATTTAGAGCATTGGCCAGAGTTATTGGCCAAGGGTCCCAAAGCCAATTTGGAAGATTTTAAAGCCCAGCTTATCAATGGCAACAAACGCAATAGTCTTTTTGTTGATGTCACTGCTAGTGAAGAGGTGGCACAATCCTATTCAGATTATCTCAGAAACAGCATTGCGGTCATTGCTTGTAATAAAATTGCCTGTGCCGATCGTTATGACCATTATGATCAATTAAAGAAACTCAGCCGTAGGTATAATGCTCCTTTCTTATTTGAAACTAATGTGGGTGCTGGCCTCCCCATTATTGATACCTTGAGCAATCTGATGGCCTCTGGTGATCGCATCACCAAGATAGAAGCCGTGTTGTCTGGTAGTCTTAATTTTATATTTAATCGTTTTCAACCCGGAGACTCTTTTCACGATGTGGTACAACAGGCCAAAGGAGAAGGCTATACCGAACCCGATCCCCGAATCGATCTAAGCGGTGTTGACGTAGCTCGTAAAATCTTGATTTTGGCCAGAGAAAGCGGAATGGCTCTCGAACTCGAGGATGTTGAAAATAATTCCTTTCTCACAGATAAAAATAGAGCCAGTAACAGCGTCACTCACTTTTTTGAGACGCTAAAAGAAGATGCCGCTCACTTTGAAGCGCTGGTTACCCAAGCCACCAAAAATGGCAAACGCCTTAAATATGTGGCTCAACTCAAAGATGGCAAGGCTAGCGTAGGTTTGCAAGAGGTGGGACCAGAAAGTGATTTTTATCAACTCGAAGGAAAAGATAATATCGTACTTTTCTATACAGAGCGCTATCCAGAAAATCCCTTAATCATAAAAGGTGCCGGAGCTGGAGGCGAAGTAACGGCAAGCGGTTTGTTTGCCGACATCATACGATCACGTCAAAAATAAATGACCTAAATAGCTCACGATTGAAAAAAGAAGTACGGATTTTTTGCCCTGCCACTGTGGCCAATGTTAACTGTGGTTTTGATGCTCTTGGTTTTGCTTTAGAAGGCATTGGAGACCAAATGGTTTTTCGGAAAACTGCTCAAAAGGGCATTTCGATAACAGCTATTACAGGTGCCGATCTGCCGAGTAATCCCAAAAAAAATGTGGCTGGTGTGGCAGGACAATCCTTGCTGGATGCTGTAAATCCCGAATTTGGGGTCGCCATTGAAATACACAAGAACATTAGACCCGGTAGTGGAATTGGTAGTAGTAGTGCCAGTGCAGCCGGAGCAGTCTATGGGATAAATCTGCTGTTAGAAAACCAGTTACCTCCCTTAGAACTTACCCGCCATGCGATGGTAGGTGAAGCCTTAGCCAGCGGCAACGAGCACGCAGACAATGTTGCGCCCTGCATTTACGGCGGAATCACCTTGATAAGCGGCTATAATCCTTTACAAGTAGTTGCCTTGCCATCGCTAGATGCTGTCTATGTGGGTATTATACATCCACATATAGAAATTCATACAAAACAGGCCAGAGCGATACTGCCTGAGCAGGTTCCTTTAAAGGATGCTATAACTCAGTCTCAGAAGCTGGCAGGACTTGTGGCCTCCCTCTATGAATGGGATCGCGCATTATTTTGTCAGAGCCTTCAGGATGTGCTCATAACCCCCTACCGCAAGGCACTCATCCCTCACTATGATAAGATCCAGGCCTGCGCCAATCATCATAATTGTATTGCTTTTGGGATATCAGGTAGTGGTCCTAGTATGTTTGCATTAGCTTTCGCGAAAGCGGATATAGATCAATTTCTAGAAAGCAGTACGACACTCTTAAAACAACACCAGCTCGAGGTAGATACCTATTCGAGCCGTATAAGCGGTCGAGGATGTTATCCCATTTAATCAGAAATTAAGGAACTACTATGAAATATTACAGTCTTAATCACGAGGCAGCTCAAGTTCGCTTTGATCAAGCCGTTATTAATGGTATAGCTCCAGACAAGGGCTTGTATTTTCCAGAAAAGATACCACAGCTTCCCGAACATTTTTGGCAAGAACTTGATCAAAGAGAAGACATTGATATTGCTGTTGCTCTGATGACACCATATGTGGGCGCGACCTTAAATGACATCCAACTCAAAGAAATTTTAACAGATGTCTTATCTTTTCCTTTTCCTATTATTTCTATAGACAAACAATTGGGAAGCTTGGAACTGTTTCACGGTCCTACTCTTGCCTTTAAAGATGTGGGTGCGCGTTTTATGGCGCGTTGCCTTAGCCATTTTCTAAAAGAAAATCAGTCTACTCAAGAAGTCACTGTTTTAGTAGCCACTTCTGGAGATACCGGTGGTGCTGTAGCCCGAGGCTTTTATAAAGTACCAGGTATCAAGGTGGTGATCTTATATCCCTCTGGAAAAGTAAGCGCCTTACAGGAACAACAACTCACTACCTTAGGTGAGAATATAACGGCTTTGGAGGTAGCTGGCTCCTTTGATGATTGTCAGGCCATGGTCAAACAGGCTTTCTTAGATCAGGATATCATTAACCAAAGACAATTGACCTCTGCCAATAGTATTAATGTAGCGCGATGGTTACCTCAAATGCTATATTATGTATTTGCATACAAACGTCTCTACCGCAAGCATCCTTCTATAGTATTTTCGGTACCTAGCGGAAATTTTGGAAATATTTGTGCGGGTATGGTGGCTCATCTTATGGGTATGCCTGTTCACCAATTTATCGCTGCAGTAAACAGTAATACAACCATCCCACAGTTTATGCGAACAGGCGTCTATGCGCCCAAAAAAACAGTGGCTACCATAAGCAATGCCATGGATGTAAGTGACCCCAGTAATTTTGTAAGAGTGCTACAACTATTTGAAAATGACAGAGGGCTTCTCTCCCAAAAATTAACAACTTACTCTTATTGTGATAGGGCTACTCGAGCCGCCATTTATGAACTATTTACTCACAAAAACTATATTGCCGATCCGCACGGGGCAATAGGATATTTGGGACTTAAAGACTATTTGAAAACAGCCTCCAATAGCTATGGCTTATTTCTAGAAACTGCACATCCAGTCAAATTTAGACCTGCTGTGACTCCTATTGTAGGTCCTTTGTCACAGCTTCCCGACCAGGTAAAGCAATTAGAAAAGGCTTCCAAAAATGCCATCCCAGTACAGAATTATTCTGATTTGAAAACCTATTTATTATCTTAATCCAAAAAAGCATGGCAAATAACAAATTGCTCGTTAACGAAAGACAAAGAGATCTAGGCAACTTTATGGTGGGTCGATTGCTACCTTTTAAAGAAAAGCGTCAAGTGGGTCCCTTTACCTTTATCGATCATATGGGGCCAGCAACTATTGGTCCTGGAAGCTATGTAGATGTAGACCAGCATCCCCATATAGGTTTATCTACCCTCACCTATCTTTTTGATGGAGCTATCATGCATAGAGACAGTATAGGGAGTGTTCAAGAAATAAAAGCTGGAGATGTTGGTTTTATGACCGCGGGTAAAGGGGTTACCCATACCGAGCGTACTCCACAGCACATGCGTCAGGGCAATAGTCATCGATTACACGGCTATCAAATATGGGTGGCACTACCCAAAGAACAGGAAGATATGTCGCCTCGATTTGATTTCTATCCTGCTGCAGAGATACCAAGTTGGGAAAGCGCGGGATGTCAGTTTAAATTGATCGCTGGCACTGCCTTTGGAAAAACAGCACCTCTAAAAGGATATTCGCCCTTATTTATGGTCGCTATAAAAGCAAAAGAAAAGACACGCTTGGATCTCAAAGATCAGTTAGAAGGAGAGGTTGCCTTTGTGGTGGTACATGGCAGCATGGACATTGATGGGCAGTTAGTAGGTCAGGGACAAATGTGTATTAGTAAAACCGATGCGGCCTGCCATATCAATTTTGAAAATGACACTCACATCCTACTCTTTGGTGGCCAGCCCTTAGCCCACCAGCCCCTATTGTCCTGGAATTTTGTGTCTAGTGACCGTCAAAAACTCAAACAAGCCAAACAAGATTGGCAAGCGCACAAATTTCCTAAAGTCCCTGGAGATGATACCTATATCCCGTTTCCTTAATGATATATGGCGATGTCGTAGCTCTAATAACCGCTGGTTGTGTTAATGAAATAAATGATATTGTTTCTCAAAGCACTATGCTACGTCAAAACTCCTTGACTTGCCATCTTTCAAAACGCATAGCTAATGAATTGATTTTAGATAAATTCTCGGTTTATAAATGAGCGTCTTTTCATACATTTGTGCCCCTAACGATAACGTTTGATTTGTACTATGAAAAATACTGCACTTACCGCACTGCATGAATCGCTTAACGCCAAGATGGTACCTTTTGCTGGCTATAATATGCCTGTGTCATACGAAGGAGTCACCATAGAACACCAAACGGTACGTGAGGGTGTAGGTGTCTTTGACGTCTCTCATATGGGAGAATTTTTGGTTGAAGGAGAAGGTGCTTTGCCCTTATTGCAAAAGATTTGTTCTAATGACATTTCAAAAATCAAGGTAGGTGGCGCCCAATACAATTGCCTGCCTAATGAGACAGGTGGTATTGTAGACGATCTAATTGTTTATCGCATAAAAGAATTACAGTATCTGGCTGTTGTCAATGCTTCTAATATCGATAAGGATTGGGAGTGGTTTACGACACACAATAGCTTTGGAGCCACTCTTAAAAATATATCAGAAGATTTTTCGCTTTTAGCCGTACAAGGACCTAAAGCGGTAGCTGCTTTACAGTCGCTTACCGAGATAGACTTGTCTTCTATAGGATTTTACACTTTTGAAGTGGGGCCTTTTGCTGGCGCCGATCACGTTATTATAAGCGCAACAGGCTATACCGGAAGTGGCGGTTTTGAGATCTATTGTCACAATAAAGATGCAGAGATGATATGGCACAAAATATTTGAAGCTGGTAATGATTACGGCATCAAACCTATTGGGCTGGCGGCTAGAGATACCTTGCGTCTGGAAATGGGCTATTGTCTGTACGGTAATGATATTGATGATACCACCTCACCTATAGAAGCTGGTTTAGGGTGGATTACAAAGTTTACTAAAGACTTTATCAATAGTGACGCCCTCAAGGCACAAAAGGAAGCTGGGGTAGCTAGAAAATTAATAGGTTTTGAGCTCAATGAGCGTGGGATTCCGCGTCAGGGTTACGATATTCTCGATCAGGAAGGTACAATCATTGGCAAGGTCACTTCGGGTACTATGGGACCTTCTGTAGAAAAGGGAATCGGTATGGGTTATGTGTCGTCCGCTTTCGCGAAAGCGGATACAAAAATTAACATACAAATACGCAAGAAAGCGGTAGCAGCCACCGTTGTAAAAACACCATTTTACAAGGGATAAGTACAGAGACAGACTCCCTAATTTGTACCACTAGCGGTACGACAAATTTCTGAAGACTATCGCGTTTAAAAAATCCAAAGATCGAATTCTCATTTTAGGTGCCAGCGGCTTTTTAGGTGCTGCCATATATAGAGAATTGTATCGGTATTACGATACCTATGGCACCTATCACAGTGGTAGAATCTACAGTGACAACAAACATTACTTTCGGTTTGATCTAGAACAAGATGACGTCTTTGAACTGCTTAAAAAGATTAGACCTTCGGTTATAGTATCAGCATTACGCGGGCCTTTTTCGGCTCAGGTGGAGGCACACCAATTAATGGTCGCCTACGCCCAAAAAACCAAGTGTCGCATTATTTTTCTCTCTAGTGCCAATGTCTTTGATGCCTTTGCCCATTATCCTAGTTATGAGCATGACAAAACACTATCAGAGAGTATTTACGGGAAATTAAAAATTAGGTGTGAAACCCTGTTGATGCGAAATTTGCCCGAAGAACAATACGCTATAGTACGGCTGCCCATGGTGTTTGGGGTTGGTTCGCCGCGTATGAAGGCGATTAAAAATGCCATTCTTCTCAATGAGGCTATTGAAGTATTTCCGCATTTAATTATCAATACCACTACCGATACCAAATGCTGCCAGCAGTTGCATTATATCATTAACAGAAATTGTAGTGGGATTTTTCACTTAGGTAGTAAAGACCTGGTACATCACAAAGAATTTGTAGGTGATTTGATCCAAGTGATGGATCTCGATCACAAACCGCTTTATAAAAATGTCTTCACCAGTAATTTTGATCGCTATCTCGCCGTATTACCTAGAGATAACAAACTTCCCAAACACCTTTCAATCACCAATGAAGAAGTGATTATGGGAAGTCAACAAATGTAAAATTGAGGTTAATATGGTTGGGTTTTTGCTTTCGCGAAAGCATAATTACGTACCTTTAAGAAACATCCATAAAAACAATCGTTATGAAACTTACAGAAGCACAAATCAATGATAGACTAGAAGAATTTCCGGATTGGGAATACGGTGAAAATGCGATTCATACCGTCATAGAATTTGAAAACTTTAGAGAAGTCTTCTCAACCATGACGCGTATAGCCTTTGAATGTGAACGTTTAAACCATCACCCAAATTGGAGCAATTCGTATAATGAATTGACGATTTCGCTTTCTTCACATGATGCCAATGGGGTAACCGAAAAAGATTTTGATCTGGCAGCTGCCATAGAAGACATTCTCAACGCATAGCCTTTTTATTTACGTTAGCTTTTTGCTATTTTTACCGTCATCTCAAAATAGAGATGCAACGGCAAAGACAGCTATGTCTTAGCACAATGAATTAAAGATTTTTACAGCAATTATTTAGGATTACCGTTATATGGGAAGAGCATTTGAATTTAGAAAGGCACGAAAAATGAAACGCTGGAGTGCGATGTCAAAAGCGTTTACGCGTATTGGAAAAGACATCGTTATGGCCGTAAAGGAAGGTGGGCCAGATCCTGACAGTAATTCGCGTTTGCGAGCTGTTATTCAGAATGCCAAGTCTGTCAATATGCCAAAAGATAATATCGAACGTGCTATCAAGCGCGCTTCAGATAAAAATCAGGGCGATTATAAAGAGGTCATTTTTGAAGGTTATGCTCCTCACGGTATTGCGGTCTTGGTAGAAACCGCCACCGATAACAATACTAGAACTGTAGCCAATGTGCGCTCCTATTTTAATAAATGTGATGGCAATCTAGGCACTTCTGGATCTGTCATTTTTATGTTTGATCACACCTGTAATTTTACCGTAAATGGTGAAGGTCAGGATGTGGAAGAATTAGAACTTGAGTTTATCGATTACGGGGTTAACGAAGTCTTTGAGGACGATGAAGGCATCCATATGTATGCTCCATTTGAAAGTTTTGGTGCTATACAAAGCGCCCTTGAGGAGCGCGGTATTGAAATTCTTTCTTCAGGTTTTGATCGTATTTCTCAGGTGACTAAAAAACTCACCCCAGAACAAGAAGAAGAAGTCAATAAGCTCTTGGAGAAACTAGAAGAAGACGATGATGTCCAGAATGTATTTCACACCATGGAATCATCTGACGAAGAATAAACGAATAAATTTTGTAAAAAAACCAGCGGTTAACGCTGGTTTTTTTATGCCTTTTTACAAAGGTAGATCAACCCTTATCTCCCCATCGTTCCCAACGGCCAGCAATCCGATCTTTGGCCAATTGTAATACGGTGTGAAATTGATCATCAATATTGGTCTCTGTATTGTCAATTTCTATGGCGTCTGCGGCTCGTACTAATGGAGAATCTTCTCTGGTAGTATCTATACGATCACGCTCAATAACATTAGCCAAGACTTCCTTATAAGATACCTTATCGCCTCGCTCGCTCAATTCCAAATAACGACGTTTTGCTCGCTCTTCGGCCGAAGCGGTCATAAAGATCTTTAATTCGGCGTCTGGAAAAACCACGGTACCAATATCTCTGCCATCCATTACTATCCCTTTGGCTTGTCCCATTTTTTGTTGTTGCTCGACCAATTTGGCGCGTACCTCTGATACCGTCGCCACTGGACTTACAAAATTGGATACTTCAAGGGTGCGTATTTGAGAGGCTACATTTTTGCCGTTGAGACAAACTTCGGCTTTTTTTGTTTTAGGATTTTGTTCAAAAGAAATCTCGATACCGGGAAGGGCTTTGATCAAAGCTTCCTTATCAAAAAAACCGTCGGCGATATAGCCCTTTTGCATGGCATAAAGTGTCACGGCTCTATACATAGCTCCCGTGTCTACATAAATATAGGAAAGCCAATCTGCTAATTGTTTGGCGACAGTGCTTTTTCCGGTTGAGGAATAGCCGTCAATAGCAATGGTGATTTTTTTTAAATACAAGAGTCAGACTTTTGGTAAAAATAAGAATTCTGATGCGCCTGTGATAACCTTGATACAGATTTATATTAGCCTACTGCCTTAATTAAAATTTTACTGCAAATCGATGCCTATTCCAAAAAAACTAGTAGAGGCGGCGCTATTATATCTCGCATAGGCATAATTAAATCGCATCTTGTTGATCTTTATGCCAAAACCTGCACTTAGCCCCGCAAAACTGCGCTGATTGAGTATTCTTAGCTCTTCACTTCGTCTAAAATTATAGCCCAACCTCAAATTAAAACCACTTTCGGGAAAAAGCTCCAATCCCACTATGGTATGACGTATGATATTATCTAAAAAATTTACCTCATTATTAGTAATATTTCCTTCGAGATCAGAAGAGGCCTGAGCTGGATTTTCAAAGGCTATGTTCCAGAGCTGCAAATTTTCTAAGGTTAAATGCCAACGTATAGGAACATTGGGTATGATTTGCGAAATACCTGCATCAATTTCGAGCGGAAGTTTTTCTATAGTATCAACATAAGGGGTAAACTGTGTCCCTATGTTTCTGATCACCAAAGCGGCATTGAGATCCCACTTTTCATAATTGTAAATGGCTCCAATATCTATGGCGCCACCCAAAGATGAGTATTGCTCCAATTTGGAAGATATTAATTTGGCATTAACTCCCAAGTGAAAGTCACTTCTACCCAGTTGTATGGCATAACCCACAGACAAAGCAGCTTCACCTCCACCAAATTCACGAGTCTGATTCCCTTCTTCATCCCTACCGTCAAAGGTGCCGTAATTGATATAAGTCACCCCTGCATGTAGTACCTGAGTACGTCTGTCGTATAGATAGGCATAAGAGGCTGTACCGTAATTGATATCGGCTAGATAGTTGACGTAATTGACAGAGAGTTGATTGTCCATTCGGTAATTGATCGTGGCTGGATTAAACAGCGCCGAGTCTGGATCATAATCGTAATTGGTGAGCACCTTTCCGCCCATAGCGGCCTGTCTAGGCGAAGACATCAAATTTAGAAACTGATAGGTACCACGACCTCCCAATTGCGCATAAGACAGGGCAGATGTTAATATCAAAAAAAGACAACTCAGTTTACGCATGAAGCTTTTGCAGGACTTGTATCAAAAACGTTTACAAGTATAATATATTTTGATGATGGCTTAAAATAAAAAGGACGGGAGCGTATCCCGTCCTTTTTAGTAAGCTTACTCTTGTTTAAAGGGTTTTGGCATTTTTGACTTTTTGCTTGGTCAAAGCCAATTCGAGCACTTCACTCATATCAGAGACATAGTGAAAAGTAAGCCCTTTTAAATATTCTGCTTTTATCTCTTCAATATCTCTGCGGTTTTGCTCACATAGTAATATCTCTTTGATATGCGCCCTTTTGGCCGCGAGAATTTTTTCTTTTATTCCTCCTACAGGTAATACTTTTCCTCTTAGGGTTATTTCACCTGTCATGGCTATACTCTTCTTAACCTTGCGCTGTGTAAATAGAGAAACCAGGGAGGTAAGCATTGTAATACCAGCACTAGGTCCATCTTTAGGAGTGGCTCCTTCAGGGACGTGAATGTGTACGTTGTACTTCTCAAACACAGCGGTATCTAAGCCTAAGGTATCGGCATTGGCTTTGATGTACTCCATAGCGATGGTAGCACTTTCTTTCATAACCTTACCTAGATTTCCAGTAATACTAAGGTTGCCTTTTCCTTTTGACAAAGCAGACTCTATAAAAAGAATATCACCTCCTACACGTGTCCAGGCCAATCCAGTGACCACGCCAGCCACATCGTTATTTTCATACTTATTGCGTTGCATTCGTGGTGGTCCTAGAACTTCAATAATATCATCGTTGGTGACCTTAACATTGTAAGATTCTTCCATGGCGATATTTTTGGCTCCATGACGCACCATTTTGGCAATCTGTTTTTCGAGACCACGCACACCAGATTCACGAGTATAACCCTCCACAATTTTTTCTAATTGAGGTTTGGCTATTTTGAGTTGCTCTGTTGTCATTCCGTGTTCTTTGAGTTGTTTGGGAAGTAAATGACGTTTGGCAATCTCCACTTTCTCCTCTATGGTATATCCAGTGACATTTATAATCTCCATTCGATCTAGCAAGGCCGGTTGGATGGTATTTAGACTATTCGAAGTTGCGATAAACATGACCTTAGACAAGTCAAAGCCCATCTCTAAAAAGTTATCGTGAAACTCGCTATTTTGCTCAGGATCTAAAACTTCCAATAGTGCAGACGAAGGATCACCTTGAGTTCCTGTACTAAGTTTATCAATCTCATCGAGCACAAAAACAGGATTACTCGTTCCTGCCTTTCTCAAGTTTTGCAAGATACGTCCCGGCATGGCACCGATATAGGTCTTACGATGCCCCCGAATCTCGGCCTCATCTCTTAGTCCTCCTAAACTCATTCTGATATACTCTCGGCCTAAGGCCTCTGCAACAGATTTTCCCAAGGAGGTTTTACCTACCCCAGGAGGGCCGTATAAACACAAAATAGGCGATTTCATATCATTTCTCAACTTCAAAACCGCCAGGTATTCTATAATTCTTCGCTTGACATCGTCGAGACCATAATGATCGCGATCCAATATCTTTTTGGCGCGTTTCAAGTCAAATTTATCGGTGCTAAATTCATTCCAGGGCAGATCTAAAAACAAATCAAGATAGTTGCGTTGTATGCTGTATTCAGCCACTTGTGGGTTCATACGTTGCATCTTGGCAAGCTCCTTTTTAAAGTGCTTTTCTACTTTTTCATCCCATTTTTTATCACGAGCTCGTGTTCGCATTTCTTCTAATTCATCTTCAGATGATACCCCGCCCAATTCTTCTTGGATGGTTTTCATTTGTTGATGCAAGAAATACTCGCGTTGCTGCTGGCTCATATCGTTTTGAACCTTGCTCTGAATATCATTTTTGAGCTCCAATTTTTGACGCTCCATATCCATAAACTTCAAGGTTTCTAAAGCGCGTTGCTGTAATTCAGAAATCTCTAATAACCGTTGCTTTTCGGCAACAGTCAAATTCATGTTGGCGCTCACAAAGTTGACTAGAAACGAATCACTTTCTATATTCTTAATCGCAAAAGAAGCCTCAGATGGAATATTTGGAGAATCCTGTATAATCTGTAGCGCCAGTTCTTTGATCGAGTCTATCACCGCTTTAAATTCGGTGTTTAAACCTTCTGGTCTAGATTCGGCAAAGCTTTCTATGGTGGCTTTCATATAAGGCTGGTCGGCTATGACCTCCTTAACTCGAAAACGCTTTTTACCTTGTATGATCACCGTCACATTACCGTCGGGCATTTTTAATACTCTTAAGATACGAGCAACCACTCCTACCCGGTGTATATCATCGGCAGTAGGGTTTTCTACTTCTTCATCTTTTTGTGCTACTACACCTATTACTTTCCCACCTTTATTAGCTTCATTAATCAAAGCTATAGAGGTATCACGCCCTGCCGAGATAGGAATAACCACACCAGGAAACAGTACGGTATTGCGCAGGGGTAATATGGGTAAGCTCTCTGGTAATTCTTCTCTGTTAATCGCATCCTCATCTTCAGGAGTCATTAGCGGAATCAATTCTGCATCTCCATCTAATTCTTGCAATGACAATCTGTCAAGAGTTGTAAATTTTGCTTTTGCCATAATCTATATATGTCACAATGTCGCATTTTAATAATACCTACTGTGACTTGTTTTATTTGGATCTATTCGTTTTCAGCATTATATCGCCTTTTGGTAAAGAACACTGCTGCTGTTACAGTATATAGTCAATTCTTGTGCCAATTACTTTCACTTTAAGTTTTGCCCTTGACGCTTTCGCGAAAATAATTCTTTACCCTCTTCTACTGTATTCATTGAGCCCCTCCTTCCTTCAGGTTAAGGCAATAGCATAAAGTAAGCTATCTTTAGAAAAATTAGATCTTTCTGAGAAATTTTTCACGAAAGTGTAACAGTCATAAAAAAAATACATCTTTAGTATAGAATCAACCAATTCGTGTCGCTGACCAACCATCATATCGATCAACTTTTACCGCTTTGTCAACAAGGAGAACAAGGTGCCCAGATGGAAGTATATAATCGCTATTATAAAGCGATGTACAATACTTCGCTCCGAATTGTAAAGGATACGGCTGCCGCCGAAGATGTGATGCAGGACTCATTTTTGAGTGCCTTTACCAAATTGGACAGTTTTAAAGGCGAGTCTAGTTTTGGGAGCTGGCTTAAACGAATAGTGGTTAACAATAGTTTGAATTGCTATCAAAAGGTCAAAAAACGAGAAGAAACGCCTTTGGAAGACCATCTCTACCGCATCGAAGATGAGCCTGTAGGTCTGGACACCGAAGATTTGAACAGTTTAAAAGCTGCCGAAGTGATTCAAGCTATGTCACAATTAAAAGACAATTACAGACAATCGCTGTCTCTTCATTTGATAGAAGGTTATGATTATGATGAGATGAGTGAAATAATGAATATGAGTTATGCTAACTGCAGAACAATGGTTTCAAGAGCCAAAAACAGTTTGCGAAAAATATTAAGCCATGATGAAAAAGGACGAATTAGATCATTTATTTGATCGCCTGGGAGGCGAATTTGACACGGCTGCACCAAGTGACAGCCACAAGGCCAAATTTTTAGAAAAGCTGCAGCAAAACCCTGTAGCCTCATCTAAGCCAAAAACCAAAGTACATCGGCTTGACTGGTGGAAACCCCTACTGGTAGCCGCAAGTATCTTATTGGTAGCAGGAGTGTTTTACACCAGTAATATGCAGACTGAAACCAAACAATTAGCCGATATTTCTCCAGAAATGAGTGAAGCGCAGGCCTTTTTTACGCGCACTATTGAAAAGGAATTGTTTGAAATTGAAAAGCTCAATACCCCTGCCACAGCAAAGCTTGTAGATGATGCTATGGCGCGAATGAAAGATCTTGAAGATCAGTACAAGGGATTGCAAAATGATCTGACCGAAAGTGGCGAAGATAAAAGAGTCATTTATGCAATGATTGATAATTTCCAGAACAGAATCGATTTATTACAACAGGTGTTAGAACATATGGAAGCCATAAAAGTGCTTAATACCTTACAACCAGAAACCCTTTAAGGAGTGATTAAATAAACAACTATGAAAACAAGATTTACAATTTTATTGTTTGCCTTATTAGCGCTTCCTGTGCTAGCAACGGCCCACACAGGCCCTAATGGCAGATATACCAAAGAAAAAAAGATTAAAAAGGAATTTAGTGTGAATCCTGATGCTACCCTTACCATTAAAAACAGTTATGGAAATATTGATATGGTGAGTTGGGATGAAAATCGCATCGTTATTGAAGTACATGTCAAAACCAACGGAAATAACGAAGAAAAGGTACAAAAGAGACTTGATGAAATCGATGTTGAATTTGACGCCATGGCCTCTTATGTAACCGCCAAAACCGAATTTAGCAATAGAAGCAGATCCTGGTGGAACAACTGGCAAAACAGCAATGTCAATATGGAGGTAAATTATACGGTTAAGGTGCCTATTAGCAACAGTATTGATATAAATAACGATTACGGATCTGTATCTGTCAATAAGATTGAAGGTGTGGCCAAAATCAACTGTGACTACGGAAAATTAATTCTGGGCGATCTTATGGCCGATAATAACTACCTCAACTTTGATTATACAAAAAACTCGACCATAGGTTATATGAAAAGCGGTCGTATTAACGCCGATTACTCTTCCTTCTTTTTGGAAAAGGGCGGTAATATCGAACTCAATGCAGACTATTCCAAATCAGAATTTGGAGCTATTGAAAACCTAAATTACACTTGTGACTATGGTTCTATCCGAACAGAAGTGACCAAAGATATTATGGGACGTGGAGATTATCTCACTGCCAAATTAGGCCGAGTGCACGGTGATGTAAACATCAATGCCGATTATGGTTCTATACGTATAGAAGAGTTAAGTGAGCGTGCAGGAGATGTAGATATTAGAAGCGATTATACCGGTATTAAATTGGGATATAACACTAACTATGAGTTTACCTTTACGATTAAACTGGAATATGCAGGTCTTTCGGGACGCGATGACTTGACCATCAATAAAGAACGCATCCAAAATTCGGATAAATATTATGAAGGCTATTACGGCAATTCGCGATCTTCCAATACGGTAACTATTAATTCTGAGTATGGAGGCGTAACACTATCGCGTTATTAAAAACTACAACACAATTATAAAATCAATCAATAACTACAAAACAAATAAAATCATGAAAAAAGTAATTACAGCGAGTTTAATACTCATGGCGTGTTTGCAAATGCAAGCCCAATGGTGGGGAGGTAAAGGAATCAAAGGCAATGGCAATATGACCACCATAACCAGAGATGTTGGTTCTTATGACCAGGTTAATGTAGGCGGTTTCTTTGATGTTGAGCTTGTTGCCGGTAATGAGGGTACCCTAACCATTGAAGGAGAAAGTAATCTATTAGAATACATCATCACTGAAGTAAAAGGTGACGCCTTAAAGATCAAGGTTGAAAAGGGAAAAAGTCTTAAGCCAAGCAATCGTATGATGATCAAGGTTACTGTGCCGTTTAGAGATTTAAACGAAGTGACTTTAGCAGGGTCTGGAGATGTGGTAGGTAAGGCAGTGATGAAAGCCAACTCATTTAATACAGCGGTTGCTGGTTCTGGAGATCTAATTTTAGAGGTAGACGCCAATATGGTAGATGCCAGTGTTGCAGGTTCTGGAGATCTTACCTTAACTGGAAACACCAGAGATTTTGAAGCAAGTGTAGCGGGATCTGGAGATATTCATGCTGGACGCCTCAATGCCGAAAATGTGGATGCTCGTGTAGCGGGTTCTGGAGATATTGCGGTAAACTGTTCCAAAAGTCTTAAAGCTCGGGTAAGTGGATCTGGAGATATTGAATACAGTGGTAACCCTGCCAAACAGGACACCAAAGTGTCTGGCTCTGGAGATATATCTCGAAATTAAAAAGCAGCGACCCTCCTCATTTTAAGGACAGGTCAAATAAAAAAATGCCTTCTCGCTTGAGAAGGCATTTTTAATTATCTAAAGCGATTAGCTTTTAATATGCTATAGAAAAGACCCCTTCTGTAATGACCACCACGACTCCTTCGTCGGTTATCATTTCTCCCGAGAAAGTTCCTTCCAAACTACCACTTACATTAGTAGTTACTTCATCTATGAATGGGTTATCTCCCGCTGTTTGCGGATTATGACCTATACTTTCTATGACCAAGAACTCATCTTGAAGTCTGTTAGGTCCTTGCTGTCCTAACACCACTCTAAAGAAGAAAGTGTCATCGGTATCGATATCTGTCGCCAATACATTTAAGGTAGATCCTGAAACAGAGACAGTACTTGTATTAAAGTTTTTATACTCGCCATTCACATTCATTTGAACCGGGCCTGGTTGCTCTGGCGGGGTACATTCGCCAAGACCAACAATTATTGAGAATAAACTACCATCTTCATCCCCACAGGCATCAATTTGGGCCTCTAAAGCCAATTTATAAGCATTACAAGCCTGAACATATGCCGCTTCATCGGTAACGTCTACGGCATCAAAATTAGCTTGAGCTTCAGCTGTCGCAGCCGTGGCGTTTTCACAATTATTGTCACAAGGTAAACCGTCAATTACAGCTTGAATCAAGCCAGCAGAATCGCCACATACTTCAATTTCGTTTTCAAGAGCGGCCAGATAATTAAAACAGGCGGTCTGTTGACCCTCAGAATCTGTATTCTCAAAAATACTTTGTTGTAAATCACTGGCGGCCTGAGCTTGTATACAGGCGTTAAAAGAGCAATCACCTAGAGTGTTCAAGATGTTTTGATAAACGTTATTAGGATCACCGCAATTAGAAATTATAAAATCTAAAGCCGTTGCATAGGCAACGCAGGCGGCATTATAAGTTTCTTCTGTAGCTCCTGCTAAACTTGCTTGTCCTGTTGCTAAGGCATCAAGGGCAGCGATACACTCTTCAGAATCTACAGTGCCGTCATCATCAGTAGTCGAGTCTGAACCGTCTGGAGTTGTAAAAAATTCACCTGTCAAGGGCTCGTTTTCACAAGATGTGAACACAGCTGCCGTAAACAAGGCAAAAAAGAAATACAAGTAGGAAATTTTTTTCATCGCGATTGGGATTATTTCGACTTTAAACGCAAACATAAGTAAAATATTCTATTCGATGGCTCTTAAATTAGCCCCCTCCCCCTTTATACACTGTAGGTAAAGTGCTTCATACAACCTATTTATTGCCACTTTTTTGAATCAAGGCGTTTTGTTCTTCCATAAGGCGTTCTATATTGGATAAGAGCTCTATGTTTTTGGGGGTGACTACCTCTTTATCCTTGGGATCTTCGGCTCTAGTTTTGAACCTATTTATAAATTTGATGACTACAAATATCGTGAGTGCAATTATCAAGAAGTCTATCAGAACTTCAATCATTTCACCATACCCAATAGCAACTTCTTCAACATTGTCTGCAGCTTCCCTAAGAATGTATTTGCGCCCAGCCAAGTTCACATCATCTGTAAGTAGTGAAAGCGGTGGCATCACCACCTTCTTTACCAAAGTACTCACTACATTATTAAAAGCAGTACCAATAATAATACCTACTGCCATGTCTATCATATTGCCCTTTACGGCAAACTCTTTAAATTCTTGAAAAAATCCTTTCATATTAATTAACGTTTATATCATTGTACAACACCCAACTAAGATAACAGCTGATGCTCCATAGCAAACAATATCGCACTTATTCTATTGTTAACACCCAGCTTTTTATAAAGTTCAGTTCTTCGATTATCTATAGTACTAGGGCTTAGATTCATACGGATGGCAATTTCTTTTGAACTCAAATCGGTACCACAGATATACCTGAGAAATTCTAACTCCGAATCTTTAAAATCGAGATCTTCCTCCTGCTTAGCATCTTCATAATTAAGCTCCTGAAAGTGCTCAAAAGTTTGCTTATCTACGCGCTCACTATACACATAATGGCCTTGTGCCGCAGTGATGATAGCCTGTTCTAGCTTTTGAGGCGCCACATCTTTAAGAAGATAGCCTTTGCAACCATAGCGTATCATTTGCGAAATAGATTGATCATCATCTTCCATAGTAATCGCCAACACATTTATTTGCGGCATATGCTCATGGAGCCACCGCATAGTACCAATACCGTCAAGCCCTGGCATTCTAACATCCAATAAGACAACATCTGGCAAATTGTGCTGCTTTTTGATGTATTCAATAAAGTCTAGACCATTAGGCGCTACATAGGTGACATAAGTGTTTTCGAATGATGCGATAAGGGTTTTTAAAGCTTTCGCGAAAAGCGTGTGATCATCTACCAATATGATATTGAGGGGGGTCATGATGGAGCGGATATTTTAAATGGATGGTGGTTCCCTGTTGTAATTTACTGTCAAAGTTAAGCTCGGCATGTATGAGATGGGCACGATTTTTCATATTTATCATTCCCGATCCCTTTTCCTTTTGATCTGGATCAAAACCAATCCCATCATCTTTGATATAAATATTGATCTCGTCGGGTTGATACGAAAGTTGTATATCGAGTTGTGAAGCACTAGCGTGTTTTACGACATTGCTACAACACTCCTGAATAATTCTAAATATGATGATTTTCTCTGTATTGGCTATGGTAAATACCTGACCCTTGATCGTAAAATTAACCTTGACAATACCAGACTTGTGCAATCGTTTCACTTCTTCTTCAACCGCCTCAAACAAGCGCCATTGGGCCATAACCTCTCCATTGATCACCTTTGAGAGTGACCGTATCTCGGTAAGACTTTGACCTACAGTTTCTCGAGCATCACGAAAGACTTCTTTGTGTTCTGGTTGCAGTTGGTTAAGACCCATATTTATTTGCATCTTGGCCACAGATAACAGCTGTCCCACATTGTCGTGCAGCTCCATTCCAATGTTTTTAAGGGTTTCTTCTTTGATTTCATGTGCCGATTGGGCCAGCGCTTTTTCAAACTCTTGTTCGCGCTGTAGTTGTGTGAGTAATAAAGTGTTTTTCCGCTTTTGAAAGGTGTAGAAAAAAATGACAAAAACGCTAACAAGAAAAAGTATGACGACTATAAAATAGACGCCTAGGAGAACTTGATGTTTAGAGATTTGTTGAACCAGTAACATGTGAGCATCCCAAATATAAACATTCCGTAAAGGAATATGTTTAGAAAGGTTAAGATATTGTCGTAATAAACCCCAAGAACCACCTCCTCAAAAAGTAATAAATCGTAGACCAAAAATAATGGAGTAGCACATAGGTAGTACACCAAACAGGCAATAGATACAATAAACGGGAATGATGTTTTTACTTTTAATATATTATCTGTAGTCAAAATCTCGTAATAGTAATACGTTATGATTGCTGTGAGTAACAACACGCCTATACCATCTGTAAATTTGGAGAAACTCTTAAAAAAGATATCAGTAACCAACAGATTTACAGTGGTCGCTATTGCGAATAGGACTATTATAAATCCAAAAAGTTGCTTGGCCTTGGGATGGATAAGCTGCATTCTAAAGTAGTACCCCAACATAATAAAAGATACCACAGAGTAAATATTTAAAAGCCAATCAGAATATAAAAAGCCTGGGTAATCACAAAAAAATTGAAAGTCGTCCAAGTCTTGTAAGTAAATAAACGCAGAATATTGACCTACCACCTCTGTAAATACAACCACAAATAAAAATGACATAAACAGGAAAAAGTCTCGTCCCAGTACGGCACGATACTTTTTCCATGTTATCAAGGCTATAACAGCAGCAAGAACATCGATTAAGATTGCTTGTGAAAAACCATCAAAATAATGTAGCCATTTCATTTATTGCCCCGGATTGTAAGCTCTTGGTGGTATGCGTCCTGTCTGTCTGTTTGCAGGTTGTATGCTGTAATTATTATCGGCTCCTGGGTCTCCACTCATAGTTGGAGCCATCACTAGGGTTGCTTTGGGCTGACTACCTTGACTATAGGCTGCAAAATAGATCCGTACACCAGGATCTGTAATTCCTTGAGCCGAAGACTCTGCAACTACATAATCAAGATACGCTTGAAGGTCTGCAACACTCATGTTGAATTCACAGGTATCATCATAGCCTTCGGCGGTTTTGATATACTGTGCTCTAGTATTGGTCCATTGATCACATAGGGCTTTACCCTCTGAAGGGGTAATACAACTACTTGGTGGATTTGGCATAATAAAATATGTTTATGAGTTAATAATTTTCAAATTATGAAATTATACTTGTATATCATTCCTCTTGACAAAAAAAGGGGTGTTTACCCCTTAAAAAGTGATGTTGGTTTAAAATTAGGGGTATATACCCCTTTTTTAAAGTTCATATCTCGAGTAATTTAGCTAAAAAAACAACCTATGCCTTCTAGAAGAAATCCAGAGAGACTTGATAGCGCCAGACCTACGGTTATGCCTTCGACACTTGCATATAGTCAAAATGCTATTAAAAAGATTTATGCCAAATGCAGACAAGAAGGGCTCGCTGCATGGCATGACGGTTTAGAATATGCCGAATTTATCAATGCCTTATGGAACACCATGCTCAACAGTCCTGTATGTGGTGAAGAGGCTGCCAAAATTGAAGAAACCTTAGGCAGAGGGGATACCATACAGATACTAAGTGATATTTTTATTGAAGATCGCAATTCTGAACTACGACAGTAATTCCCAATAGACCTTATCGGAAGCCTGTAGTTGCCCTATGCGATCCATACTTTCTATTGTCAATTGTAAAACCCTCGGATAACCACCTGTGGTTTGACAATCATTTAATAAGGCGATTAAACTACCATCAGGAGTACACTGAATTGTTCCTGGTATGACTGGAACCGTATACATTTCGGGCATTTGATGCTGTAATTTTTTTTCAAACTGTAGCGCCATCCTATTCCAATGTCTCGACACCTTAGTAGGTTGTAATAGTTTTTTTCTTTGACCAGAAGACAACCACTTATATTCTGGACCTTTGTACACCTGTAGACATGTGCTTTCAGGCTTGTTTCCACCACCACTTGAATCTTCCATTTTTATTTTGGCGCCCTTTGAAGTTCCATATGCCGAATTACCTATAGCCAAAAAATCATCTTTTTTGACTGTACTAGCGGTCAAAGGAGCGTACATACTTCTGCTACCCAGTACCTCTTTGGTCAATATCCCTCCTGCAACAGCGAGATAGGCTCTACACCCACTACGAACCGCGCCGATATTAAGACGATCTCCGGCTTTTGCCCAGGCAACTCTATTATTCATAACTGTTTTTCCAGCATACATAGCGCAAACACTACCACCGGTAATTACAAAAGCGGTATCCCTTTCAAATACTATTTCTGGTCCTTTAAGCGTACATTCCAAAACAGCGGCATCGGGGCTATTATTTAACATCCCGTTAGCCATTAGCATAGCCTTTTTATCCATAGCACCACTTTGAGGTATACCTAAATGTGCATACCCAAACCGACCATGGTCTTGTACGCTTGTCCAAAATCCTGGCTGTATGATCTTCAAACCACTCACGACAGTATTGTTTTTAGGTGATATGTGCCGGCAGCCACTTCCTCGGCAATAGCCTGATACTCGTCAAGATGCACAGGTTCAAATTGGATACGATCACCAGCAATAAATGGTGAGGGATGAGCTGCGTCGGGGTCAAACAATCTCAGGGGTGTATTTCCTATAACATGCCACCCACCAGGACTTTGCTGGGGGTATATACCTGTTTGACGTCCACCTATAGCCACTGCACCCTTAGGAATATCAAAAGCGGGTTTTGCCTTTCTTGGAAAGTATAGACGAGGGTCAAGTCCCAGCAAATACGGGAACCCGGGCAAAAATCCCAAAAAGGCAATAATATATCTTGGAGCGCAGTGCCAGTCTACAATTGTTTGTGGTGTTACTTGTTTTGCTTTCGCGAAAGCGTTCAAATCCAAACCAAATACGAGATCATAGCACACTGGGATTTGATAAACAACCTCCTTATTTTCTACAGGGAGATTTTTTTGATCTAATAGCTGTGCGAGCTGGTTGAGTACCTCAGACGAAGGCGGCATTTTTAAGAGCATTTGATCATAAGTATGAACCACCTCTACCTGAAAATGCGACATGAGCTTACTTTTCACAGCGAGCAAGTAAGGTAAGAATTGGATATGGGCTTCTGGTGCCCATCTAATAAGGATCGCTTGAGTTCCTATTGGAAATACACTATAGGTTTGCAAAGGCGTCATACAATCGCAATTTGATGAACCAGACATTGGTGGTGGACGTATTGAAGAATGGCCACAGCATTGGGATGATCTCCGTGAAAACACAAGGTCTCCAATTCAAAAGCTAGGGTTTTTCCTTCTATGGTTGTGAGCTCATTTCTGGTAAGCATAGGTGATACGTGATCCCAAACTTCTTGAGGACTTCTTATCACCGCCTCAGGTAGAGATCGTGCTACCAAGCTATAATTGTTGTGATAATTCCGGTCTGCAAAGCCCTCCTTTTTGATATCCAGCTTTTCTTTGGCCTCTTGGGCTATGACAGACTGATAAGGCACATACAAGCTACACTCTGGTGCAACTTCAAGGACACAATTAATGATACAATTGGCAATGCGCGCATCTACAGCCGCTTGATTGTACAGTGCACCATGGGGTTTGATATGGGAGAGCGTACCACCTTGAGCAAGGGTGATTTGTTTGACCAGAGTAATTTGTCTTTTTATGGTATCACTAAGCTGAGTTATTGACATTGGTTGTACTACACGACCAAAATTTTTGGGGTCTGGATACGATGGATGTGCTCCTATCTTTACCTCATGTCTCAAGGCCAGATTTACGGTAGCTCTAATAATTTCTTTAGAACCTGCATGAGCGCCACAGGCAATACTACATGAACTCAAATAAGGCATAAGTTGGCTATCATTTCCAATACCTTCACCTACATCACTATTAAAATCCATCTTCCGCATTACAGAATTCCTATGACTTTAAAAATAAGGCGAAGTCCTAATACAAGTACGATACACCAAATACAGATACCCAGTATATTTTGTGCTCTCGTATTGACGAATTTCCCTAAGACTTGTTTTTTATTGGCCAGCCAAATCAGATAACCAGCCATTACAGGGAGCAGCACCCCATTAGCCACTTGTGCAAATTGAATGATTTCAATTGGTTTGTAGCCTGAAGAGGAAAAGAGTATGCCGATGCCCAAAATACTCATCCAGACCGCTCTAAATTTGACTCCCTTTAAATTGGGTTTCCACCCCAGACATCCTTGCACTACATAGGCAGCCGCCAGCGGCGCCGTAATAGCAGATGTTAAGCCTGCTGCTCCCAGCCCTACCCCTACAAAATAACGCGCATAATCTCCAAATAGCGGTTCCAAACTCAGTGCCAAATCGGCGGCGTTGGTTATCTCGGTTCCTTTTAAGGCTGCTGCACAAATAATAATAGCCATAGATACAATTCCGCCCAATAGTACGGCAACTACTGTGTCTCTTTTGGCAGCGGCTAGATGTGTTTTTCCTTTCCACCGCTCATTGACCAGCGAGGCATGTAAAAACAGATTATAGGGTACTACCGTAGTACCAACTATAGCTACGACCATTAGCACTCCATTTTCTGGGATTTGCGGCCATAGACTTCCTTTGAAGATGGCCATGATATCTGGACGGGTCAAGGCTGCGGTAATCAAAAAAGCCAGGCTCATCAAAAGTACCATAGCGACCAAAACACGTTCTAGTATTCTATAATTCCCTACATATAACAACACCCCAGCAACCCCGCCTATGATCAAACTCCAACTGTTTATTCTGTAATTACCCCAGCCAATGTCTGCATCAAACCCTAAAGATTCAAGACCTAAAACTCCGCCACTAATATTCCCTGCTTCGTAGGCTGCATTCCCAATCACAATAGCACTAAGCATTAGCACGATGGCAAAAAATCTGGCAGACTTCCCTGGTAATTGCTCTCTAATAACAGTAGCCAAATCTCGCTGAGAAACAAGACCAATACGCGCGGCCATTTCTTGTAAGACTAGCGTTGCCACAACCGATAAAACCATAGCCCAAAGTAGCGTGTAACCATGAGTAACTCCAGCCAGCGTACAAACTGTTACCGTACCGGGCCCTATAAAAGCAGCAGCGATAAGTACGCCAGGGCCAGAAATTTTAAAACGATTTTTCATCGATAGATGGTCTATTTAGGACTGTTAAAAAATGATGTTTGCATGGCTTGTCATGTAATATGCTATCATACGGATAAGCCGATGTTTTATAAATCACAGTATCAATATTACAGATTATAAATGACTTGGAACTCACCTCATAAAAATCTTTGGATGGTTGTGAGCTCGACATCGCTAAGACGTGATTTGTAACCCTTTGCGGTTATATACCTATATGCCACCAACAGTCTTTTACTTTTTAAGTAAACACCGCTTCATTTTGGAGGACGGCCCTAATAACGAGAATGACTGTTACCGGGCAGCTTCGCACATGGAGTAGATCGGTATTAACGCGGGGCTCGTGTATTTTTTAATCCGAAATACCATACCCAGTTTTGTTGAGCATTAGAAAATGTACACCGCCTGTCTTTCTGATTGTAAATAGGCAAGACTAAACCTATGTTACTCTGTCCTATAGCATAGTAACCATAATGGGGCACATGATGATGCCTCATACCTTGCTATTACACAAAATGATTAGGCCATCAAAATGACCATAGGCTAGAGAAAAGGGGTGATATTGCTGAAAAATAAAATTGCAGGTGCAATGTCCTGTCCAGACCGCCAAGTCTTAAATTTAGGAACTGACATTAAGTGAAAACCACCTTTGGATTCCATTCCAAAAATTACCCCAACCACCCTTCTCTATCTAGACTTCTATACTGTATGGCTTCGCTAATGTGTCGCTCCATTATGTCTTGCTTTCCATCAAGATCGGCTATGGTTCTGGCTACTTTTAAAATCCGATCATAGGCTCTTGCAGACAATTGTAAACGTTCCATTGCAGCCTTTAGCAGTTGTAAGGAACTGGCGCCAAGACTACAGTATTTTCGGATTTGCTTAACATTCATCTGGGCATTGTAGTGGGTGTTTTTGCTTTCGCGAAAGCGTTCACTCTGAAACACTCTAGCTGCTATAACCCGCTCTCGAATAGCCAAGCTAGACTCGGCCTTTGACATCTCACTTAATTTGTCAAAGGGAACAGGTGTTACCTCAATATGTATATCTATACGATCGAGTAAAGGACCGCTTATCTTACCCAAATAACGTTGCATTTCTTGTGGTGTGCTACTTACAGGAGCCGTAGGGTCGTTAAAATAACCTCCTGGGCTCGGGTTCATACTAGCTACAAGCATAAAGCTGCTGGGATAGGTAACGGTAAAGCGCGCTCTGGATATGGTAACTTCTCGGTCTTCTAAGGGTTGTCGCATTACCTCTAGCACCGATCTTTTAAATTCTGGTAATTCATCAAGAAATAACACGCCGTTATGCGATAGCGAAATTTCGCCTGGCTGGGGATATGAGCCTCCACCTACCAGAGCAACATCTGATATAGTGTGATGCGGTGCCCGAAACGGCCGTTGACTCATTAATCCTTCATGTGCCTTTAGTCGCCCAAGCACACTGTGAATTTTTGTGGTTTCTAAGGCTTCTCTTAATGACATAGGAGGTAATATACTAGGCAAGCGTTTGCTCAACATCGTCTTGCCGCTTCCGGGAGGTCCAATAAGAATGATGTTATGCCCCCCTGCAGCTGCTATTTCCATACACCTTTTAATAGATTCCTGACCTTTGACATCGGCAAAGTCAAATTCGGGTTGTTGCAGCTCTTTGTAAAACTCATTTTGTATATCTACTGTGGTTTTCTGCAAAGGAGTTCCTTTGCTAAAAAAAGCGATAACCTCACTTATTGTAGATACACCATAAACGGCGATACCATCTACTATAGCCGCTTCCTTAGCATTTTGTATGGGTAATATTAGTCCTTTAAAGTTTTCTTCTTTCGCCTTGATGGCTATGGGTAAAGCACCTTTAATAGGTTGGAGACTCCCATCCAAAGACAGCTCTCCCATGATCACATAGGAAGCTATATCGGCACCATCAATCTGGCCTGATGCAATAAGAATACCCAAAGCCAGTGGCAAATCATAGGCCGATCCTTCTTTACGCATATCGGCTGGTGACATATTGAGAATGATCTTTTTGCCTGGAATTTTAAATCCATGATTTTGTAAAGCTGCGGCTATTCTAAAATTACTTTCTTTAATGGCGCTGTCGGGTAAACCTACCAGATGATAGCCTATTCCTTTATCTACATTAACCTCTACGGTAATTGTGGTGGCGTCTACTCCAATGACAGCGCTTCCAAAAACTTTGGTAATCATGATCGTGTTTTGAGAAGTAATGTAGAAAGAATGCAGACAGCCTAATCGTCTTACTACCGAACATATATAAATATTCGGAAATGCTTGTAAATCAGTATTGTTAATGGATCGATAGCGAATATAACACCCAAAACAATTATAAGTTGAGTTGATTATTGCCAAAAAAAGGGGTAAATACCCCTTTTACAAATTTGATATGAGGAGTATATTTACCATGTAATAAAACAACAATTGTTTAGGTTAGTTTACAAAGAAAACAAAAACTTCGTTTGAATTCGTGAGTGTTAGATAACGAAGTCGAATTTTCAAGAATTTAGGGGTGAAAGGCATCCCGCGTTATGCGGGGTGTTTTTCTTTTTTACACCCCTTTCTCTTTATGCAATGCGATATAAAAGATCCTGAAAGCGCATATCCATTATAAAAATTACAAGTATATTTACAAAGTCTTATTCATGAGGCTTATGAGCAACTTTGGAGTTGCTTTCATAATTTTAGGGGTGAAAGACATCCCGCCTTGTGCGGGATGTTTTTCTTTACATACCCCTTTTAAATTATTCCTCCAATATACCTACTACAATTTCTGATTGGTGGTAAACCTTGTGAGTTTGCTTTTTAAAATCGCTCTCCTTTGCCTCGAAAATATTATCTACATAGGTTTGAGGATTTAAATCGATAAGTGGAAACCAGGTACTTTGCACTTGCACCATAAGCTTATGACCTTTCTTGATAGTGTGCAGGACATCCTGAAGTTTGATCGTAACTGTTTCAATCTTACCAGGAGTAAAGGGCTCGGGGTTTTCCATACTATTTCTAAATCGGCCACGCATGACCTCACTACGCACCATTTGCTGATAACCAGCCATAGATACTCCCTCTTCGATTTCTTGAGTATTTTTTGCTGTATCTGGGTATACGTCAATCACTTTTACAATCCAATCTGCAGCAGTGCCGGTTGTTTCAACAAATAGTTTGGCTATGATATCGCCAGCCAAGGTTAAGTCTTCTTCCATCACTGGAGTTTCATAAACTAAAACGTCTGGACGCGCTCCTGCAAAACGCTGATCGTCACTCATGTATTTGCGTGGGGTAAATACCATTTTTTTACCCTCGGCATAAGGTACCGGATTGGCAGGATCACTTACAAAGCTTCGAGCCTCTTCAGATTTTGTGGGCGTAAAATTTAATTGTCCGTCCCGATCCAGGTAATAGGGTGTGCGATTGACATTCTTTGGAGGCCAGCTTTCAAAACTGCGCCATTGCTTTGTCCCAGAATCAAAGACGTGTGCTTCTGGAAGCCCTGTATCTCCATTGGCAGGGCCTTTAAGCCAATGATTAAAAAATTTGGTCTCAATTTCCTTTTGGAAATAATCTGAGATATCATCGCCAAAGTAAACATTACCTACAGCCTGACGCTTTTTGGTTCTTGCCCAATCCCCATGACTCCATGGCCCAAAAACTACGGTGTTATATGTATCACTGCGTTTTTCAATATTCTTATAGGTTTCCCAAGGGCCATATAGGTCTTCGGCATCATACAAACCACCCACAGTCATTACAGCGGGCTTAATGTTTTCCAAATGCTGTATCAAACCTCGAGATTGCCAAAATTCGTCATAATTGGGGTGCTCCTTGAGCTGTGTCCAGAATTCATTAGAGGCATCATAATATTTATCGAGATTAGACAAAGGCCCTGTCTTGAGGAAAAAATCGAACTGATCATCGCTATTTAACTCAGGAAAAGAATACCAGGCTTCTTTTGTAGGCCCCTCCTTTTGGTATCCAAAAACCGCAGTAGCCCTCCAATAACTGAGTAAATAAGCCCCGTTATGGTGGAAATCGTCAAAAAAGAAATCGCCAATACAGGCTTGTGGGGAGGCCGCCTTTAATGCTGGATGCCCACTTAATAGCGAATATGTTGCATAAAATCCAGGATAAGAGATACCCCAGGTTCCTACATTTCCATTAAAATTATCTACATTATTGACAAGCCATTCAATGGTGTCATAGGTGTCACTGGCTTCATCAACCTCCCCTTCCTTTTTGTTGGGGATAAAGGCTCGCATATTATCATAAGAGCCTTCACTCATCCATCGGCCTCTCACATCTTGATAAACAATGATATTGCCTTCTTTCATCAAATAGGAATTAGGTCCTATTCGTGATCTAAACTTATCTTCGCCATAAGGTCTGCAACTATAAGGCGTGCGCATCATTAAAATAGGATATGTGGTAGAGGTGTCCTTGGGCGAATAAATTGTCGTGTGCAATTTGATACCATCTCGCATAGGTATACTCACCTCCTTTTTATTGTAGTACTGTGCAACATCATAGTCTTGTTGTTGTGCTTGAACCCCTGTAAGGACCGTGGGTAGGAAACTCCATCCAATGAGAAAGAGTACAAATAGGATTGTTTTTTTCATGTTATTTTGATTTAAAACGTTCAATACCTTGTTTGAGCCATGCCTCATACTTGTCAATATCTGGCAAATAGCCCACAGGTTTATTGAGATTATTTTCATCGTGATCGATTAGCACGTAATAAGGCTGGGCATTTACTTTATAGCGTTCTATTTGAAAATCACTCCATTTATTTCCAATCGTACGAATGAGTTTACCGGTAGTCTGACTTATATATTGTTCGGATTCTGGCAATTCGTCGATTTTATCGGCATAGAGCGAAATTAAAACAATTTCATTTGACAATAAATTCAACACTTTTGGGTCAGACCATACTCTTTCTTCCATACGGCGGCAATTAATACATGCCACCCCTGTAAAATCGAGTAAAATGGGTTTATTGTTTTCTTTGGCGTAAGCCAAACCAGCCTCATAATCTGTAAAGGCCAGTAAATCTAATGGTCCCAACTCGGCTTGTTCTGGGATAGACTGGGTTGACTTGATATACCCTCCACTTTGGGCAGCTCCTACACCGTAAGGCGACTCACTGTAATTCATAGGTGGCAGAAATCCACTGATCATCTTTAAAGGTGCTCCCCAAAGTCCTGGTATGAGATAGATCACAAAACTCAAGGTCACTAAGCCCAGCAGTACACGACCTACCGACAGATGATTCATATCACTATCATGAGGCAATTTTAATCTTCCAAACAGATAAAGTACCAGACCAAGTCCAATGGCGATAATTATCGCTAAAAAGATTTCGCGCTCTAAAAGATGGGCCTGAAGTACCAAATCGGCATTAGACAAAAACTTGAATGCCAGTGCGAGCTCTAAAAAGCCCAAAACTACCTTCACCGAATTGAGCCAGCCTCCAGATTTGGGCAGTGAGCTCATCCAGGCAGGAAACATGGCAAATAACGCAAATGGAATCGCTATTGCGCTAGAAAAGCCAAGCATACCAATAACTGGGGCAAGTCCGCCTTTGGAAGAAGCTTGAACTAAGGTAGTCCCAACAATAGGTCCTGTACAGCTAAATGATACGATAGCCAATGCTAAGGCCATAAAAAAGATGCCAATCATCCCACCCCGATCGGCTTGTCGGTCTACTTTATTGGCCCACGAATTGGGCAATTGGATCTCAAAAGCACCCAAAAAGGAAATCGCAAATAGAATTAATACAACAAAAAAGATAAGATTAAAGGTGACACTGGTTGATAAGGCATTTAAGGAGTCGGCGCCAAAGATAGCTACCACACTAAGCCCTAAGACGACATAAATAAATATGATACTCAGACCGTAAACAATAGCATTTCTAATACCCGCTGCTCTGGATTTACTCTGCTTTGTAAAAAAGCCAACCGTCATTGGTATCATTGGAAATACACATGGTGTTAACAAAGCCAAAAGCCCACCTCCAAAAGAAAGTATGAATATAGTCCACAAGCCTTTGTTATCTTGAATAGCATCAACATCTTGACCGTAAGCCTCAAACTCTTTATAGGACTCAAAAACCAAGGCTTTTTCTTTGAGAAGGTCGTGTACGACATAGAAATCCTGGGGGATACACACCTCATCGCAAACTTGATAGGAAATGACCGATTTGATAATAGACTGCTTAGAGTCAGTCCATCGAATTTTTTGAGTAAGCCTTGGAGTATACCCATCGATAAAGGTTTCATATTCGCCAAAAATATCGCTGTATTGTCTGGTTGTATCGCCTTCTACCGCCGCTCCTTCGAGCTCATAAAAAGTCCCTTTTTCTTTAAAGTCAAAACGAAATGGCATTCCGGCAGCTGTATATTGGCTATAGATATGCCACCCCTGCTCTACCTCGGCATCAAAATGAAGAGCGTAGCTAGTATCACTTAACTGCTCAACAGCTCCCGTCCAGGTTACGGGATCGTAGACTTTAGCCTCACCAGCAAACACTTGCGCTTGTAGGCTTTGACTTGTGACACTACCAAGGGTGATGATTAAAAAAAAGACAAACTTATACAATCTCATAGGTATGTGTGATTTTCAAATAATGTTGGGTGGAGGCTACCACTCCATATCTCTGGTCGGCCCGATGGTCGATAATCCATACGATATCATCGCCGCTACAAAGTACCCAAACTTGCTGCTTGGCGACCAAAGATAGCTTTTCATCTTTAAAAAATTTACTCAACTTTTTTTTACCCTTCATTCCTAAAGGATAAAAGTAATCGCCATGCTGCCACCTTCTGATCGTTAGTGGAAATTCTAAACGATGGGCATCGACAATAATTTCATTTTTGGCAAGGCTTTGACTCTCATTGACCATCTCTTTGCGCAATGTTCCAAATCCTCCGTCAATCTGATCTTGATCTCCAGACCACTGATAGGAACCCTGCTCAACCTCTGTCAAAGGGTACACTTCCAATCGATCCCTATTTTTTAATACGCGATGCGTCGTAGAAAAAATCTGCTTTCCCGATTGTGAATGTGGTAGACGGTATATATCTAACCAAGCTGTAAACCCATAGGGAGACAGTAAAGTATGTAATACCGCTTCGTACTGCGGGTGTGACATAATTTTATTCAAATCAATACCAATTCCAGATGGTCCTAGTAGCGTGTCAATTGGGTAACAATACTCTTGTCGTAAGCTATCTGCATAAACTTTCAAGAGCGCATCGGTTTGTTTCAAATGTTCTAGGGTATTTTTAAAACCATCGAGCAATTGTGGTTGAGCTTCCTCCCAATTGAGGATGGCATGATGCCTTAAATGATTACGTAAATAGTGATCGGTGGCGTTGCTGCTATCTTCTCGCCACTGTAATCCATGTTCTAGCGCATATTGATGTATTTGCTTACGCGAATAGGCCAACAACGGCCTGACAATAGTATCAGTAGCTGCTGGAATCCCTAAAAGACCGCTAAGCCCAGTACCTCTACCAGTATTGATCATAAATGTCTCCAAACTGTCATTGAGGTGGTGTGCGGTGAGCAACCACGTATACTGATGCTCTTTACGCAAGTTGTAAAACCAATCGTAACGCAATGTGCGTGCGGCCATTTGTATGGATACACCTTCTGCTTTCGCGAAAGCAGAAGTCTCAAAAGTGGTCGTATAACAAGCCACTCCTAAGTCATGAGCAAGGGTTTTTACGAAAAGTTCATCCTGATCACTACTGCCTCCTCTTAACTTAAAATTACAATGAGCTAAGGCAAACTCCAGTTTTGATTGATGGGCTAAATGCGCGAGTACGACGCTATCAAGACCTCCACTACAGGCTATAAGCATAGACCCTTGTATGGAGCCATCCAAAAGTTGTTCTAATTGTTGTTGAAATGCCTCAAGCATTTGGTCTGTATTTATTACACCCGTCCCTTTAAGGCATTAAAGACCCAGGCGTTGGCGAGAAACCCGACGCCCACAGCGGCAAAGCCCCAGCCAGCCACTTCATTATATCGAAATGCTCCTAGTCCTATCAGGCCAAGTCCTACTATGATCATAATAAATGTAGCCCAAGCAAGTACTGTATTTTTGTTCATTCCCATAATCTCATCTATTTGATAACTATTACCACTGCCTACTGTTGTAAACTTACAGATAATAGGATAATCCGCTTTATTTTATTCGATTTTAACATCGCAAATATCGACTAATTTTGCGTAATCGGCGAAGGTGAACTGCTTGGCTTTTTGTAAATTCGTTCGGCGATAATCTACCAAAGACTGACGCCATAAAATAAACTACATGGATTTAGAATTCAACAAAAACGAAGACCACAATAAACTACGCCTTTCTGATTTGAAAAAACGATTGGCCAAAATCAAATTAGGTGGAGGCCAAAAACGCATTGATAAACATCACGCCAAAGGCAAAATGACCGCTCGCGAACGTATTGATTATCTGGTTGATGATCCAGAAAAGTGCATCGAGATTGCTGCCTTTGCCGGTGAGGGTATGTATGAGGAACACGGGGGCTGTCCTAGTGGTGGCGTGGTCATAAAGATGGGTTATGTATCGGGCAAACAATGTCTGGTTGTAGCCAATGACGCTACAGTAAAAGCAGGTGCCTGGTTTCCGATTACGGGTAAAAAAAATCTACGCGCTCAAGAAATCGCAATAGAAAATAAGCTCCCTATAATATACTTGGTAGATAGTGCTGGGGTATACCTCCCTATGCAAGATGAAATTTTTCCAGACAAGGAACATTTTGGACGTATTTTTAGAAATAACGCGGTTATGAGCAGTATGGGAATTACCCAGATATCGGCGGTAATGGGTAGTTGTGTGGCAGGTGGTGCCTATTTACCCATTATGAGCGATGAAGCCTTAATCGTCGATAAAACGGGTAGTATTTTTCTAGCAGGTAGTTATTTGGTCAAAGCCGCTATAGGTGAGTCTATAGATAATGAAACCCTCGGAGGGGCGACGACCCACTGCGAAATTAGCGGAGTGACCGATTACAAAGCCAAAGATGACAAAGAGGCCTTAGATACCATCAAAAAACTGATGAACAAAATAGGAGATTATACCAAAGCTGGATTTAATCGAACTAAGCCTGGCCTGCCCAAAGAAAAACAAGAAGAAATTTACGGTATCCTGCCCGCCTCTAGAGCCGAGCAGTACGATATGCGTAAAATTATACATAGACTAGTAGATCATTCTGAGTTTGACGAGTACAAGGAAGGATATGGTCAGAGCATTTTGACTGGCTATGCCCGTATAGACGGCTGGGCCGTTGGGATTGTTGCCAACCAACGCAAACTTGTCAAAACCAAAAAAGGCGAAATGCAGTTTGGCGGTGTTATCTATTCGGATAGCGCCGATAAAGCGACCCGCTTTATCGCTAATTGTAATCAAAAGAAAATTCCTTTGGTGTTTTTACCAGATGTCACAGGCTATAGGGTAGGAAGTAAAAGCGAGCATGGGGGTATTATCAAAGATGGCGCAAAGATGGTAAATGCGGTATCCAATAGCGTGGTCCCAAAATTTACTATTATTATTGGAAATTCTTATGGCGCTGGTAATTACGCCATGTGTGGTAAAGCCTATGACCCGAGATTAATTGCTGCATGGCCTAGCGCCGAACTAGCTGTAATGAGCGGAAACTCGGCAGCCAAAGTATTATTACAAATTGAGACAGCCTCCTTAAAAAAACAAGGCAAGGAGATTACACCAGAGGTCGAGAAAGAATTGTACGATCGTATTAAAGCACGCTATGACGAGCAAATTTCTCCTTATTATGCAGCTTCTAGAATTTGGACTGATGCTATAATAGACCCACTTGATACCAGAAAATGGATATCGATGGGTATAGAAGCGGCCAATCACGCACCTATAGAAAAACCTTTTAATCTGGGTGTTATACAGACCTGATTATATAATTATGATGGTGTAATACCTCCTATTATCAGGTCGCTTTAATTCGGCTTTTGGAGGTGGACACTTTACATTCTAAAAAATCCATCCTATTGGTTATATTTGCAATCCTTTACGCGAACAAACCGCTCGCGTCATTTTTTTAAAATTTACATACTACATGGCGACACAAAAAACAACCATAAAATATACCCTAACCGATGAGGCTCCAATGCTGGCAACGCACTCCTTTTTGCCAATTGTAAAACGATTTACACAATCTTCTGATATAGATGTTGTCTTAGAAGATATTTCGCTGGCAGGCCGAATCATTGCCAATTTCCCAGAACGTCTTACTGAGGCTCAAAAACAAGCCGATGCCTTATCTGCTCTAGGTGATTTGGCAAAGCAACCAGAAGCCAATATTATCAAACTGCCAAATATTAGCGCTTCTGTACCTCAACTCAATGCTGCTATAAGCGAATTGCAGGCCCATGGTTATGATATCCCAAATTTTCCTGAGGAGCCTGAAACAGAAGAAGAAATTGCATTGCGCAAACGCTTTGCAAAAGTTTTAGGAAGTGCTGTAAATCCAGTGCTTAGAGAAGGAAATTCTGACCGTCGCGCACCTAAACCTGTAAAGCAATACGCCCGAAATAATCCACACAGCATGGGCGCCTGGTCATCAGACTCTAAAACACATGTATCGACGATGACAGAAGGCGACTTTAGACATAATGAAAAGTCCTGTACCATAGAAAAGCAGGGGCATGTCCAAATTGTACACCAGGATACTAAAGGAGTCACCCGCATCCTCAAGGAAAAAGTTGAAGTGCTAGAAGGAGAAATTATTGATGCGACTGCCATGAGCAAAAAGGCGCTACTGTCCTTTCTGGAAGAGCAAGTACAGGATGCCAAA